>JADJUF010000037.1:629437-944155 GCA_016717005.1 Myxococcales bacterium | reverse complement strand
GCCATGTCGGCGAGGCGGAGAAGCCCGGCGGCGCGGCACGCGCGCGCCAGCTCCGCGACCTGGGCCCACGCCGCCGGCGGCAGCGTCGCCATCATCGCGCCCGCGACCAGCGCGTCGAGCGCCGTCGCCAGGATCGCCGCGTCGCCGCTCGCGACCGCGCCGTCGACCGCGGCCTCGAGGTGCAGCGCCTGGGTGCCCGGATCGTCGATCAGCGTCGCCTGCCGCAGGCGCGCGCGCACGGCGAGCGCCCGGCCGCGCTCCCCGGTGAGCCGCCGCGTCCGCTGCGCGGCGTCGTCGGCGGCGATCAGCGCCTGCGGTCGCTCGCCCGCGGCCGCCAGCGCGTCGGCCAGGACGCCGGCCGCGCGCGCGGCCAGCTCGTCGTCGCCGCGGGCGTCGGCGTCGGCCAGCGTGGCGGTCGCGATCGCGCGGGCCTCGTCGAGCCGGCCGCTGGCGACGAACGCGTCGAGCGCCAAGAGCTCGACCCCGCGCGCGACCGTGTCCTGGCCCGCGAGCCCAAACGCGTCCCGCGCGAACGTGAAGCAGACCGCGGCGGCGGCCGGATCGCCGTCCGCGAGCTCGACCAGGCCCAGCTCGGCCAGCGCCAGCGCCGACAGGTCCGCGCGCCCCAGCATCACCGCGCGCTGCCGGCACTGGTCGAGCGCCACCCGCGCCGGGACCAGGGATCCCGCCCGGCGGCTCGCCATCCCGCGCACAAGGTAGGCGGATGTAACGAGAGGGCGCCTGATGTGGTCTTCAAGCGCACCGGATCGCAGGAGCACCGTGTCCGCGGCCTGCTCTGCACCGGTGAACGACCCCGCCTGGACCTCGGCCAGCGCGAGCAGCAGCTCGGCCTGCAGCTCCTCCGCGAGCTGCCCGCCACTTCTAGCAAGTTCAGCAGCTTGCCGCGTCCGCAGGAGCGCGTCGGCCCGCAGCCCCACCCGGAGGTCGAGGGTGGCCAGCTCCAGCAACCGGGCCTGGGCAAGGTCGTACTCGCCGCCGCGCGCGAGGATGGCGATTTCGCTCCGGAGCCGGGCGATGGCCACCAGGTCTGCGCCGCTGGCAGTCATCGGAAACATTATAGAAACCCAGGAAGGATCGGCGCAATCCCGCCGTACTACGATGCGCCCGATGATCGCGCATCTCGACTCCCTGCGCGCCCAGCTCGCCGCGGCCGATCCGGCCGCGCGCGCGACGGCCGCGGTGCGCCTCGCGGAGGACGATCCGCTGCTCGGTCACCGCGCAGCGGTGGTGCGCGCCAACATCCACGCTGCCGGCCCCCTCGTCGAGCCGGTCGAAGATCCGGCGCTCGAGGCACGGCTGCTGCTGCGCCTGGCGTCGATCAAGATGATCGAGCTCGACTGGACCGCGGCCGACTCGGTGCTGTCGTCGGCCGGCGAGCGCATCGAGCGCACCGGCCCGCTGATGTTCGCGATCGCGGCGCGCTCGTGCCGCGTCGGGATCCGGCGGGGCGACCGCGCCGTCGCCGGCCCGACCCTGCGCGGGGCCGCGGGCGTCGTCGCCGCGCAGGCCGACGCGCGCGATCCGCTGTGGCAGCAGGCGCTGGCCGAGATCACGCTGGGCATCGCCGAGGACGTGCTCCACGACGAGCCCGGCGATCCCGCGCCGTTCGACGAGCTGCGCGCGCTCGTCGACGAGCTGCGCCATGAGCCGCGCTGGGTCGACACGGTGTTCACCGCGCGCCAGGTGCTGGCCACCGACGCGCTGGCCCGCGGCGACGCGGCCACCGCCGCCAACCAGCTGCGCGAGATCGTGCGCATCGCGACCGAGCACGCGAGCCCGGCCGACGAGATCGAGGCCCGGATCGCCCGCGCCGCGGCGCTGGCGGCGCGCGGCGACCTGGCGGGCGCCGAGGAGGCCGACCGGGTGATCCAGATCGCCCGCGATCGCGCGCTCGAGCACGGCCTCACCGACCTGCACGTCGCGGCGCTGATCGGCCAGGCCGGCCTGATGAGCCAGCGCAACAAGACCGCCGGCGCGCTCGATCGCTGCATCGAGGTCGCGCGCATCGGCGCCGCCGGCGGCGACCTCGGCCGCTACGTCGCCGCGGTCGGGCTGATGTCGCAGATCTACCAGAACCACGGCGACTACCCGTCGGCGTACCGGACGATCGCCGAGAGCTACCACGCGCTGCGCCAGGTCCAGGGCGACGGCGTCCGGCCGATGTTCGAGCGGCTCATCGAGTCGCTGCGCGACCACATGGGGCGCGCCCGCTTCACCAAGATGATCGACGACGTGAGCCGGGCGCGCCGCCTGGCCGACGAGCTCACCAGCAGCCCGAGCGCCTGAAGGAGACCACCATGGCCACCCCTGCCCCCGCCGCCGCCGGTGGAGACGCGCAAGCACTGATCGCCAAGCACGCCGCGAAGACCCAGACGGGGGCCGAGGCCGACGCCGCGATCGTGGCCAAGGTCGAGGGGCAGATCGCGAACTCGCCGATGGGCTGGCTGCAGGGCGTGCTCGGCGAGGCCGGCTCCAAGGCCGACAGCGAGAAGGGCGCGGCGCAAGAGCACGTCGACGAGATGAAGGAGGAGGTGTCCAAGAACGAGAAGGACGCCCCCGCCGACGCCGGCGCGCCGCCCAAGCCCGGGACCGCGACCAAGCCGTCGGTGCAGACCCCTGCGTCGGCCAAGGGCGGCGACAAGGGCGGGCCGGCGAAGAAGGGCGGCGGCGACGGCGGCGGCGGCAAGCAGCCTGGCAAGGCCGGCGGCAAGCCCGCGACCAAGGGCGGCGGGCCCGCGGCGGCGGGCGGCGGCGGCGGCGACATGATCGCGGCCCTGGCCGGCGGCGACGGCGACATCAGCGCCGCGCTCGACGCGTACGAGCCCAAGGCGCCCGGCACCAAGGACACGATCGCCAAGATCAAGCAGATGGGCGACGTCGCCCAGGGCTTCCAGGGCCAGATCGACACGTACATCGGCAGCGCCGGCGACGGGCTCAACGGCGCGCTGGCCCGGGCCGGCAACTGGATCGGCGAGGGCAAGAACATCGCCGCGGTCTGGAGCAACAACCCGTACAAGAAGGCCGAGGGCTTCCTCGGCTCGATCATGAAGGTGCTGTCGGCGATCAAGAGCATCGCCGGCGTGGTCGGGAGCATCTGCGGCAAGATCGGCCTGATCCTGACCGTGGTCGGTCTGCTCGGGATGATCTTCCCGCCGATCGGCGCCGCGGTGTCGGCGGTGGCGCGCATCCTCAACATCGTCGGCCTGATCTGCGACGTGATCTCGTTCGCGCTGTCGGGCGTGCTGACCGGGCTCAACGGCGTGCGCCTGGCCCAGCTGGTCGCCGCGGGCGCGTCGCCCGAGGAGAAGGCCGCCTGCGCCGATCAGATGATGAGCGAGGCCAACGACGCCGCCAGCGGCGTCATCAGCCTGGCGATGCAGTTCGGCCCGAAGTTCATGAAGGGCATGCTCGGCAAGAGCAAGGGCATCATGAACGGCCTGTTCAAGCGCGCGAAGGCGCTGATCGGCCGCGTGACCAAGGGCATCAGCGGCAACGTCAAGAACTTCGTCGACAAGGTCTTCCGCAAGCTCGGCTTCGGCGGCGTCAAGGGCCGCATCGTCAACGGCGTGTGGCAGGCCGAGAAGGGCGCGGTCGCCAAGGCCGGCGACTTCATCAAGGACAAGGCCAGCAAGGCCGCGACCTGGGCCGGCAAGACCAAGCCGGCGCAGTTCGTCAAGAACACCGCGAGCAAGGTCGCCGAGACGGTCGGCAACTCGAAGCCGGTCAAGATCGTCAAGGACGCCACGACCAAGGCCGCCGACTGGGCCAAGGACAAGGGCGCGCGGCTCAGCACCGCCGTCAAGACCAAGATCAACCAGATCAACGACGGCAAGTTCATGAGGGCGCTCGACGAGCGGGCCGCCAAGATGAACAAGTTCGCCGACAAGATCGACATCGAGCAGGGGGTCGAGAACCTCGGCAAGAAGGCCGGCTCGGTCGGCGAGAACTGGGACGCGACCAAGTCCCTGGCCAAGGGCACGCAGTCGATCGAGGACCAGACCAAGGCCTACCAGAAGAAGCTGGCCGAGGAGAACGTCGCCAACCTCGCCGAGGCGCGCGAGAAGTGGATGCGCGAGCAGGCCGCCAAGAAGCAGGCCCAGAACCTCGAGATGAAGTCCCAGGGCATCTCGAACTCGAAGGGCCGCGGCGCGGTCAAGCTCGAGGCGCGGCAGCTCGAGAAGGAGGCCAGCCAGGTCGGCGCGCTCACCAAGACCGAGGCCAAGACCGCGACCGACGCGGCCGAGAAGAGCACCAAGGACGCGACCAAGCTCGCCGACGCCAACGAGCGCATCGACGAGGAGTTCAAGGCCAAGCGCGACAAGGATCCGGCGGCGTTCGCCGACGACGCCCAGAAGGCGCGCATGCGCCGGCGCGAGCTCGAGGGCTCGCTCGCGGGCGACGAGGCCCAGCGCGACAGCCTCAAGAAGATCGCCGAGAAGGATCTCACCGCGGCCCAGACCGCCGAGCTGGCGGCGCTCGACAAGAAGCTCAAGCCGCTCGAGGAGCTCCGCAAGCAGGACGACCGCTACTACAAGGCGCTGTCGGGCGGCGCCGAGCGGCCGACCGGCCCCAGCGGCGGCGTGATCGATCAGGCCAAGTGGTACAAGGAGACCGGCGGCAAGGTCGTGTCGGGCGCGCGCGCGGCCAGCGATCTCTACAACGCCGGCGGCGCCGCGATCGACGCGATGCAGGGCGAGGACGTGTCGTTCAACGGCGCGCCCAGCAAGTGGAACATGCCGGGCGTCGGGCAGCTGGTGAAGCCCGACAAGAAGAACTGGGAGGACGCCGAGGCGTTCGACTTCAAGAACCCGCTGGCGTGGGACAAGGACGGCGCCAAGAGCAACGCCGACGAGCGCAGCAGCGCCGCCGCCAAGAAGCTGGGCGGCGCGCCGGCGCTGTCGGTGCCGGACGAGTCGAAGTCCGAGTTCCACGACTTCGTGGTCAAGAAGGCCGCGACGACGTCGATCGCCGGCACGGTGCGGTCGATGCTGGCGGGGATCAAGAAGAAGGATCCGGCCGCGACCCCGTCGACGCCGACCCCGACCCCGGTGGCGCCCGCGACCCAGAACGCCCCGGTCAGCGCCGCGCGGCAGAACGCCAACCCTGACGCGGCGCCCAGCGTGACCGCGACGCCGACGGCGACGCCGACGGCCGAGCCGGCCGCGGCGACGCCGGCCGCGGCGACGCCTGCTGGCGCGACGCCGGCCGCGGCGACGCCTGCTGGCGCGACGCCGGCCGCCGAGCCGGCCGCGGCGACGCCGGCCGAGCCCGCGGCTGACACCGGCGGCGCCGGCGGTGGTACGCCCGACGCGGGCGGCGACGGCGGCGGCGGCGAGCCGCTGCCGTACTGGCCGCACCTGCTCGCGCCCGGCGGCGAGTTCACGATGGCGATGAAGGACTTCTCCTTCATGCGCAAGATCACGATCGAGTTCAAGAAGGGGCAGGTGTCGGCCAAGCAGAAGGCCGTCGACACGCTCGCCACCTACGGCAAGTACGAGGAGTACGCCGCCAAGCGCAAGGCCGAGGCGGCGACCCACAAGGCCGACACCCAGGCCGCCGGCCAGGTGACCCAGCAGAACCAGCAGGCCGCCGGCGACGGCGCCACGCAGGCCGGGCAGGCCGACGCCAAGCAGAACGAGGGCAAGAGCGCCGCCGGCCAGAAGGCCGCGGTCGATCTACCCGAGCCCGAGAGCAAGGGCTTCTGGGGCCGGATCATCGGGCGCATCAAGCGCTGGGCCAAGAACAAGGCCGCCGAGATCTTCGGGTGGATCCAGGGCAAGATCGCCGACGTCATCCTCCGCGGCCTGTGCGGCGTGTCGATGGCGGACATGAAGGCGTACTCGGGCGCGCTGAAGAACCAGCAGGCCCGCGCCAAGGGCGTGGCCGACACCGGCGCCGAGACCTCGGACAAGGCCGGCGGCGAAGGCCGACGAGGTCAAGACGACCTCGCAGAAGGAGACCGGGGAGGCCGAGAAGTCGATCGCCGAGGCCGACACCAACCTCACCGAGGCCGACACGTTCCTGCAGGACATCAACAGCTTCGAGCAGCAGCTCAAGGCCGAGGCCGCGACCGCGAACCAGTTCATCTCGCAGATCACCGCCGAGGTGAAGCAGGCCCGCGCCGACGCCAAGGCGGCCGAGGAGAAGGCCAAGTCCGAGGCGGCGGCGGCCAAGGCGGCGCAAGAGGCCGCGGCCCAGGGCGGCGGGACCGCCGACACCGACGGCGACGGCCAGCCCGACCAGAGCGTGCAGCCCGAGCCGTCGTCGAGCGAGCCGTCGTCGAGCGAGCCGTCATCGAGCGAGCCGGCCGGCGACGAGGTCGCGGCCAGCGGCGACGAGCCGGCGCCGCCGACGAGGAGGCCGACGAGGCCCACAACGCGGCCCTGGTGCGCGACGCGGCCAGCTACGTCGCCGGCGCCGCCGACACCGGCGTCGCCCAGGTCGAGTCGAAGGTCGAGGACTACAAGAACCAGATCAAGGCCTCGACCACCAACCGCGACAAGAAGCAGACCGCGCAGCTCGAGGCCGGCAACGCCGACATCGGCGACGGCGCGACCGACATCGTCGCCGAGCTCAAGACCGAGATCAGCGGCGCCAAGACCCAGCTGCTCGAGATCGAGGGCGGCAGCGACGCCGCGGTGAGCGCGGTGACCGCGATCGCCGAGACCGTCGACAAGCAGCTCCAGCAGGCCAACGAGGCGCTCGACAAGGCGTTCCTGTCGGTCTACGAGAAGATCAAGAGCTCGGCGCGGACCACCAAGTCGGCGGCGCTCGAGGGCGTCAACGGCGTCGCGGCCCCCGTCACCAACGCGGTCCAGGGCCAGCTCGACAAGCGCGAGGGCACGGCCGACGCGGTCTGGAACACCGGCGCCGACGTGGTCGGGGCGGTCGCGAACCCGGTCGGCAACGCCGCGACCGACGCCGCCGCGTGGACGGTCAACAAGGCCGCGTGGGCCGGCGCCGGCACGATCTACGGCATGGAGCAGTACGGCGAGGCCCAGGCCCAGGGCGGCGTGCCGATGATGCCGTACTGACGCGCGGTAGAGTCGGCGCATGGGCCGCTGGACCAAGGTGAAGGAGCGCGCCGGGACCGCCGTGGTCGGGGCCGTCATCCTCGCGATCGCGGTGCTGGTGTGGTGGAACATGTTCGGGCAGGGGCCCTACCGCGACACCTGCAGCTACAGCATCGGCTGCCGCTCGTACCTGTGCCTCGAGCACGGGCTCCGCGGCGAGGACCAGGTGGCGGCCGACGGGCGCTGCACCAAGAAGTGCTCGACCGACGAGCAGTGCGGCGACGGCTACCGCTGCGTCAAGCTGGGGGCGGGCGCGCGCGCCGATCTGCCGCCGTTCGGCAAGCCGACCAAGGCGTGCATGCGCGTCCTGACCGAGTGACCGCCCCGGGCCGGCGGAGTACGATGGCGCGATGTCCGTCGACCCCGCCGGCGCGCCGACCGCGCGCCTGCTGATCTCGCCCGACGGCAGCGTCCTCGCGCGGGTCGCGGGCGATCACATCGATCTGATCAACGCCACCACGCTCGTCGCCGACAGCGAGGTCGGTATCGACCCCGGCGCCAGCGAGTGCGACGTCGCGCTGCTCGCCGCGCCGGTGCGCCTGGTCGTGGTCGCGCGCCACGACGGCACCACCCGCGTGCACACGGTCGATCCCCACGGCCCGACCGCGGTCGGCGAGCTGACCGTGCGCGCGGTGATGTACCTGGCCGCCGGCTCGGGCGACCACCTGTGGCTGACCGGGCCGACCGGCTCGGCGGTGGTCAACGTCGCGCGCAAGGACCTGGCGATGTGGCCGCTGCCGCTGCGCACGCCGATCCACTGCGCCGGCGCCTTCAGCGGCGGTCGGTTCGTGGCGTCCACCGCCGGACTGATCGAGGAGTGGGATCCGATCAGCCGCGCGCCGGTGCGCCGGTTCCGCCTCAACAAGCCGGCGCCGCTGCGCTTCGTCGGCGGCGGCACGCGCCAGGTGTGGATGGTGCCGGCCACCGAGGGGCCGCGGGTCGAAGTGATCCCGCTGGTCAACCACGGGCAGCCGGCGCGGGTCGAGCTGCCGGAGCCCGCGGCGCGGGTGGTCGCCGACGGCGCCAGCGAGACCCTGCTGATCATCGGCGCGAGCGGCGCCGCCTGGACGCTCGACCTGTCGGGGCGCTCGCCGCTGACGCCGCTCGACCTCGTGCTCGACGACGGCTGCTGGTTGCCGAGCGGCAAGGGCGTCGTCGTCGCGGTGCGCGGCGGCGGCCTCGAGGTGGTGCCGCTGGCCGGCCGCGCCGACGTCGTCGACGCGCCGCCGGTCGCGACGAGCCGCGCGGTCCGCCTCGACGCCGCCGTGCCGGTGCCGGTCGTCGACGCGGTCACCGCGTCGGGCAACGTGGCCGATCGCCTGACCGCCTGGCGCGAGCGCGTGCGCGCCGCCGCGCCTCGGGCCGAGGCCAGCGGCGCGACCTGGGTGGCGCCGATCGCACCGCCGAGCTGGCGCGATCACGTCGCGGCGTGGACGCGCTCGGTGATGTCGGGCACCGGCGGTGAGCCGCCGACGCTCGCCGACTGCCCGCTGGCCGAGGTCGGTCGGAGGTTCGCGCTCCCGGATGACCTCGCGGTCGCCCTGACGTTGCTCTACGGCGCGCACCTGTGCGGCCACGACGGCGTCGCCGCGGTCGAGCTGGCCGGCGTCGTCCGGAGCCGCTGGGACGAGGCGCTCGGGCGCGGCACGCTCGCGGCGCTGGGCGTGGCGCGCTGGCGGCGCGGCCGGGTCCGGCTGCGCCGCGCGCTCGCGGACGCGCTCGACGAGCTGCCGCCGCGCCTCGGCACGGTCGTGGACAGCGAGGCCACCCCGCCGACCAGCGCGCTGGCGATCGTCGCGGACGACGACGTCGATCTGCTCGAGCTCGGCACCTGGCTCGCGCCGCAGCTCGGGCCGCTGCTGGTGCCCAACGACCGCGGCCGCGCGCGCCCCGCCCGCTACCTCGTCGAGGCCCGCGCCCGCGGCGCGTGGCCGTTCATCATCGCCGCCGACCCCGCCGACCCAATCCCCCCTGCCGCGATCGTCCTTGTGCCCGATGACGACACCGCGCGGCTCCTCGGCGTCCCGATCATCGCCCGCTGGTCCCGCCCATAGCCGACAGGGGACCGGACGGCCGTCCGGTCAGTTGAGCTTGATGGTCTCGCTCGACAGGCGGTCCAGGACCGTGTCGAGGTCGTTGATCTCGAAGTCGCGGGGGTCGAAGTCGGCGCCGGCGTCGAAGGCGCTGACCTTGTAGGCCAGGCCGCCGCTGGGCAGCGGCGCGAAGTCGACGGGCAGCGTCACGGTGCTGCTGCCGTCGAGGACGACGAGGCTCATCAGGCGGTTGCCGGTGCCGCTGCCCGCGTTGGTGTCGAACTCGAGCACGTGAGCGCTGGCGCCGGCCACCGCCGCGAACGACGCGCTGGCGCGATCGGACGACAGCCCGGACGGCGGCGGCAGCCAGTCGCCGGCCGACAGGCTCGACGCGCTGGTCAGCCCGCGCCGCAGCACGATCGACTGCGCCGCGGTGCCGTCGGTGACGTCCTCCTGGGCCAGCGCGATGAACTCGTAGGTCGAGCCCGGGATCGCCGACAGGCTCGGCACCACCGTCGTCGTCATCGACGGCGCGATCGGCGGCATCCGCATGACGCCGGCGTCGCCGATGTCCACGCCGACGATGCCGATCGACGCGGTGAGGCCCGCCGGCGGCGCGCCGAAGCTGCCCGACGCGGTGGTCGTGCTGCCCGCCGCCAGCTGCGTCAGGCTCACGTTGGCCTGGGCCGCGCCGGCGACGATCGTCAGGTTGGGCGCGGTCGCGAAGCCGGTGATCGTGAAGACGTCGTCGTCGGACGCCGGCGTGCCGCGGGTGTCGATGTCGGCCATGTACGCGAACACCGCCACGGTGCCGACCCGCGCGTTGATGCGCCACGCGCACGGCGGTGACGCCAACGCTGACTTGACGCACACGTTCGACGGGACCTGGCCGCCGCTCGGCGGGGGCGGTAGATCGCTGTCGGCGGCGCCGAGCGCGCGGTCCTGCGAGTACGTCACCAGCGCCGCGGTCAGGTGGTCAGCCGCAGGCGTTGGCACCGCGTCCCAGCCGACGATCGTGCCGGAGATCTCGGCCTGGGGCGGCGGGGTCGTCGGCGTCGGGGTCTTGTCGAGGTTGGCGGTCACGTTGGCGCCGTCGGCGCCGACCCAGACGCCGCTCGCATAGCCGGCGGCCTTGGCGACGATCATCTGCGGGCCCGTCAGGTCGCCCTTGGCAGTGAACAGCCCGGTCGCGTCGGTCGTGCCCTCGAGCGTCCCGACGCGCACGCCGGCGCCGGCGATCGGCGCGTCGGTGGCGCTGTCGATGACGTAGACGTGGACCACGCCGTCGATGCCGGGGTCGTGGATGCCGCCGCCGGGGATGATCGTGGGCGACGGGTTGTTGCCGTCATCGCCGCCACAGGCGGCCGCGAGCACGAACAAGGACAAGATAGGGGTGAGACGCATCGTTCCTCCACACCGGGTGACCCGGGCATCGAGGGTTGTGCATGGCGCGTGCCTGGGGATCGCCCTCACGATCCCCGACAGTTGCGCAGCATCCCGGCTGCGACCGTCGGATCATCCCACAGCTGGTGGCGCGACCCAACAATCGCCGGGGCGCGCGCCGCGCCCTCGCCCCCATGCGCCACGGGTGTGGTGCTCGGCAGGGGGAGCGCGGTGCTACTCGACGCGCCAGCGCCGCACGGTCACCTCGCCAGCGATGCCGCGGACCGTGGTCGTCAGGGTCTCGGCGCGGCGCGCGCTCAGCAGCTCGGCCACGCCTGGTGCCGCCGCGGTCGCCGCCGCGATGACGATCTGCCCGGCCTCGACCAGGCCTTGCAGCCGCGCCGCCAGGTTGACCGCGTTGCCGAAGTAGTCGAGGTTGGCGTTGAGCCGGACCGCGATGCACGCGCCGGTGTTGGCCGCGACCCGCAGCCGCACTGGTGCGTCGGCGCCGAAGCGCCGCTGGATCGCCTCGGCGCATCGGACCGCGTCGGCGGGGTCGGTGAACGCGCCCATCGCCGCGTCGCCGATCGTCTTCACGACCGCGCCGCGGTGCTGGCCGATCAGCTCGAACAGCACGCGGAAGTGATCGCGCACGGTCACGAACGCGGCCGGATCCCCGCGCTGCGCGTACATCGCGGTCGAGCCGACGATGTCGGTGAACAGGATCGTCTGCTCGCCGACCGCGAGCTGCACGTCGGCGCCCAGGAACGCCTCGCTGAACAGATCGCGGAACTCCTGCATCGAGAACAGCTTGCCCGGCCGCAGCGCCAGCTCGGCGGGGCCGGCGCCCTCGACGATGAACGTCCGCGGGGTCGTGGCGTCGTTGACCAGCGCCAGCTCGGCGGTGGCGGCCGCGGTCGCCTCGCCGACCGCGGTCGTCGCGCGCCAGGTGACGCCGTCGCGCCCGCCCGCGCCGGACTCCGCGTCGGGCCGCACGTCGAGGAACCCGGCCAGGCCGCGCTCGCCCAGGGTCCGCAGGCGGTAGCGTCCCGGCGGCAGCTCGACCGCGATCGCCGCGTCGGCGCCGGGCGCCAGCGCGCGCTGGACGCGGATGTGGGTCTTGGTCGCGGGCTCCGCGCTGCAGTACGTCCGCGGCGTCACCGAGCGCAGCGCCGGGTGCGCGCGGAACGACACCTCGACCGCCTCGCTGGTCCCGAACGCGACGTCGCACACCTGGCAGGTGCCGTCGGTCGGGATCCGATCGAGCTCGACCGCCGACGCGCGCACGCCGCGGCAGTGCGGGCACACCACGTCCCACACCAGCTCGAGCAGCCCGACGCGCGTGGCGTGCAGGCACGTGCGCAAGAGCTCGTCCTCGTCGACCGTCCACCGCCGGGCCAGCGCGCGCACCTGCACGCGACACACGTCGAGATCATCGCCGTGCGCGACCAGCTCGGCCAGGTGATCGACCAGCGGTCCCGGCACCGGGCGGGCGCGCAGCTCCGCCACCAGCGCGTCGAGCCGCGCGGCAGCCTCGGGCCGGACCGCGCCCCTGGCGACCAGCGGCTCGGGCAGCGCCAGCCCCGCGGGGCCGTGCGCCAGCCGCGGGATCACCCGCCGGTACTTGCGGCCCATGCTCGCCATCGACCAGCGCACCACCGGCGACAGCCACCGCGACCGCGGCACCACGCCGAAGTACACGTACAGGCGCGTGCGGTCGGGGCCGAGGCGCTCGAAGCGGTGGATCGCGTGCAGCGCGCGCATGCCGCCGCGGCTGAAGAGGCGCGTGAACGTGAACCAGCGCCCCGCGACCCACTCCCACGGGACCTCGTGCCACTCGTGGGGCACACCGTTGTAGCGGGCGCGCCCGTGGCGCACGCCGTCGCGCTCGAAGAACTCCATCTCCGGGTTCCCGAGCGCGCGGTTGAGGCGCGACACGTCCGACACCAGCGGCCACAGCGCCGCAGGTGCGAGATCGACGTCGATCGCCCACAGCCATTCGAGCCGACCCCGCCCGTGCTCGCCCGGCCATGGGTGATCGCGCAACAGCTCCGCGATCGTCAGGCGGGGTTCGACCTGGCCCAGCGCGATCGGGTTGGCCACGACAGCAGTATGGCCCATCTTCGGTGAACGATACGAAGCACACCGGCGTGCGGATCGATCGCCGGGCAACGTCGGCGGCGGGTCCCGCGACCAAGCGCGCATGCCTACTCGAACCCTGCGCGCGCCGGCCCTGGCGCTCCTCCTCTC
Organism: Myxococcales bacterium; assembly: GCA_016717005.1. NCBI lineage: Bacteria > Pseudomonadati > Myxococcota > Myxococcia > Myxococcales > Myxococcales bacterium. Next base: position 931,395 of record JADJUF010000037.1, on the reverse strand, counting down.
CGTCCTCCTCTCCCTGCTCGGCTGCGCCCACGACGTCCACGCCCGCTATCCGTCGACGCCGGCCGAGGCCACCGGCCAGGTGGAGCTCATGTTCACCGCGGTCGCGTCGTCGGTGACCGTCGTCGTCAACGGCCAGCTGGTCGTCCACGGCGCGCGCACCGAGCGCATCGTCATCACCGGCGTGCCCACCGGCTACGCCGAGGTGTCGGTCGCCGCCGGCACCGGCGAGAAGCAGGTCCGGGTCTGGGTCGAGGCTGAGCGCGCGACCACGGTGCCGCTGGGCGCCGCCGACGAGGCGCCGCTGTCGGCCGTGCGCGCGTTCGCGATGTCGCTGGCGACGGTCGCGCTCTACGCGCTCTTGCGCTGACCGAACCTGAGACGTCCCCGGGCCCGCGCGTTCGCGATGTCGCTGGCGCCGGCCCTACGCGCGCGCTGACCGGGCCGTCGACGACGCTCCTGGCGGGTTCAGCCGAGGCGCCGCGGGCCCCGCCGCCGCGTCGTCACTCCCAGGCGACGTCGATCCCGTCCTCGCCGTCCTCGAGCGCGCCTTCGAGCAGCGCCAGGAGCTCCGGGTCGCAGTTGTTGTCGGAGAACAGCTCGAGCGTGTCCTGGTTGATGTAGTAGTCCTGATCGTCCTGGTCTTCCTCCTCGAGCATGTCGACGAGGAACTGGAGCTGCTTGTCGGTGATCTGGCCGATCGTCTCGTTGTTGTCGACCCGGTACAGACGCGGCATGTCCCGAGTCTGTACCGGGTCGGCGACCACGGTCAACGCATGGACACCGCGGGTTGCGGGGGCCTATCGTCGGCCCCGCTGGCCCGGCATACTCCCCGGGTGACGGTCGTCGACGTCCACGCCCACTACGAGCCCCGCATGCTGGCGGTGCCGGAGCTGCTGGCCCAGATGGACGAGCGCGGGATCGACCAGGTCGCCCTGATCCCGTGCATGAACGATCCCCTGCCGGAGACCCCGGCGCGGCTGCTCTCGGTCGTGCGCCGGCTGATGCGCTCGCCCTGCCACCCGCTCGCGCGGGTGGTCGCAGAGGCGACCATCACCGACGGCGGCGACCTGCGCCTGGGCGGGCAGGTCTACGAGATCTACCCACGCCCCGACAACGCCAGCGTGGCCGAGGTCGTGCGCGCGCACCCGACCCGGTTCCTCGGCTGGATCTTCCTCAACCCCCGCGCCGGGGTCGGGCTCGACGAGCTCGAGCGCTGGCGCACGGTGCCCGGCATGATCGGCGTCAAGCTGCACCCGCACTGGCACGGGTGGCCGATGATCGACGCCGTGCCGATCGCCCGGCGCTGCGAGGAGCTCGGCCTGCCGATCCTGATCCACCTCGGCTTCGGCGCGCGCGGCGCCTGGCGGGTGCTAGCCGACGCCGCACCCCGGCTGCGCCTCGTGTTCGCCCACGCTGGCATCCCGCACTACGATCGCATCTGGGGCGCGATCCGCGACGATCGCCGCCTGGCCCTCGACGTCTCGAGCCCGTACCTCGACGAGGCGCTGGTGCGCGACGCGGTCGCCGCGGTCGGCCCCGAGCGCGTCCTCTACGGCACCGACGCCCCCTACGGCTTCCACGATCCCGACGGCGCCTACGATTACGGCGCCATCCGCGGCTGGGTCCAGCGCCTGCGCCTGCCCGCCCGCGACATCGACCGCGTCCTCGGCGGCAACGCCCTCGCCTTCCTCGATCGCTGAGCGTCGCGGGGGGATGGCCCAGCCGGGGACGGCTCGTGGCCGGGCGACCCTACGGCTCCCGCGGGGAGCGGTAGGCGGCGTCGGTCATCCGCGGCTAGGTAGCCGACGATCAGTCCGGCGAGGTCGTCGAATCGTTCGCTGGCCAAGACGCAGTATCGAGCGCTCTCGAACGACGGCGGACTGATGCAGCGTCCCCCGATCGCGTCCAGCATTTTCACCCTGCGAATCCTGGCCTTCCGGTTTCGGGTCCCCCGTCGAGGTCGGTCTTGGGGGCCTCGTGCAGGCCGGCCCTCGGACCAACGCTGGGCAAGCGGCCTTCGGCCGTCGCTGGCGCGACCCTTGACCGTGGTCCTCGTCGCTGGCGGGCCGCGGCTGCAGGCCGCTGCGAGGGCAGCGCCCGCTGCCCGACAACGCCCAACCTCTTGTTTTCATGCCATTGTTGAGCCACCCGAAACCCGGGATCCCCCGAATCCTTCGGTCAACGCGCTAGATCCCGATACCAGTCGTCGGGGCCGCGGAATCCCGGTGCTCTTCCGGTTGCTGGCAACGCCACCTCTTGCAGGAGGCCTCGCAGCGCGATGCGCCCATCGTCGCTGATGGGACTAGACGCAAGCGCTTGCACCTTGGCGGCATCGAAGGTGCTCGCACCGGACGCGCGGTCTTTGCATTGCCACGCCACCCGCCCGGCGAGCCATCGCCGCCATCCGATAGCGGGTTCCGAAACAGTCTCAATCACCTCATCGGACAGCCAGCACGCCTCTAGCCCATCAGGCGGCGTCCACGTGTAGTTGACGTTGCGGACGAGCGGTCCGGGTGCGCCGCAGGTGTCGTGCATCCATTCGCCCAAGCCGGGCTCGATGCGGACCCAGGCGGCTGACGAACATGCGCTGACGATCGCGCCCAGGTATCCAGCGGCACCCCCGACGAGGGCGGCATCAGCCGGTGGCGTGGCCACCAGGAGGACGTCGCGGATGCCCCATGTTGCGACGTCCGCTCCACCAAGGAGGACTTCGTCGATGAACTGCGCGGAAGCGTCCAGATCGGAGTGCTGCACATGGAACTGCAAATAGTCCACCGCCATGAGCTTCGAGCGCCGCGCCAACGCCGCAGCTTCGCCAAGCTGCACCCTCGCAAGTGAGGTCAAGAGGGCGACCGACGAACGTTGCGCAGGATCTAGCGGCCGTCCAAGGGCCTTCTCGAGTTCGCTCATGACACTTCCTTGGTTCTGTACGCCATCACTTCGATCTTCTTTGGAACCCGCTGCCGCCCATAAGGTTCGCCGAGATCTACACGCTCGGTCCCAGTGCACTTCACGTAGAAATCGCCGTAGCCAGCGTCGACCCGTGCTGCGCCAAAGGAGATCGCTTTGATCGCCGCGATGCCTGCATCATCATTGGAGAGCCCCGCGCTCTTGAACTTGAAGTACTCGCGCTGGAAGTTCAGCTTGTTGTACCAGGCCAGATGGCCTTGCAGCGCCTCCGGAGGGTGGCCCCAGCGCGCGTCGTACTCCTTCACCATCGTATCGATCGCCAAGCGGGTGAGGGACGAGGGTTCGCCGACGCCGCGCGCCCCGACGGGCTCGCCTTCCGGTGCACTTCGAGCCAGCTCCACTGCGACATCATCGTAGATACGAACGACGATCCGTTCGCCGTTCACTCCATCGGCGTCCGAATGTAGCCCGAACTCTGGGTACTCCATCGGAGCACCGACGTCATCGACGCGGACCTTCCCATGGCCCAGGGCATACTCGTTCCCACGGACATCCCTCCCTTTGTAGTCGATTCGAAAGTACGCGCCGTCGGGCTTCGCGGTGTACGCGAAGTCCTGCTTCCTGATCGGTACCTCCGGGAGCTTGCGCCCGCGTGTGGCAGGCTCGACAGGGGCAGGCGACCCCGGCGTGTTCGCCCTGACGCCCTCAGCTCCGTCAACGGCCGGTGCTGGTCGTTCATCTGCGATTGGCTCGATAGGCGTTGGCGTCGCCGGTGACCGTGCCTTCTGCACCTCGAGGCGCACGAACGCGCCGTCTTCAACGACGGCGCGGAGGCGTGGCGTTCCGGCGGGGGCCTCTGGCCGCACTGCGAGTTCATACTCGCCGGGCGTGCTGCGCTTGTCGCGGTAGTAGTACCACTCGGGATCGACACCGTGCTCCTTGCCCGGGAGCTGGTACCCCCCGGCGAGCGCCTCGGCGGTGACCGAGCCGTAGTCGGGCGCACGGGCGTGGCGGCCGGCTTCGCCGACAGCGTGCATCTTTGCCGTCGTGGGCTCATGAGTCGGGCGGCCGGCCTCGTCGACGGCGTGCATCTTCGTCGTGGTGCGCTCGTGGGCTGGGCGGCCGGTCTCGTCGACGGCGGGCATCGGCGTCGTCGTGCGGTCGTGGGCTGGGCCGCCGGATTCGTCGACGGCGGGGAAGCGGTCGGTCGGGCGCTCGTGGGCGGCGGGGGCGGCGGCGCCGGTGGCGACCAGCTCGATGCGGGTGGCGCCGTCGGGGCTGACGGCGGTGACGGTGCGGTCGCCGGCGGCGGTGGTGCCGGGCTCGAGGGTATAGCCGCGGTGCTGGTACTGGGCGGCGGCGGCGTCGACCTGGGCGGCGGAGCCGCGGTAGGCGTGCCCCTCGATGAGGGGCTGGAGGCCGGCGAGCTCGGCGGCGGCGGTGTCGAGGTCGGCGATGCGGGCGCGGTTCTCGTCGATGATGGCGGCGGCGCGGCGCTCGGTGAGGTGCGCGGCGTCGAGGTCGCCGTGGGCGAGCAGGTGCTCGTGCAGGGCCAGGTCGGCGGCGTAGGCGGCGCGCTCGGCCTCGATGGCGCGGAGGGTGGCGGCGGGGTCGTCGTGGGCGGCGGCGCGCTTGGCGAGCCGGCGCGCGCGGAGGTAGCTGGCGGCGACCTCGCGGCCGCGGGCGCCGAGCCGGCGCAGGGACTCGATCTGGCGGTGGGCGAGGCGCTGGACGATGCCCTGGCCGATGAGCATGGCCAGGCCATGGCTGGCCTGGGTCGGCAGGGTCGAGATGCCGATGCCGCCCTGGCCACGGGCAACGGAGTCGGCCTCCATGCCGGCGACGACGGCGCCGGTCAGGGTGACCCCGTAGAGGGCGAACTGGGCCAGCGCGGCCGCGGCACCGTCGGGGCCACCGGCGGCGCGGACGGCGGCGAGGGTCTTGACCAGGCGGGTGGAGGCGAGCGCCTTCTGCGCCACCGACAGCGTGCCCAGGGTGACCGCGGTCGCGGCGGCGTTGGCGACCAGCTCGGTGCTGAAGTCGCCGCCGGTGACCGCGGCGGAGAGGCCGGCGTTGACGAGGGTCTCGGTGGCGATGGCGGCCACCTGGCCGGCGACGGTGCTTGCGCCCACGGCGCCGCCGATGACGGCGCCGGCGCCCGCGGAGATCACGGCGACGCCGATCATCGCGCCGATCTTGAAGAGCGCGTCGCGGGTGTACCCGTCGTCGACCGCGGCGTAGGCGGTCCGCAGGTACGTGGCGACGCGGGCGTCGCCGCCGAGGTCCGCCAGCTCCTCGCGAAGCTCGGCGAGGCTCCGCGTGGCCAGCTCGCGCCGGAGGTTCACGTCGGTCCACTTGTTCACCTTGCCCAGCGCGCGGTGGGCGTTGAGCCAGTGATCGTGGATGCGCGTCAACCGCTCGCGCAGGTCGCGCCCCTCGCCGGCGAGGTCGACCTGGTCGCCGGCGTCGCCGAGCACGATCTGGGAGACCTTGTCTGACAGCGTGGTCAGCGCGGCGATGACCTGAGGCAGGTCGCCGCTCAGCGCGAGGATGTTCGACTCGACCTCGAGCGTCTCGACGTCCGTGGTGAGGTCGCCGATCTCGATGGCGGAGACCTGCTCGCCGGCGGTGAACCGGGCGCGCAGCTCGGCGACGCGCGTCCGCAGAGCCTGGTGGCGCGCGCCCAGGCTGGCGCCGAACTCGGCCGCGCTGTCCCGGCGCGCGCCCCGCGTCGCATCTGGGTTGAGCGCGAGCGATCCCACGCTCTGGGTGGCGCGCGCCAGGAGCGCCTCGAGGCTATCGACCGAGGCGAGCTGCTGGCGCGCGAGGGCCTCGGTCAGCGCCGCCTCGGCGACGGCGGGGTGCTCGGACAGCGCGACCACCCGCAGGAGGTCCCGGGTCGCGTCGAGGAGCGCGGGCGCGGCGCCGGCGCGGCCCTGGCGGGCGAGCTGCGCGATGGGCACCGCCACCTGGGCCAGCAGCCGCTCCTGGGCGATGACGAGGGGCAAGGACGCGGCGGCGATCGCCGGGTCGCCGTCGCCGCGCTGCAGGCTCAAGAACGCGCGCAGGCGGATCGGCGCCAGCTCGGTGCCGAGGCCCATCGGGGCCACCTGCCGCGCGATGGCGTCGAGGATCTGGACGACGCGGCCGTAGGCATCGGCGGTGCTGGCCGGCGCGGCGGCGGCGGCGGCCGGGGTCGCGGGCTCAGCGTCCGGAGCGACGGCGCGCGCTTGCCCGCGGGCCGCCTCGGTGCCGGCCTTGCTGTGGGTGAGCTGCCCGCGGCGATCCGTCGTGGCCTGGTCGCCGGTGATGTGGGCCAGGCGGCGCGAGGCCCGGGCCGCGTCGGTGCCCGCCGCCACGATCCCTTGCTGCTGTCGCGCCTCCGGGAACTCGGCGGCGTCCTCGGCCGTGAGGCCGAACAGCGGTGGCGACACCTCGAGCCGGTGCGCCGCCGAGTAGTCCTTCCACAGGTGCCAGGCGACCTCCTCGGCGGTGGCGTCGGCGGGGTCGAGGACCTTGACCCAGTTCCACATGCCCGGCTCGGCCAGCCAGACCAGGGACTTGATGCGGCGGGTCTTGTGATGCTCAGCAGCGCGGCTCTGGCCGGGGCCTGCCGGCGTGACGGTCACCATGGCGTCGCGGGCCAGCACCCGCGCCACCAGCCGATCCATCGGCGCCGACGGGACCAGGTCGGCCGAGGTCACGGGCTGCGCGTGCGCCGCCGACCCGGCGGCCGCCGCGTGGGCGTCGAACGCGGCGACGTAGCGCTGGGCCACGCGGGCCAGCGACGCCGTCATCGCCTCGTGGAAGCGCGAGGCGATGGCGACGCCGACCTGCGGGCGCCAGGCGATGGGCCCCTTGGCGCCGGTCTTGAGGTCCTTCGACGTGGTGACCCGCTGCGTGGCCCCCTCGAACACCTCGCCGAAGGTCCGCTCCGCGGCGGCGGTGATGAGCCGGTTCTGGTCGACCAGCGTCCAGAGGTCCGGCGCGGCGCCCGCGAGCAGGTCGGGCAGGCCGTGGAAGTTGTCGCCGCCGAACACGTCGTCGATCCGCTCGAGCACCTCGAGGCCCAGCGCGCGGTCGGTGTCGCCCCAGGTCAGGCGCGGTGGCAGCGTGAAGTGCTCGCCGGCCAGATGCTGCCGCAGCGCCGGACCGATGTGCGGCAGCAGGTGGGCGCGCACGTACTCACGGGCGGTGACGTCGGCGCGCTTGCGGGTCGCCTCCTCGAGGAACCGGGCGGCGCTGACGTCGGCGAGGTTGTCCTCCGCAGGGGCGGCCTGCCGCTGGACGGCGCCGTCGCCTGATGTCCGGGATCCGGACGTCGAGGGCAAGAGGTCGGCGGCGGACCGGCCGGCGACGACGCGGTCGGCGACGGCGTCGGCGTGGCGCTCGTACGTGTCGCCGGCCGCGCCGACGCCACCGTACAGCTGGACCCCGTGCTGTTGCTGGACGACGTGCGCGGCCTCGTGGGCGGCGGTGTGGAGGTCGGGCGAGGCGGCGAAGGCGACGTCGCGGCCGGTGGCGAACGCGGTGGCGCCCATGGCCTGTGCGCCCTCGGCGGCCGCGCCGCCGACGTGGGCACGGACGCCGGAGAGGTCGTGGCCCGGCCCGAAGGCCTGCTGGAGCTGGTCGAGGTGGGGCAGCGGTCGGGCGGCGCCGGAGATGCCGTGGGCCGCGGCGCCATGGACGTCGGGCCCCGACGCGGTCGCGGACCCCGTGTCGGCCCGGCGCTGGATGGGCGCGGTGCTGTCGGCCAGCGGCGCAGGCTCGGCCTTGGCCTGCACGTCGACGGCCTCGCGGTCCCAGTCGAGTCCGGACACCAGCGAGAAGGTGTCGGCTCGTGCGGCGGGCAGAGCTGCTCGACCCGTGTCCGCGATCGACTCCTTGCGCTGGACCGCCAGCGGGAGCTGGCTCGCCGGGCGCGCGGGGATGCTCCGCGTCGTGGCACCGGCGCCGCCGCGCGCCGCCTTCGGCCCCGATGAGGGGCCAGTGCGGCGGCTGTGTTCTGGGCGCCGAAGCCGGTCGCGATCGTTCACGCCCGCCTATCGGCCATGGCTCGCGTCGGTTGCGCGTCGGGGCGAAGGAAACCGGTTGCCCCCGCGGAGCGACTGCAAGCAGCTGAAACTGCTCGTATCCATGCCGGCGTGCCCGGCGAGCCAGGCCGCCGTCCCCCCGCCGTCCCACGCCGTCCCGCCGCGCCCGACTCCTTGCCGCGCCTCCTCCTCGCGGCCCGCCCGATCGTCCGCGCCTACAGCCGGTGGGCCCAGGCGGCGACGCCGGGCTCGATGAAGCCGCGCACGGCGGCGCACTGCGCCAGGCGCTCGAGGGCCTGGTCGATCCGGCGGCGGGCGCCGGGGCGACCGAGCAGCTTGGCCTCGGCCAGGGCGCGGGCGGGCTCGATCGCTGCGGCGTCGCAGCTCGCGGTCAGCCAGGTGACCAGCCGCGCGCCGGCCTGGCGCGGCATCCGCGCGAGCAGCTCGTCGACGTGGGCGCGCACGAACGCCTCGACCACGGGGCGCGTGGCCTCGTGGCCGGTCGCGGCACCGAGGATGTCGAGCGTGACGCGGATGTCGAGCGCCGGATCGAGCGTGAGCGCGAGGGCGGCCTCGAGCCGCGGCGGATCGAGCACGGCGCCGAGCGCGCCGGCGAGGTCGCGGAGGATCACCCGGTCGGTCTCGCGCGGGAACTCGGCCAGGAGCGCGTCGTGCACGGTCGGATCGGCGCGGACCGCGAGCCGCAGGATCAGCCCGCGGGTCGCCGCCGGCTGGGTCCGCCACGTCCGCGCCCGGGTCACGGCGTCGCGCCGCAGGGTCGGCTCGGCGCCAGTGTCCGCGAGCAGCGCGACCACCGCGCCGCGCAGGCGCTCGCGATCGGCGTCGTCACCCGCGGCCGGGACGAGCCCCAGGCGCTTGCCGAGCGCGAACGTCGAGCGGATCCAGCGCTCGTACCGCGGCCGATCGGCGGCCGGCACCCACGGGCGCACGCCGCCGGCCAGGTCGACCGCCATCGCCAGCTCGGCCCGGGTGCCGCGCTTGACCAGCGCCGGGACCGCGGCCAAGGCCAGGCCGATGTCGGCGCGGCCGGCGTCGATCTCGGCCAGCAGATCGCTGGTGATCGCCACCCGCGTCGACGGATCGAGCGCGCCGGCGGCGGCCAGCACCTTGGGCCACTGCGCGGCGGCGACGCTCGAGCGGTAGTAGCCGAGGCCGTCGGCGTTGGGCCACACCCACGTCGGGCACCGCGCCAGCGCGATCGTCGCGGTCGCGTCGGCCAGCAGCGTGCAGTGGCGCGTGCGCTTGCCCGCGACCTCGGCCAGCACGCACACCGGCAGGCGCCAGCGCGGCGTCGTCGCGGTCGTGGTCGCGCCCAGCGGCAGGTACCGATCCTGCGCCAGCACCACCTCGGCCCGGTCGGCGCTGCACGCGATCGTCGCGGTCACGCGCGGCGCGCCGGCCTGATCGAGCAAGGTCGACATCGACGCGGTCACGTCGGCGTCGGGCGCCGCGGCGGCGATCGCACCGAGGAAGTCGGCGGCGGTCGCGTTGCCGTGGGCGTGCGCCGCCAGGTACGCGCGCACGCCCTCTTGGAAGCGCGCGGCGCCGACGTGGGCCTCGAACATGCGCAGCACCGCCGCGCCCTTGCCGTAGGTGATGCCGTCGAACGCGCCGACGATGTCGTCCTCGGACTCGATCGGCTGGCGGATCCGGCGCGCGGTCGCCAGGCTGTCGGCCTCGAGCGCGCCGTCGCGCGCCTCGATCGCCTCGATCGGCTTGCGCCACGACGGGAACACCTCGCCGACGATCTTGTCGGGCAACCAGCTCGCGAACGACTCGTTGAGCCAGATGTCGTCCCACCACACCGGCGTCACCAGATCGCCGAACCACTGGTGGGCCAGCTCGTGGGCGCCGACCGAGGCGTAGCGACGCTGGCGCAGCGGCGACGCGTCGGCCGGCATCAGCAGCAGGTCCTCGACGTAGGTCACCAGGCCGGGGTTCTCCATGGCGCCGAAGCCGACCGTCGCCGGGATCGCGACGCTGTCGAGCTTGGCGTAGGGGTACGGCGTCCCGAACCAGCGCTCGAGCGCGGCCACCAGCTTCGGCGTCGCGGCGGCCGCGAACCCGGCCTCGGCGCCGCGGCCCGCGGGGGCCAGGATCCGGATCGGCGCGCCGCCGCTGGTGGCGCCGGCCTCGACCACGTCGAACGGCCCGATCGCGAACGCGACCAGGTACGACGGCAGCGGCGGGGTCGGCGCGAACCGCAGCGTCTTGCCGGCGAGCGTGAGCTCCTCGGTGGCGATCGGCGCGTTGGCGGCCGCGGTCAGCGTCATCGGCACCTGCAGGGTCAGCGTCCACGGCACCTTGACGTCGGGCTCGTCGACGCACGGGAACGTGCGGCGCGCGTGCAGCGCCTCGTGCTGCGTGAACGCGTACCAGGCGCCGTCGACCTGCTGGCGGAACGTGCCGGTGGTGTCGACCAGGTCGAGCAGCCCGCGGTAGCGGATCGTCAGGACCAGCCGGCCGGCCGGCAGCGGCTGCGGCGCGGTCAGCGCCAACCGGCCCGGCGCGACGTCGGTGCGCGCGGTCAGCGCGACCTCGCCCGCGTCGGTGGTCGCGACCGCGCCGTCGATCGTCAGGCCGATCGCGTGCAGCCAGATCGTCGCCTGGGGCGCGCGCAGCGTGCCGGCGATCTCGATCGTCCCCGAGAAGGTCGGCTGGGCCGGGTCGATCACCAGGCTCGGCGCGTAGCGCTCGACCTGGAACTCGCGCGGCAGCCGCACGCCCGGGGGCGCGGTCAGCGGCGTCAGCGTGGGGGCGGCGGGCGGGGGCGTGGTCGGCGCGGGCCGTGACGTCGGCGGTCGCGCCGTTGGCGTCGACCCGCCACACCCGCCGCCCGAGGCCCCACACGCGATCGCGACGACGATCCAGACAGCTCGCATGGCGCCGACCCTACCGCACATCCCCGAAAACGACCGACCCCGCCTCGCGGGCGGGGTCGTGGTCACCCGAGCGGTGATGCGTCAGGGCGCGATGCAGCCCAGGCGCGTGCCGGCACCCGGATCGACGTCGCGGCACACCAGGCCAGCGCGGCATCCACCCTGGGTGTTGATCGGTCCACCGCAGCGGTCGACGCAGATGTTCGGGTCGGCCGCCATCGCGCCGTCCCAGCAGATGCTGCCCAGGAACGGACAGTTCATCGAGCTGCCCGGGGTCGGGCAGGCCGCGAGCAGCGTGCAGGCGCCGCCCGGCAGGGCGGTCGAGCAGGTCCACACCGAGGTGTCGCCGCAGTCCGCCGCCGCCGCGCAGGTGTCGCCGACCTGCGGATGGCGGCAGTACTTGCCGACCCCCACGCCACCGTCGAAGCACTTGTAGCCGTCGGCCTGGCGGCAGTCGACGTCGGCGACGCAGCGATCGACGCACAGCGTGCCGTTGTTGAAGCCGCTGGTGATCTGCGCGAGATCGACGCAGTGGCCGTCGCCGCCGGTCGCGCAGGTGCTGTCGTCACCGACGGTGCAGCCGATCCGCCCGCACTGGCCGTTCGGGAACTCGAACGGGCCGTTCTGGCACAGCGAGTCCTGCGCACACTCGGCAAACTCGGTGCACGCGGCGCCGTCGCTCGCCGAGGCGTTGCCGGGCAGGCACGCCGTCTGACCGGTGCCGAGCTCGGCCCCGGTGAACGACGTGGCGCAGACCTGGCCATCGGGGCAGCTGCACGGGTCCAGGCCGCAGGCCGGCAGGCACGTGGTGTAGGCCCCGAGCGGGTCGTTGATCGTCGCGCAGATGTTCCCGGCGCCGCAGCTCGCGTCGGTGGTGCAGTCGGTCAGGAGCACGCAGTAGCCATCGGTCGGCCAGACCACCGTGCCCTGGGCGCCCCGCAGGCAGAACCCGTCGCCGGCGCCGGTGGTCGAGTCGCACTGCGGATCGGTCGTGCACGGCGCGCCCACGCCGGTCGAGCGCACCGGGCAGCTCGCGTCGATCATCGCGTCGATCGGCCGGGCGTCGACCGCGACTGCGTCGATGTCCGGGGCGTCCGCGACCGCCGCATCGACAGGACCTGTGACGCTCAGGTTGTCGCCACAGCCGGCGACGGGCACGAGCAGAAGGAGCGCGGCGCAAGCCAGGAGGTGCCTCATCGCGAACATCCTACCCACCTTTGGCGGCCGGTAGAAATAACCGACCGCACACATCGGCCCGGATCGTGCGCCAGGACATACAACGATCTTCGCGAGTTGCAGGTCTTCTCGCGGAACGCTTGACGCGGCGTTGCCTGTGAGTAAAGTCCGCGATTCCAAACGCGCGATCGCGGAGAGAACAATGTACGCGGTGATTCAAACTGGCGGAAAGCAGTACCGGGCCGAGCCCGGCCAGACCCTGTGGGTCGAGAAGCTCGCGGGCAACGCGGGTGACCAGGTGTCGTTCGATCAGGTCCTCCTGGTCGCCGACGACGGCAAGGTGTCGGTGGGCAAGCCCACCGTCGCCGGCGCCAAGGTCACCGCGTCGATCGTCGAGCAAGGGCTCGGCGAGAAGCTGGTGGTCTTCAAGTTCCGCCGTCGCAAGAACTACGTTCGCAAGAACGGCCACCGTCAGGAGCTGACGGCGGTGAAGATCGACACGATCGTCGGCTGAGGAGCGAAGCGTCATGGCTCACAAAAAAGGACAGGGATCGACTCGCAACGGTCGTGACTCGCTGCCGAAGATGCGTGGCGTCAAGCGCTACGCGGGGCAGAAGGTCAGCGCCGGCAGCATCCTGGTGCGGCAGGTCGGGACCAAGTACCACCCCGGCGCCAACGTCGGCATCGGGCGCGACTTCACGCTGTTCGCCCTCATCGACGGCGAAGTGAAGTTCGAGCGCTCGGGTCGGACCCAGACCAAGGTCGCGGTCTACGCGGCCGCGGCCGCGGCCTGATCGTCTCCCGACGATCGACCGCCTCTTCGAACTGCGATCGCACCTCGATCGGCTCGCTCCGCGGGCCGATCGATCGCGTTTCGGGGCCCGCGATGGTCCCGGGGCCGTGATCCGCCCGCCGCCCGGGGCCGTGATCCGCCCGCCGCCCGGGTCGTGATCCGCCCGCCGCCCGGGCCATGATCCGCCCGCCGCCCGGGTCGTGATCCGCCCGCCGCCCGGCCTGCCGCCGTGATCCGCGCCGCCGCAGGTTCTACCGTCCGGACGCCGGCACGAAACCTGGCGGAAACGTCGGGCCGCTAGCGTCGTTCTCGATGTCTGCGATCAGCTCGGGCGACACGGCGTGGCTCTTGATCTCGACGGCCCTGGTCATGCTCATGACCCCGGGGCTGGCGCTGTTCTACGGGGGCATGGTGCAGGGCAAGAACGTCCTGTCGACGTTCATGCACAGCTTCTTCGCGCTGGGGCTGGTCAGCGTGCAGTGGGCGCTGATCGGCTACACGCTCGCGTTCGGGCCGACCCACGGCGGCCTCATCGGCGGGCTCGACTTCGCCGGGCTCGACGGCGTCGGCACCGACGGCGCCGGCCGCACCGTGCCGCACCTGCTGTTCATGATGTACCAGGGCATGTTCGCGGTGATCACGCCCGCGCTGATCTCGGGCGCCTACGCCGAGCGGCTGAAGTTCTCGGCCTACGTGCTGTTCACGCTGGCCTGGACCACGCTGGTCTACGATCCGATCGCGCACTGGGTCTGGGGCCCGGGCGGCTGGCTCGGCGCGCGCGGCGCCCTCGACTTCGCCGGCGGCACCGTCGTCCACTGGGCCTCGGGCGTGTCGGCGCTGGTCGCCGCGCTGGTCCTGGGCAAGCGCATCGGGTACCCGTCGCGGGCCCACACGCCGCACAACCTGACGCTGACCGTCCTCGGCGCCGGCCTCCTGTGGTTCGGCTGGTTCGGGTTCAACGCCGGCGGCGCCATGACCGGCGGCGCCGACGGGTCGGCCGCGGCCCCGGGCACCGCGGCCCTGGCGCTGGTCAACACCCACCTCGCGGCGGCGGCGGGCGCGCTGGCCTGGGCGGCGCTCGAGGCGATGCGCCAGAAGAAGGCCACGATGCTGGGCGTGGCCTCGGGCCTGGTGGCGGGCCTGGTCGGCATCACCCCCGCGGCCGGGTTCGTCGGGCCCGGCGCGGCGATGGTGATCGGCGCGCTCACCGGCGGCGCGTGCTTCGCCGGCGTGCTGCTCAAGCACCGCTTCGGCTACGACGACTCGCTCGACGCGTTCGGCGTCCACGGCGTCGGCGGCGCGGTCGGCGCGATCCTGACCGGCGTGTTCGCGACGGCGGCCCTGACCCCGGCCGCGGTCGGCGGCGGCGCGCTCGCCGGCAACCTCGGCCTCGTCGGCGAGCAGCTCCTGGGCCTGGCGGCCGCCGGCGCCTACGCCGCGATCGTCACGCTGGTGCTGCTCAAGCTGATCGACAAGACCGTCGGCCTCCGGGTCGAGCCCGAGGTCGAGTACGAGGGCCTCGACGGCGCGCTCCACGGCGAGACCGGGTACGCCTTCGGCGGTGGCGGCGGCTCGCACCCGGCGCTCGACGGCGACTGACGCCACGCGGGGCGGGGCCTGCTCACGGCTGACGTTACGCGGGGCCTGCGCACGCGGACGTCACGCGGGGCCTGCGCGCGCGGATCGACGAGACCGTCGGCCTCCGGGGGCAGTCCCGAGGTCGAGGGCCGCGCCGGCGCGCTCCACGGCGAGACCAGGTACGCCTTCGCGTCGGCGGCGTCGCGCACCCGATGCTCGACGGCGATTGACCGATTCCGCTAAAACGGATACCGTTCCGTTGATGAGCCGGCGACCCGTGGCGCGGCGCCGTCGCCCCCCATGCCTCGCCTGTCCCTGCTGTGCCCGAGCCCGTCGTCGATGCGCGTATACTCGGGCGCAGCTTGGAGCCGGTGAAAGAAAAGAAGCGTCGCGTGCGCGCTGGTAGCCCCCCGAGCAAGGACCACGGCAAGGAGCCGCGCGCGGCGCGCGTGCGAGCCGCCGCCGCCCCGGCCGTGCCGCCGGCCGACGAGCCCACCGACCTGGCGCCGGTCGTCGGCGGCAACCTCCGGCGCCTGCGCACCAAGCGCGGGCTGTCGCTCGAGCGCCTGTCGCAGCTCTCGGGCGTGAGCCGCGCGATGCTCGGGCAGATCGAGCTCGGCCAGAGCGCGCCGACGATCAACGTGCTGTGGAAGATCGCGCGCGCCCTCGAGGTCACGTTCTCGGCGCTGATCTCGACGCGCACCCAGTCGGGCGCGCTGGTGCTGCGCGCCGACGAGGCCAAGATCCTGTCGAGCAAGGACCGCTCCTTCACGTCGCGGGCGCTGTTCCCGTTCGACGAGCCGCGCCGGGTCGAGTTCTACGAGCTGCGGCTGACGCCGGGCGGCGTCGAGGACGCCGACGCCCACGCCCCGGGCACCAGCGAGAACCTGGTCGTCACCGGCGGCACCGTCGAGATCGACGTCGCTGGCGAGACCCACCGCCTCACCGCCGGCGACTCGATCTTGTTCGAGGCCGACGCGGTCCACGCCTACCGCAACGTCGGCAAGCACGAGGCGGTCATGTACCTGGTCATGACCTACGCCGAAGAGGTCGGGTAGCGCACGTCCCGGGTGGGAAACCCTCCCCCATTCTTGCGCTTCGCGAACATGGGGCCCCCCCTCCCGAAACGTGTGAGCACGCGGACCCGGGACGTTCAGCGGATGGTGGCGGCGCCGCGGCTGGCCGGTGCCCGTCGAGCCCCCGGCCGCGCGGCGCTCAGCCGACCCAGGCGATCGTCCACGAGCGCTCGCGACCCTCGATGATCACGTCGACCACGTCGCCCTGACGCCGCCCCATGACCGCGCGCCCGATCGGCGACGCCGGGGTCACGACCGACAGGAAGCCGTCGCCGCCGGGGCCCGCGAGCGTCACGCCGGCGCCGGTCGGCGCCAGGAAGAACGTGCGGCCCTCGCCGGTGTCCTCGTCCTCGATCTCGACCAGCGCGCCGGTGCCGATCGGCGCGTTCGGCCGCCACGCCGGCGGCCGGAACCCGGAGAGCTCCTCGACCGCGGCCTCGGCCGCGCGCAGCCGGCGGTCCTGGGCCTTGGCCATCGCGCCGTGCTCGATCGCGGCGCGCGCGTCCTCGCGCTTCTCGGCCGGGGTCGCGCCGTCGCGGGCCTCGGTCGCGGCGTCGTCGCGCAGCGTCTTGGCGGTGTGGGCCGAGGCCCGCAGGTGATCGACGAGCTGGACGACCAGCGCAGCCTTGTCCATGAAATCGATCGTCCCGAGGCTGGGCGGTCGGGGCAAGTTTTCGCGCGCGGTCGGCCTCCGCGTCGGTCAGCGGGGCTCGGCGCCTGGCTCGCCGCCTGATCCAGTCGGCCTGGGCGTCCCGGGGCGCCTGGCTCGCCGCCACGCCACCGCCTGTCCGCCGGGCGGCCTCAGCGTCGGTCGCGCCGCGCCGCCCGCCACAGCCACGCCGCGGTCAGGAGCCACCACAGGTACAGCGGCACCAGCGCGGCGTGGCCGGGCAGCCCGGCCTTCATCCCCAGGTTCCACGCCTGCTTGGGTCCGCGCTCGGGGTTGCCGGCCATGTCGATGCTCTGGCGCGAGATCGCCAGGTCGCCCTTCCACCAGCGCTTCCACACCACGCCGCTGTACGGGCGCAGGATCTTCTCGCTGATCTCGGGCTTGACCGCGGTCGCGGCGAACATGTGCGCGCCGCTCCAGGCCAGGCTCACCGCCACCACCACGCCCGCCGCCCGCGCCGCCGCCCGCGGCCACGACCGCGCCCAGGTCAGCACGCCGCCGCACAGCACCACCGCGAACGGCAGCATCGGCACGACGTAGCGCGGGCCGGTCGCCCAGCCGCCGTGCCACGGCTTGATCGACACGTTGAGCCACACGAACGCGATCACCGCCCACGCCGCGATCGCGACCTCGACCGCGTAGCGCCGCGCCAGCGCGATCGTCCCGGGCACCAGCAGCACCAGCCACGGCATCGCGTACAGCAGGCCGCGGTGCTCGCCCCAGAACGTGCCCTTGACCGCCGCCCACTTCGGCGCGCCGATGCCCATGAACACGCCCGTCGACGGCTCCTTCCACACCGAGTACTTGTACGGGAACGTCCCGGGGCTGCCGAACGCGACCGCGTGGTAGAGCGCCAGGAGGCCCAGCGGCACCGCGCCGCCGAGCACCGCCCACGCCAGCGGCCGCCAGCCCGCCGCGCGCCAGACGACGATCAGCCCGTAGGCGGCCATCGGCAGCACCACCAGCATCGCCGGATACTCGGTGGCGCCGGCCAGGCCCAGGCACCCGCCGATCGCGACCATGCGCAGCGGCGTCGCGCGGGCGCCGCTGCGGCGGATCTCGACCAGCAGCGTGAACGCGATGACCAGCAGCGACGCGGCGAGCTGGTTGCCGTAGAGCAAGGTCGAGTACGGCAACGCCAAGGTCGCCAGCCCCCACGCCAGCGCCAGCGCGTACGCGCGCCAGCGATCGAGCCCGAGCGCGCGGGCCAGCCGCGCCAGGAACGCCGCGGCGATCGCCGCCGGGACGCCGATCGCGATCACGATCGCCAGCCACGCGGCCCAGCCGAGCCAGGTCGTCGACGGCTTGGCCGGCGAGCCCGCGAGCCAGTACATCACCGCGTACGGCGGCGTGCACAGCCACGACGCGCCGGGCGCCTTGTCGCAGTAGTGGTGGCCGTCGCGGACCGAGTCGTCGCCGGTGTTCTTCTCGAACCGATCGATGCGCAGCGCGTGGTCCTCGACCATCGCGCGCACCAGATCGAAGCGCGAGTTCTGGTTCCAGCCGCCGGCCTGGTAGAAGTACGCGTAGGTGCCGAGCAAGAGCGCCACCAGCGCCACCGCCGGGCGGGCGGCCAGCGCACGCACGCGGGCGCGCACAGGACCAGGGGCTGCCGGCTCGGCCGTCCGCGTTGTACGACAGCCGCGCCCGGAAGTGGTATCGATGCCCGTGCCCGTCGACCTCGACGCCGCGGCCGCGCCGGTCCTGGCCACGCTGACCGCGCCACCCTTCGCGGCGGCGGTGGCGGCCCGGGCCGACCTCGCGGTCGACCACGTCGGCGCGCGCGTGGCCGACATCGCCGGCGAGCTCCGCCAGGCGCTGGCGCTGCTGGCCCGGCCGGCGCTGGGGCTCGCCGCCGGCCAGCGGGTGCTCGAGGTCGGCGCCGGCGCCGGCGCGCTGACCACCGTCCTGGCCCGGGCCGGCCTCGCGGTCACCGGGCTCGAGCCGGTCATCGCCGGCTTCGATCTGTTCGACCACGTCCACGCCGAGCTGCGGGCGCGCCACCCCGAGGCGCCGGCGCTCGACCGCCGCGAGGCCCGCGCGCTCGACCCCGATCGCGACGGCCACTTCGCGCGCATCGTCAGCGTCAACGTCCTCGAGCACTGCCGCCCGCTGGGCCCGACCCTCGACGCCCTGGCCGCGGTGCTCGCGACCGGCGGCCGGATGCTGCACGCGTGCCCGAACTACCGGATCCCGTACGAGCCGCACCTGGGCCAGTGGTTGGTGCCAGGCGCGCCCGCGATCACCGCGCGCCTGCGGCCGGCGCTGGCCGACGACGCCATCTGGCGCACGCTCAACTTCATCACCGCCGGCGATCTGCGCCGGTTCGCGCGCCGCCACCACCTGACCTGCGCGTTCGAGCCCGGCATCCTGGCCGACGCCGTGGCCCGCATCGGTCGGGACCCGGCGTTCGCGCGCCGGCAGGGCGGCGTGGCCACGCTGGCGCGCTGGCTCGATCGCGCCGGGGTCGCGGCGGTGCTGCCGCCGACCTGGGTCACGCCGATGGTCGCGATCATCGGCCGCCCGGCCTGATCGCGCCGGGGTCGCGGCGGTGCTCCTCGGTCACGCCGATGGGCGCGATCATCGGGCGCCCGGGCTGACCGCGCCGGGGCGCGTGCGCTACCCTGGCGCCATGGCCGAGCTCGACCTCGAAGCGTTCCGCGCCGCGATCTTCAAGCGCGGCTTCCGCCAGTCGGATCCGCTGCTGCACCCGTGCCCCAAGTGCGGCGTGCAGCAGGGCGTCGAGAAGTGGGTCCTGTTCGGCAAGACCGGCGGCCGCGACATCGACATCTGCATCAAGTGCGGCAAGTGCTCGTCGTGGCGCAAGCGCCCGCCCGAGGAGTCGCGCGAGGAAGACCTCGCGTTCGACCCGATCGCGTTCATGAAGTGACGATGGCGGTCGGCTGATCGAGCGCGGCCGCCTCGTCGAGCGGGCGCGCGCCCGGCCGGCGCGCGCCTGAACGGCCGAGGTCGCGGCCGCCTCGTCGAGCGGGCGCGCGCCCGGCCGGCGCGCGCCTGAACGGCCGAGGTCGCCGACGCGGTGGCTCGCGGGCGGCGCTCAGCTCTCGCGGTAGTTGTCGACCATCCGGTAGCGGCGCGCGACCAGCACGAACATGCCCGCGGCCGCGAACGCGAACAGCGCGAAGAAGAACATCAGGAACCCGGTGACCGACAGCCCGGTCGCCGCGACCCCGTCGATGACCGCGTCGCGCTTGAGGGTCTTGTCGACGAGCAGCACCCACAGGTTGCCGATCGTCACCGCCAGGCTCCAGAAGCTCATGATGACGCCCTTCATCGACTTCGGCGCCTGGCTGTAGGCGAACTCGAGGCCGGTGGCGGACACCAGCACCTCGCCGGCGGTGAGCAGGATGTACGGCACGATCTGCCAGACGATCGACAGGTCGGTGCCCAGGCGCCAGGTCGACAGCGCGGCGGGCCAGGGCACCCACGCGCTGGCCAGGAGGGTGCGGTTGTCGAGGACGACCTGCAGGATCCCGGCGACGATCCACGACGCCCCGGCGAGCGCGATGCCCAGGCCCATCTTCTTGAGCGGCGCCGGGTCGTAGCCGCGCCGCCGCAGCGCCGGGAAGATCACCAGGTTGTTGAGCGGGATCAGCAGGATCACCAGCGCCGGGTTGAGCGCCTGCATCATCGCCGGCTCGAACCAGCCGGGCTTGGCCATGGCGCCGGCCTGGAACACCCAGGTCGAGGCCTTCTGATCGAACAGCGACCAGAACGGGGTCACCAGCGCGAAGATCACCAGCACCCGCAGCACGCTGCGCACGCCGTCGACCGCCTCGTCCGGATGGGCCCCCCGGGCTCGGTCGAGCTGCAGCCACGCGCCGACGCCGATGCCGGTCAGGCCCAGCACCAGCGCCAGGCACAGCGCCATGACGATGTCCTTGCCGCCGAAGCTGGTGCCGAGCGGCCAGCCGACCAGCGCGGCCGCGGCACCGACGATCCCGACCAGCGCCAGCACGGTGCCGACGTTGCCGGTCGGCGCGCCGCCCGCGCCGACGACCTGCGCCCGGGGCACCGCGCCGCCGGCGCCGCGCAACGCCGACCGGATCACCTTGGCGAACGCGTGCGGATCGTCGGGCGCCGGCGGCACCCGCACGTAGCGCTTGCGCCCCAGCCAGAACGCGACCAGCGCGACCGCCATCAAGATGCCGGGCACGCCGAACGCCACCGACGCCGGGGTCAGGCCCCACCACCGGGCCGGGCCGTCGCCGCGCAGGAGCCGCGGCATCAAGAGCGACGCGAAGAACGAGCCGAAGTTGATGATCCAGTAGAACGCGTCGAACGCCACCTTGCCGAGGTGCTTGTTGGTCTGGTCGAACTGGTCGCCCATGAACGTCGACACCAGCGGCTTGATCCCGCCGGAGCCGATCGCGATCAGCAACAACCCCAGGTAGAAGCCGTTCGGTTCGTGCTCGAAGATCGCCAGGCACGCGTGCCCGATCACGTACAGGACCGACACCCAGAGGATCGTCCGGTACTTGCCGAAGTACCGATCGGCCAGCCACCCGCCGATCAGCGGGAAGAAGTACACGCCGATCACGAAGACGTGGAAGATGTCCTTGGCCTCGCCCTGGGCCGCGTCGCCGCTCAGGTGGGCGAAGAACGCGCCGGCCAGGAACGTCGTGAGGATGTTGCGCATCCCGTAGAACGAGAAGCGCTCGCAGCCCTCGTTGGCGATGATGAACGGGATCTGGCGCGGCATGCGCCCGGTCGGCGGACTCGACATGGCGGCCACCATACGACGCCCCGCCGGCCCCGTGCACCGCGCGCGGGCCATCGACGCACCGCGGCGGACCCGGCCGACCTTACGGCTTCGTACATGAGGTGACACGGGGCCGCGGGGGCGTCGGCGCGCGCGCGGTGCTGTTAGCGTGCCGATGCCCAGGAGGGTCCGATGCGCCAGCTCTTGTCCGTGTGCTTGCTGATCTCGATCGCCGCGTGTGGCCCGTCGGCCACCGGCAGTGACGACGACGACGACGCCCCGATCGACGCGGCCGCCGGCACCTGCACGCCCGGCGTGCCGGTCTGCGTCGGCAACGAGATCCACGCGTGCCTCGCCGACGGCACCGTCGGGCCGACCACCCAGGACTGCGCGCCCAACAGCTGCAGCGGCGGCGTCTGCACGACGCCCAACGGCACCAGCTGCGACGACGCGGTCGCCAGCCGCAGCTACCTCGGCTGCGAGTACTGGCCGGTCGATCTCGACAACGCCGTCGAGGTCAACGGCACCGAGTTCCTGCCCGGCCTCGGCTGCCCCGATCCCGCCGGCGGCTCCGGCTTCGTGCCGGCGGTGCCGATGCCGGTGTGCAACTCCGGCGGCATCCTCGCCGGGCTGTGCGACTACGGCATGAGCTGCGCCGCGTCGCCCGGCTACACCTGCCAGACGATGAACATCTGCGCGCTCAACGCGCAGCAGTCGCCGTTCGCGATCGTCGTGTCGAACCCGCAGCCGCAGCCGGTGACGGTCACGCTCACCAACGCCGCCGGCCAGACCGGCACGGACACGATCGCGCCGGGCCAGGTCAAGGCGCTGTTCCCGCAGCAGCTCGGCATGGCCGATCAGTCGCTCGACTACTCGGGCATCGAGGCCAAGGCCTACAAGCTGGTGTCGAGCGCGCCGATCGTCGCCTACCAGTTCAACCCGCTCGACAACGTCGGCGTGTTCTCGAACGACGCGTCGCTCTTGATCCCGGCCCACGCCTACGACCTCGACTACACCGGCATCAGCTACAAGACGCTGGTCCGACGCCCGGCCAAGAACGACTACAACGGCTACGTCACGGTGGTCGCGTCGGGCGCCGGCACCACGACCGTCATGGTGCGCCCGACCGCCGGCGTCCGCGCCGGCGCCAACGTCCCCGCGATCGCCGCCGGCGCCACCCAGAGCTTCACGCTGACCCAGTTCCAGACGCTGACGCTCGAGGCGGTCGGCGGCGGCGACCTCACCGGCACCGCGATCACCTGCAGCCAGGCGTGCGGCGCGTTCGGCGGCCACGAGGCCACCAACCTGACCAACCAGGCGCAGTCGCCGTGCTGCGCCGATCACCTCGAGGACCAGCTCTTCCCCAACAGCACCTGGGGCAAGGTCTATGTGGTCGCGCACTCCAAAGCGCGCACCCACGCGGTCCCCGACCTCGTGCGCGTCGTCGCCCAGCGGCCCGGCACGATGGTCACGTTCAACCCGGCCCAGCCCGGCTGCGCCACCGCGCTCGCCGCGGGCGGCTACTGCGACGTGTTCACCTCGGCCGACGTCGAGGTGTCGGCGAACGAGCCGATCGCGGTCGCGCACTACCTGCTGTCGAACATCCCGCCCCAGCCCGACACCGACGTCGGTGACCCGGCGATGGCGCTCGCGGTGCCGACCGAGCAGTACCGCACGACCTACACCGTGCTGGT
Source organism: Myxococcales bacterium (assembly GCA_016717005.1). Classification (NCBI taxonomy): domain Bacteria; kingdom Pseudomonadati; phylum Myxococcota; class Myxococcia; order Myxococcales; species Myxococcales bacterium. Next base: position 908,842 of record JADJUF010000037.1, on the reverse strand, counting down.
GCCGCAGCAGTACCAGGAGAACATCCTGGCGATCGTCACGCCCGCCGGCGCCACCGTGCGCCTCGACGGCACCGACGTGTCCGGCCAGCTCGCGCCGTTCGCCGGCGGCACCTACAAGGCCGGGCGCATCACCGTCGCCGCCGGCCCGCACACGCTCGACTGCCCCGGCACCTGCGGCGTCGAGGTCTACGGCTGGTCCGAGGCGGTGTCGTACCTGTTCGCCGGCGGCCTCGATCTCGAGCAGATCGTGATCGGCCGCGCGGCGGTCACCGCGCCGGCGCTGCCGACCGACCGCGCGCAGTGATCGGCCGCGTGGCGGTCACCGCGCCGGCGCTGCCGACCGACCGCGCGCAGTGATCGGCCGCGCGGCGGTCACCGCGCCGGCGCTGCCGACCGACCGCGCGCAGTGATCGGCCGCGCGGCGGTCACCGCGCCGGCGCTGCCGACCGACCGCGCGCAGTGATCGGCCGCGCGGCGGTCACCGCGCCGGCGCTGCCGACCGACCGCGCGCCGCGAGCGCCTGATCGAGCGGTCACCGCGCCGGCGCTGGCGAGCGCGCGCGCGCAGTGACCAGCGGTCCCCGCGGCGGCGACCGCGCGCAGTGAGCGCCTGACCGCTCGATCGAGGCGCCGCGCTCGTCCCGCCGGTGCGCGTCGCGCGGTGGTCACGCCTCCAGCCGGCTGGCGTCGTCGTCGCCGATCGATCCGTCGCCGTGCAGCATCGGCCCCTCCTCGGGCGCCTCGGGCTCGGGCGGGATGCTCGCCTCGACCAGCAGGCCGGTCTGGAACGTGGTCTTGCGCGTGCGCAGCCAGGTGTGGTGGGGCAGGATCTCGACGAGCGTCAGCTCGCCCTCGCCGACGTGCCGGCCGTCGGGGTAGCACAGCACGAACGAGCTGTCGGCCGTGATGCCGTCGTCCTGGCCGAAGTTGGCGGCCACGCGGGTGCCACCGTCCTCGTCCCGGCGATCGACGATGTCGGTGGTCAAGGCCCGGCGCTTGCCTGGCCCGGCCGCGCCGTGCCCGCCACCCTTTGGCGCCCTTGCCGCCCTTGGTGCCCTTGCCGCCCTTGGCGGCGTCGAGGAAGTCGAACGGATCGCCGATGACCGCGCGCTTGGTCGTGGGGCCGACGACGCCGTCGACCTTGAGCCCGATGGACGCCTGCTTGGCGGCGACGTCCTGGGCGAACTCCGCCGAGTCCACCGGGGCGCTCGAGAACGCGGTCGGCGCGAACTTGAGCTTGTGCTGCAGCTCGGGGTTCTTGCGCTGGGCCCGCCGCACCAGCCGATCGGTCAGCGCGCGCTTGCCCGGCGCCGCCCCGCCCGCGCCGCCGCTGTCGGGCGCCGCCTGATCGCGGCGCTGGTCGAGGTCATGGCCCACGGCCGACCTCCGCGCTCGGGCCACGCCGGCCCAGGTGTCCTCGTCTCGATCGCGCGCTCGTGGTCATCGACGCCTCCAGGTCTGCGCGACCTCCGTGGTCGCGTGCCCCCCCTATCGACCGCTCGCGCCCGCGGTTGCGTCGATCGCGCTGAGTATCGCGTGCCCTGGTACACGCCGTTCTGGTCGTAGACCCGGGTCGCGCGGCCGTACGGGTAGTTGTCCATGATCCCCTTCACGACCTCGTGCTCCGCGCGCTGCCGATCGGACAGCTGCCGGGTCACGTCGCGGAGCTCCGCCGCCGTGGTCAGGGCGCCCGAGACGATCGCGTCGGCGCACATCACGAACATCGCGCCGGCGAAGTGGTGCTCCCGGTAGAGGAACCCGCACTTGCGGCTGCTCGACGAGCGGAACACGATGTAGTCGCCGTCCTCGGTGCCGGCCTTGTCCTCAGGCGAGTCCTGCCCCGCCTGGAACTCGCGCCCGACCGCGGTCGCGACGTCCACGTTCGCGAACTCGGCCCGATCGCACTCGGCGCCCTCGGCGATCGTCCCGGCCTGGAGCAGACACGCCAGGTGGCTGGCGGTGGCCCGCTTGCTCGTGCAGTCGCCGAGCGCCTTGTCGGGATCGAACACGGCGGCCGCCTTCGCGTCGGTCTGAGCGAGAGCGCTCAGGTGGGCCACGACCGCCGCGCAACCGCTCGGGTCGCCGGCCTCGTCAGTTGCCGCCGCGGCCTCGTCGGGGGCCGCCGGGGCCTCGTCGGGATCGTCCTCGTCCGGTGCGGGCGCCGCGCCTGGGGCTGGCACGGGATCCGCGCTTGGCGCCGTCGGAGCAGTTCCGGGCGCCGCCGCGGTGGACTTGGCCGCGGGCTTGTCACCCTTGCAGGCCCCCATCGTTGCGGCGCTCAGCATCAGGGCGATGAGCTGCTTGGTCATGGGTCGATGCTAACGCGGCGCCACCGCAGCAGCTTCGCAGTGTTTGCGAGGTCTGCGCGTCTGCGCGCAATACTTGCGCGCCTGCGACGATGAGTCGCCTACGATCCCGCGGATCAAGGCCCCGGCACGATCGGTGCACACATGGTGGGCAACCGAAACCTGGAGCGAGGACATGCACATCTCTGAAGGCCAGCAGGTTGTGGTCGCTTACGATTTCTCGAGCACCGCGGAGGTCGCCCTCACCGCTGCGATCGAGCTGGCGACCCGAGCCCCGCGCCACGTCCTGCACGTGGTCGTGGCGGTCGATGACGACCATCGCGTCCCAGGGCTGCCGACCACCAAGGTCGACTACCACTACACCGAGAAGGTCCACGAGCACCTCGCCGCCAAGCTGGCCGAGGCGTTCACCGCCAGCGCCCCGGGCGTCGAGATCCACTTCTTCGTCCACGTGCGCATCGGCAAGCCGGCCAAGGAGATCCTCGGCCTGGCCGAGCAGATCGGCGCCGACCTGGTGGTCATCGGCTCCCACGGCTGGCGCGGGCTCGACCGCGTGCTGTTCGGCTCGGTGTCCGAGGCCGTCGTGCGCGGGGCCGGCTGTCCGGTCATGGTCACCCGGCCCAAGACCTACCCGAAGGCCACGCTGGTCGACATCGTCGACACCTCCGCCGAGCAGCACTCGACCTACAAGCAGCCGCACCGCTACTCGTACAGCGGCAACCGCGTCCTCACCCGCCCGAATGACTGGCCGCTGAGCTGACCGACGTGATCGTGGGCGCCGGCGCCGCCGCGTGACCGCGCGCGGCGAGCCGGCGATTGCGATCGTGCGCGCCAGCACCGCGCGGCGCGCACGTTGCGCGCGCCGCGACCGCGACCGGCGACGCGCCGCGCAGCGCCGCGGCCGCCGCTGCCGCTGCCCACCGAGGTCGCCACACGGGTCGCGTTGCGGCCGCGACCGGCGACGCGCGCGCCGCGCCGCGGCCGACGCTGCCCACCGAGGCCGCCACACGGGTCGCGCTGCGGCCTCGACCAGCGACACGCGCGCCGCGCCGCGGCCGCCGCTGCCGCTGCCCACCGCGGCCGCCACTGCGCGCGCCGCGGCCGCGACCAGCGTCGCGCCGCGCCGCCGCCGCGGCCGACGCTGCCCACCGCGGTCGCCACACGGGTCGCGTTGCGGCCGCGACCGGCGACACGCGCGCGCGGCCGCCGCCGCGGCCGCCGCTGCCCACCGCACCTGCGCATCGTCGCGCCGCGCCGCCGCCGCCGCCGCGGCCGACGCTGCCCACCGCACCTGCGCATCGCCGCGGCGCGGCCGCCGGCCCCGCGCCTACTCCTGGCGCATACCGTCGTCGCCGACTTCCCAGGTCATGCCCTGGACCATCAACTTCGCCAGGTCGCCCTTGCCCTGCTTGGCGATGGCGTCGGTGACCTGCTGGTGCGCCATCACGTCGAACGCGGTCTTGTCCTCGACGTGGAGCACGCCGACCGGCACCGGGAACTCCGGCGTGGTCAGGCTGCTGATCAGGTGCGCGTAGGCCGAGCTGCCGCGCTCGCGGTGGACCAGCAGCGACTCCTTGGGCACGCCGTCGTCGCCGACCTTGACCAGCTCGGGCACGAGGTCGGGCGTCATGCGCACGCCCATCGTGCCGCCCGCGAACGTCAGGGGCTGGCCGTCGACCAGCGCCAGCTGGCGGTTGGCGGCGTCGTCCTTGACCTGATCCCAGATGCCGTCGTTGAACACCGGGCAGTTCTGCAGGACCTCGATCAGCGCCGAGCCCTGGTGCTTGTAGGCGCGGTCGAGGATCGCCGCGAGGCCCTTGGCGTCGGTGTCGGTGGCCCGGGCGATGAACGTCGCGCCCGCGCCGATCGCGAACTGCAGCGGGTTGAGCGGGTGATCGATCGAGCCCGACGGCGTCGACGCCGCGCGGGTGCCGACCTTCGACGTCGGCGAGTACTGGCCCTTGGTCAGGCCGTAGATCTGGTTGTTGAACAGGATGATCTTCAGGCCGACGTTGCGCCGCAGCGCGTGCAGCATGTGGTTGCCGCCGATCGACAGGCCGTCGCCGTCGCCGGTGATCACCCACACGTCGAGGTCGGGCCGCGCCAGCTTGAGGCCGGTCGCGATCGCCGGCGCGCGGCCGTGGATCGTGTGGAACCCGAACGTGTTCATGTAGTACGGGAACCGGCTCGAGCAGCCGATGCCGCTGACGAACACCGTGTTCTCGCGCTTGATGCCGAGCGACGCGAGCGTGCGCTGGACGATCGCGAGGATCGCGTAGTCGCCGCAGCCTGGGCACCACCGCACGTCCTGATCGGTCTCGAGGTCCTTCTTCGACAGCTTGACCAGCTTCTGGGCAGGTTCGGTCATGGTGGAGCTCCTAGGCGCGGGCGGCGGGGGCGGTGGGGACGGTGACGTCGGGCAGGCGCTCGCCGTCGAGCAGCTGCTCGATCGCGGCGACGACCTCGCGCACCTTGAACGGCAGGCCCTGGACCTTGTTGAGCCCGGCGATGTCGATCAGGAACTTGGCGCGCAGGACGCCGCGCAGCTGGCCCATGTTGAGCTCGGCGCACACGACGTGCTTGAAGTTGCCGATGATCTTCGCGAGGCCGGGCTCGAGCGGCGACAGCCAGCGCAGGTGCGCGTGGCTGACCCGCTTGCCCTGGCCGCGCAGCTCGTCGACGGCCTGGCGCAGCGACCCGAAGGTGCCACCCCAGCCGATCACGAGCACGTCGCCCGACTCCTCGCCGCGCAGGTCGAGCTCGCCGATGTCCTGGGCCACGCGTGCGATCTTCTCGGCGCGGACGTGGACCATGCGCTCGTGGTTGGTCGGCTCGTACGAGATGTTGCCGGTCAGGAAGTCCTTCTCGATGCCGCCGATGCGGTGCTCGAGGCCGGCCGAGCCCGGCACCGCCCACGCCCGCGCGAGCGTGGTGGGGTCGCGGTCGTAGACGTAGTAGCCGTCGGGGTCGGTGCGGTGGGTGACGTCGAACCGCGGCAGCGCGGTCACGTCGGGCACCGGCCACGGCTCCGAGCCGTTGGCGATGTAGCCGTCGGACAGGAGCATCACCGGCACCATGTAGCGGCTGGCGATCTTGAGCGCCTCGACCGCGGCGTAGAAGCAGTCGCCGGGCGAGCGCGCGGCGATCACCGGGATCGGCGCCTCGCCGTTGCGGCCGTGCAGCGCCTGATCGAGATCGCTCTGCTCGGTCTTGGTCGGCAGGCCGGTCGACGGGCCGCCGCGCTGGACGTTGACGATCACCAGCGGCAGCTCGGTCATGACGCCGAGCCCGATGGCCTCGCCCTTGAGCGCGATGCCGGGGCCGCTCGACGCGGTCACCGCCAGGGCGCCGCCGAACGACGCGCCCAGGGCCGCGCCGATCGCCGCGATCTCGTCCTCGGCCTGGAACGTCAGCACGCCGTAGTTCTTGAACTTGGCGAGCGAGTGCAGGATGGCCGAGGCCGGCGTGATCGGATAGCCGGCGAAGAAGATCGACTTGCCGGCCAGCTCGCCGCCGGCGACGAGGCCCAGCGCCAGCGCCTCGTTGCCGGTGATGTTGCGGTAGGTGCCCGGGGCGAAGCGCGCCGCCGGCACCTTGTAGACCGTCTGGAACACCTCGGCGGTCTCGCCGAAGTGGTAGCCGGCCTTGAACACCGCGATGTTGGCCTCGGCCAGCTCAGGCCGCTTGGTGAACTGCTTGGTGATCCGGCGGATCTCGCTGTCGAGCTCGCGGCCGTACATCCAGAACACCAGGCCGAGCGCGAAGAAGTTCTTGCTGCGGCCCTTCTCCTTGGTCGACAGGGGCCCGCCCTCGAGCGCGGCGACCGTCAGGCCGGAGATGTCGACGGCGTGGACCCGGTAGCGCTCCAGCGAGCCGTCCTCGAGCGGGTTCGAGGTGTACTGCGCCTTCTTGAGGTTGCTCTCGATGAAGGCGCCGCTGTTGATGATGAGCACGCCGCCGTCGACCAGATCCTTGAGGTTGGTCTTGAGCGCGGCCGGGTTCATCGCGACCAGCACGTCGGGCGCGTCGCCGGGCGTGTGGATCTCGTTCGACGAGAAGTGCAGCTGGAAGCCCGACACGCCGAACAGCGAGCCGGCCGGCGCACGGATCTCGGCCGGAAAGTCCGGGAACGTCGAGATGTCGTTGCCGGCTTCGGCCGCGGCCTTGGTGAACTCGGTGCCGGTGAGCTGCATGCCGTCGCCCGAATCGCCAGCGAATCGGATGACGACGCGATCGAGGTGCTGGGTCTTGGACTCCATGATCATTCCTGCCGTGGGGGCGCCGGGACCCTACCGATGTCGAGGCACCCGCGCAATGCCAACTCCGGGTGCTTGCGAGGGCGCGGGCAACGCTGTATGTGTAAGCCCGTACGCACCCGTAGCTCAGCTGGATAGAGCGTTGGCCTCCGGAGCCAAAGGTCAGAGGTTCGAATCCTCTCGGGTGCACAGCTTGCCCAAGACACTGGCGCAGATCGCGGTCGACGCGGGGCTCTTGTCCCGGGCCGACGTGACCCGGGCCAAGGAGCTGGCCGAGGAGCGGTCGCTGCCGCTCGCGGTCGTGGTCGTGCGCGAGCTCGGCGTCGACGAGGTCGCGCTGGTCGCCGCGTTCCGGCGCGAGCTGCGGATCCTGGCGGTCGATCCGCGCGCCGTGACGCCCGACGTCGAGGCGCTGCGCCGGGTGCCGCGGGATCTGTGTCGCAAGCACCGGGTGGTCCCGCTCGCGATGCGCGGCGGCCCCGAGCGCGACGACAAGGAGCTGTGGCTGGCGATGGCCGACCCGACCGACACCGCGGCGATCACCGAGATCGAGCGGGTCACCGGCGCCGTCGTCGACGTCGCGCTCCTGCCGCTGTCGGCGATCGACGAGCTGATCGAGCTCGGCGCCAAGCAGCTCACGACCCAGGTGGTCCGGCGCACCGCGATCCCGTTCGGCGGCACGGCGGTCGTGGTCACGCAGCCGCACGCGCGGGTCAGCCCCGACGTCGTCGACGGCACCGGCGAGACCACCGCGACGATGCGCCTGCGCGCCAGCGAGGAGGCCGACCTGGCGATCCGGCTGCAGGCGCTGGTCAAGCTGCTGGTCGACCGCGGCGTGATCAAGGACGAGGACTACGAGGACGCGGTCCGCGACCTCCTGCGCACGCGCGCCGATTGATCGACGCGCCGAACGATCGGCGCGCCTCGGCCGCCGCGCTATCGTCGGCCGTGCCCGAGGCCCCGCCGCCGGAGACGTCCGCCGCGAAGGCCCCGCCGCCGGAGACGTCCGCCGCGGCGGCCGCGCCGGTAGTGACGTCCGCTGAGGGCGCGCCGGTAGTGCCGGTCGCCGCCGCGCCTCCGCCCTCGGTGACGGTCGCGGCCGCGGCCCGGGTGTGGGCGCGGATCGGCTGGCTGTCGTTCGGCGGGCCGGCCGGGCAGATCGCGCTGATGCACGACGAGCTGGTGGTCCGGCGCCGCTGGCTCGACGAGGCCCGGTTCCTCCACGCGCTCAACTACTGCATGCTGCTGCCGGGGCCCGAGGCCCAGCAGCTCGCGACCTACATCGGCTGGTTGCTGCATCGGACCCGCGGTGGGCTGATCGCCGGCGTGCTGTTCGTGCTGCCGGGCCTGCTGATCGCCGCCGGGCTGGCGACCGCGTACTGCACCTGGCGCGACCTGACCGCGGTCGCGGGGCTGCTGTTCGGGCTCAAGGCCGCGGTCGTGGCCGTGGTCGCGGGCGCGCTGGTGCGGATCAGCCAGCGGGCGCTGCGGCGCCGGTTGCCGCAGGCGCTGGCGGTGGCCGCGTTCGGGGCGATCGCGATCGCCGGCGTGCCGTTCCCGGTGATCGTCGCCGGGGCCGCGGCCATCGGCGCGCTCGCGCACGGGCTGGCGCCGGCGTGGCTGCCGACCGCGCCCGCCGCCGACGCGCCCGAGGATCCCGCCACCGTCGTCGCCCAGCTCGCGGCCGCCGGCGGGCTCGGTCACACCCGCCCGTCGACCGCGCGGACCGCGCGCACCCTCGCGGTCTGCCTGCTCGCGTGGCTGGCGCCGGTCGCGGCGCTGATGGCGCTGGCGCCCGACAGCCTGTACCGCCACCAGGCGGTGCTGTTCAGCCAGGCGGCGCTGGTCACCTTCGGCGGCGCCTACGCCGCGCTCGCCTACGTCGGCCAGCGCGCGGTCGCGCTCGCGTGGCTGGCGCCGGGGCAGATGGTCGACGCCCTCGGCCTCGCCGAGACCACGCCGGGGCCGCTGGTGCTGGTGCTGCCGTTCGTCGCGTTCGTCGGCGCCCACGCGGTCGACGGGCTCGGCGGCGGGCTCGCGGCGATGGCGCTCGCCGCGTGGGTGACGTTCGCGCCCAGCTTCCTGTGGATCTTCGTCGGCGCGCCGTACATCGAGGCGCTGCGCGGCCACCGCGGGCTCCACGCCGCGCTCGCGTGCATCACCGCGGCGGTCGTCGGGGTGATCGCCAACCTGTCGCTGTGGTTCGCGCTGCACACCCTGTTCGCGGCGCTGCGCCCGGTCGCGCTCGGCCCGTGGACGGTCGCGGTCCCGGTCTGGGCGTCGGTCGACGGCGCGGCGGTGGCGCTGACCGCCGCGGCGCTGATCGCCGGGCTCGGCCTCCGGGTGCGCGGCCCGTGGCTCTTGCTCGGGTGCGCGCTGGCCGGGCTGGTGTGGCGGTCGCTGGGCTGACGCCGGGTGCGCGCTGCGCGGGCGCGCTGCGCGGGGCGCGCTGGCCTGGCGCTGGCCTGACACCCGGGATTTCCCGACACCCGGGCTCCGGCGCAGGCGCGCACGTGCTGACGTGGGCGGCGCTGGCGTGACGCCGGGTTTCCCGCCACCAGCACCTGTTCACCCGCGAGACAGTGACGAGATCGCGACAGGCGTGTCGATGGATTCCTGAGATCGAGAACAGCGAGATACGGCGGCGCTGGACGGTCGTTGACGTCAACCGATTGAACTTGTTGATCTCCCCGCGCCTGCGCGCCCGCCTGCGCACCCTGGCCCACAGCGTGCAAGTGGTCAGGAAGGTTCGGACTGCATGCGCTATATTCCACACGCGCATCGCCGGCCCGACGACGGAACCCCGATGCCCTTGCCCGACATGAACCCCGTCCCGGTCCCGTGTGCCAGCTGCCGGCGCGAGCTCTCGCCCGCGGCGCTGTTCTGCCCCGCGTGCGGCACGCCGCGGGTGCGCGATGGGGTCGTCGACGAGCTGATCGGCAGCATCCTCGGCGAGCGCTTCCTGGTCGTCGATCGCCTCGGCGCCGGCAAGTCCGGGACGATCTACCGCGGCGAGCACGTCACGCTCCGCCGCAAGGTCGCGATCAAGGTCCTGCACCACGAGCTGTCGCGCGACGACCTGGCGATCGAGCGGTTCCGGCGCGAGGCCACCTCGGTCGCCGAGATCGACAACGAGCACATCGTCGAGATCCACGACTTCGGCCGCACCGCCGACGGGCGCTTGTATCTGGCGATGGAGCTGCTCGAGGGCGAGACCCTCGACATGGTGCTCGCGCGCGCCGGCCAGCTGTCGATCGAGCACACGCTCGACGTGCTGATCCAGGCGGCCGAGGCGCTCGTCGACGCCCACGCCGTCGGCTTCGTCCACCGCGACCTGCGCCCGCGCAACGTCTACCTCGCGGTCCGCCGCGGCAAGGCCAACTTCGTCAAGCTGCTCGACTTCGGCCTCGCCAAGCTGGTCGAGCAGGGCGGCGGCGCCGCCTCGACCAGCCTGGGCATGACCTTCGGCGACCCGCGCTACATGTCGCCCGAGCAGGCCAAGGGCGATCCGACCGATCGCCGCGCCGATCTGTACTCGCTCGGCTGCATCGCGATGGAGATGCTCACCGGCGAGCCGCCGTTCGTCGGCGGCCGGGTGTTCGACGTGCTCACCCGCCACGTCAGCGAGGTCGCGCCCCGGGTCGCGAGCCGCCGGCCCGACGTGCCGGCCTGGCTCGACACCGTCATCGCGCGGCTCCTGGCCAAGGCGCCCGACGATCGCTTCGTGACCGCGACCAAGCTGGCCGAGGTCCTGCGCGGCGGCGGCGCCGTGCCGATCGAGGACGCGTCCTCGGCCAGCGGCCGGCGCGGGCCGACCGGGACGCCGGCGGTCGGTGTGCCGACGATGCCCGCGGCGCCGACGCCGGCCGAGCCGACCGCCAGCGAGCGCGTCGCGATCCCGGTCGCGGTGGCGGACGTGCCGTCGGGGCCGGCGGCGCCGTCGGCCGAGCTGACCGAGCGCGTGCGCCACGGCTCCGAGGCCGAGCCGCCGCGCAGCCGGGATGACCTGGAGCCGCGGGCTCGACGGGCCAGCGCCGCGCCCGCGGTCGAGTTCGAGCCCGAGCCCGGGCCGCGCGCCCGCCGGGTCAGCACCGCGCCGGTCGCCCCGCTCGAGGACGAGCCGCGGGCCCGCCGCGCGAGCGCACCGCCCGAGCCCGACGACGACCAGGCCGTGCCGCGGGCCCGCCGCGCGAGCGCCCCACCCGAGCCCGAGGGCCACCTGTCCGGCGCCTGGTTCGCCGACGGCGACGGCGGGGATCCCGGCGCCAGCGGCGTCGCCAGCCTCGAGGCCGCGCGCACCTTCATCGATCCCGGCGACAGCTACGCCGACGACGAGCTGTACCGGCCGCGGCGCTCGCTGACCAAGCCGTTCCTGATCGCCGGCGGCGCGGCCCTGGCGCTGATCGTCGCCGCGCTGCTTTTCGGCGGCGGCAAGAAGTCCAAGCAGCCGGCCGCGCCGAACCCGGTCGCGGCGGTGGCCGTCGACGCGGGGGTCGCGGCGCCCGTCGACGTCACGCCCGACGCGGCGGTCCCGGCGGTCGACCCGCCCAAGGACCCGCCGAAAGATCCACCGAAGGATCCGCCGCGCGGCCGCACGTCCGGATCCGGCTCCGGCAGCAGCGGCCGCACCCTCGACGATCCGTTCCCGACCGACGGCTCGGGCTCGGGCTCCGGCTCGGTCACCACCGCGCCCGACGACGAGGCCGCGGGCATGGCCGAGTTCTACGCCAAGGCCGGCGACGCGGCGCTGCGCTCGGGTGATCCCGTCAGCGCCGCCAGCAACTACTCCAAGGCGCTGGCGTCGAACCCGAAGAACATCGACGCGGTGATCGGCCTCGGCGAGGTCGCGCTGTCCCAGGGCCAGTACGGCCCCGCGATCACCCAGCTCAAGAAGGCCGCCAAGCTGGCGCCCCGCCGCGCCCGCATCTACACGCTGCTCGGCGAGGCGTACCTCAACAGCGGCAACGCGGTCGCCGCCGAGGCCAGCTTCAAGAAGGCGCTGACCCTCGACCCCGACGACGCGCGCGCCCGCAACGGCTACAACGAGGCCGCGGGCCGCCTGCCGCCGCCCGCCGACGATCCGTGACGCTGGCGCGGCCGGCGGTTCGATCGCCAGGATGCGCCTGCCGCCGCCCGCCGACGATCCGTGACGCTGGCGCGGCCGGCGGTTCGATCGCCAGGATGCGCCTGCCGCCGCCCGCCGACGATCCGTGACGCTGGCGCGGCCGGCGCCGAGGTGCTTCCATCACAGGCGATGCGCCCTCCGTCCGCGCCGCGCCCGCCCGCCGCGGCCGCGCCTCCCGTCGACGGCCGCCGCGCCCGCACGGTCCGCACCCGGGGCGCGATCCTCGACGCGCTGATGGCGCTGGTGCGCGCCGGCGAGATCAACCCGACCGCCGCCGCCATCGCCGCGCGGGCGCAGGTGTCGCTGCGGTCGATCGGCCAGCACTTCCCGACGCGCGGCGATCTGTTCGGCGCCGCGGCCGCGCTGTACCAGGAGCGCCCCGACTCGCCCGAGCCCGCGGCCGCGCTGCCCGTGGCCGCGCGCGTCGCCGCGTTCGTGCCGATCCGCGCGCGCGAGCTCGAGGGCTCGCGCCCCATCCGGGCCTCGGCCGCGCAGTTCGCCGCCGACTACCCCGTGGTCGCGGCCGCGATCGCCGGCAACGCCGCGCGCCGCCGGGCCCAGGTGGCGCGGGTGTTCGCCGCCGAGGTCGCCGATCACCCCGACCGCCTCGAGCTGCTCGACCTCGCGCTCGGTGGGCCGGTGTGGGACGCGCTGCGCGCGCGCGCCCTGGTACCCGCCCGCGCCCAGGCGCTGGTCCGGCGGATGGTCGCGCAGCTCGTCGCGCTGTGATCCGGGCGTCCACGTGCTGGTCCGGCGCATGGTCGCGCAGCTCGTCGCGCTGTGATCCGGGCGTCCACGTGCCGGTCCGGCGGATGGTCGCGCAGCTCGACGCGCTGTGATCCGGGCGTCCACGCGCTGGTCCGGCGGATGGTCGAGCAGCTCGTCGCGATGTGATCCGGGCGACGCTCTCGCCTGCGGCGCTGCCCGCGCCGCGCGATCGGCGTATCATGGGCCCATGCGCCGATCCTCGAGGGTGTTCGGCCGCCGCCACCTGGGCGCGCTCGCGCTCGTGGTCGCGACGGCGTGTTCCGGTGAGACCGGCTTGATGGTCGAGGTGAACTGGGAGGCCGGGTCGATCCCGCCCGGCGCCGATCAGCTGCGCATCTACGTCGGCACCGCCGTCGCCGGACTGCCGCAGTTCGTGGTCAGCGACGGCGGCACCACCCGCGCCTTCGGCGAGGTCGAGTCGCCGTACCGCTACCTGCTGCGGCCCGAGGGCGACCTCGCGGCGATCGGCGAGCTGCAGATCGCGGCGGCGATCACCCGCGGGCAGCCGCCCGAGCGCATCGAGCCGCTGGCGTTCGCCGCGTACCCGACCACGGTCAAGTTCGTCGACGGCCAGGTCGGGCTGGTCCGGCTGACGCTCGGGACGGACAGCTACCTCCCCGCCGGCCCCGCCGGCGAGTGCGCGCTCTACCGCGATCCCGACGACGGCAGCTGGAGCATCGGGCGCGCCGACGACGCCGACTGCGACGGCACGCTCGACGCGGCCGACTGCGCGCCGTTCGACCCGGCCGACGCCTCGACCGCGACCGACGGCGACGGCGACGGCGTCGCCTGCGGCGACTGCCTCGACGCCCCCGCGCCCGTGCGCCTCGGCGGCCCCGACGGCTGGATGATCAACCCCGGCACGGTGTTCCCGGGCCAGAACGAGGCCGCGTTCCGGGCCGGCAACCCCGACCTGCCCGACACCGTCGACTGCCTGCACATCGACTTCGACTGCTCGGGCGTGTGCGGCGACGAGGCCCGCAGCGACGGCGGGCCCACCCAGCCGGCCGACCCGGACGGCAGCGGCTCGAGCCGGTGCGGCGCGGTCGCGCTCCGCCCCGATCGCGTCACCTGCGCGCCGCGGCCCAGCGACTGCGACGAGCAGGCGCCGGGGCACACCCGGGCCGCGGGCGATCCCGAGATCTGCGACGGCACCGACAGCAACTGCGACGGCCGGCCGGCGCCGGCGTTGCCGTGCGCGATCGATCGCGGCGGCCCGCTCGGCTGCAACATCGGCGTCCACGCCTGCAACGACGACGTCGGCCGCTACGCCGGCGATCCGGCGGCGTGTGAGGACATCATGTTCCCCCACCTGTTCAGCCTCGAGTGCGCGACGCTGCGCGCGCTCGACGGCGGCGCCTCGAGCCGGTGCGCGTACGACCCCGATCCGCTCAAGTGCGCCGGCGCCGACGGCTCCGAGTGCCGGGTCGGCGTCGACAGCAACACCGGCGCGTGCGGCGAGGTCGAGAAGGTCACGCTGCCGGGCCTCGTCGGCATGGGCTGCGACTGGCGGATCGTCGGCGGCATGATGCAGGGCGACTGGGACGTGGGGCTGATCCCGCAGAACGACACCAGCGTCGGGATGATGCCGGCCACCCAGGCGTGCGCGCCGTTCCTGGTCGTGCGCCCGGCCAACGCCGATCCGCAGCCGCGCACGATCATGCTGCTCGGCGACGCGCGCACCGCGGTGACCCCGGTGCGGGCGTGGTTCCTCACGCTCAAGGCCGACAACGTGTGCGACGGCATGATCGACTGCGAGCCGCTGCTGGTCCCGGCCGGCCTCACCCAGCCGTGACGGCCGCGGCCAGCACTGGCAGCAGCATCGCCGCGCCGGTGCCCTCGCCGCTGCCGAGCCCGACCGACAGCACCGGCGTCAGCCCGAGCGCGGTCCGCGCCGCCGCCGCGGCCGCGCCGCCGCCGGCGTGGGCGCACGCCAGGTAGCCGCGCACGTCGGGCGCCAGCCGCGCCGCCACCAGCGCCGCCGCCAGCGTGACCGCGCCGTCGAGGACGACCGGCACGTAGGTCGCCGCCGCCGCCAGGATCATCCCCGCCACCACCGCCACGTCGCGCCCGCCGACCGCCGCCACCACGTCGAGGGCGGTCGCCCCCGGCGGGACCAGCGCCAGGCCGGCCGCGACCAGCGCCCGGCCGTCCGCCGCCGCGAGCTCGGCGCCGCCACCGGTCAGCGCCGCGATCACCGCCGCCGCCGCCAGGTCGCCGCCCGCGCCCAGCGCGCCGACCGCCAGCAGGTCGAGCCCGCCCTCGGCGAGCGCGGTCGCGATCGCCACCCCGGCCTCGAGCGCGGCGATCACCTCGACCGGCGTCAGCGCCGCGCCCTCGGCCAGATCGCCCGACGGCCCGCGCGCCACCGAGATCACCGCCGGCGGCAGCGCGCCCGCCGCCGCGACCCCGGCGTCGATCAGCACCAGCGCCGCGCTCGCCGCCGCCGCGGCCCGGGCCAGCGCCGCCTCGCCGCGCGCGATCGTCGTCGCGGCGATCGCCGTCGGGTGCTCGGCCCCCAGCGCGCCGCCGGTCGCGACCACGCCGTGATCGGCCAGCACGCACACCACCGTCCGTCGCGCGAGCGCGGGCGTCCGCGCGTGCCGGGCCGCCGCCAGCCACGCCGCCAGCGGTCCGTCGGCCGCGCGCGCCGCCGCCATCGCCGCGCTCGCCGGCCCGATCGACTCGACCAGGTGCGCGACGACCGCGCTCACTCGCTCTGCCACAGCGCCGAGCCGCGCTTGCCCCGCACCAGCAGCACCAGGAAGAACGGCCCGCCCGCGAGCGCGGTGACGACGCCGACCGGCAGCTGGCCCAGCACGCGCGCCAGCGTATCGCAGCCGACCACCAGCACGGCGCCGCCGATGAGCGACATCGGCAAGAGCACGCGGTGATCGGGCCCGACGATCGCGCGCAGCGCGTGCGGCACGATCAGCCCGACGAACCCGATCGGCCCGGCGATCGCGATGCTGGTGCCGACCAGGAGCGACGCCGCGCCGAACGCCAGCGTCTGGACCCGGCCGACCGCGACGCCGACCGACGCCGCGGCCTCGGGCCCGGCCGCGAGCGCGTTCAGATCGCGCCCCAGCCACAGGAGCACCAGCGCGCCCACCGCCAGCGCCGGCAGCGCCCGCGCCACCGTCGCCAGCTGCGTCCACTCGAGCCCGCCCATCATCCACCGCAGCATCCGGCTCATCTCGGCGAAGTCGGCGGTGGCCTGCACCACCAGCGCCGCCGCCGAGCAGAACATCGACACGGTCACGCCCGCGAGCACCAGCGTCGCCGGCGGCAGCGTCGAGCCGACCCGGCCCAGCTGCCACACCAGCGCCACCGCCGCCAGCGCGCCCAGCACCGCCGCCGCGCCCACGCCCGCGGTGCCGGCGATGCCGACCACGCCCAGGCGGATCGCGATCACCGCCGCCAGCGACGCGCCCGACGACACGCCCAGCGTGAACGGCTCGGCCAGCGGGTTGCGCAGCACCGCCTGGAACGCGCACCCCGCCGCCGCCAGCGCCGCGCCCACCAGCGCCGCCGCCAGCGTGCGCGGCAGCCGCACGTGCCAGAAGATCGTCGCGTCGGTGCCGTCGGACCACAGCGCCCGCGGCGACATCACCCCGACGCCGCGGCCGTGCGCGCCCGGGCCCACCAGCGGCGCCAGCAGCACCGCCACCGCCAGCACGATCAGCCCGATCACCAGCACCGCCGCCCACCGGGCCCGGGTCAGGCGCGCGCCGCCGCCGACGAAGCTCACCGCGCCACCCCGAACCGCGCGCCGTCGGGCAGCGCGCCACCCGGTGCACTGATGATGACGCGCATCGCGCCGCCGCGCATCAGGCCACCGGCCGCCGCGCCGCCGATGCCGCTCACCGCGCCACCCCGAACCGCGCGCCGCCGGGCACCGCGCCACCCGCTCCCCCCCCGATGACGCATCGCGCCACCCGCCGCCGCGCCGCCGATGCGGCTCACCGCGCCACCCCGAACCGCGCGCCGTCGGGCAGCGCGCCACCCGGTGCGCCGCTGATGACGCTCATCGCGCCGCCGCGCAGCAGGCCACCCGCCGCCGCGCCGCCGACGCAGCTCACCGCGCCACCACGAACCGCGCGCCGTCGGGCAGCGCGCCGACGTGCAGGGTCACGCCGAACGCCGCCTGCACCCGCGCGTCGGTCAGCACCGCCTCGGGCGCGCCGTCGGCGACCACCTCGCCCTCGGCCATCGCCACGATCCGGTCGGCGAACCGCGCCGCCAGATCCAGATCGTGCGTCACGATCAGCACCGCCGCGCCGCGGCCGCGCTCGTCGGCCAGCGCCCGCGCCACCGCGATCGCGTGGGCCGGATCGAGCGCGGCGGTCGGCTCGTCGAGGATGATCGCGTCCGCGCCCTGGCACAGGGCCTGGGCCAGCACCACGCGCCGGCGCTCGCCGCCCGACAGCGCGTCGAACCGCCGCTCGGCCAGGTCCGCCAGGTCGCACCGCGCCAGCGCCGCCCGGGCCGCCGCCTCGTCGGCCGCGCTGTCGAGCCCCGGCCCGCGCTGCCGGGCGTAGCGCCCCATCAGCACCACCTCGAGCGCGGTGAACGGGAACGCCAGCTCGTAGCGCTGCGGCAGGTACGCCAGCGTCCGCGCCAGCGCCCGGCGCGTGGTCGCGCCCGGGTCGCGCCCGTCGACGCGCACCGTGCCGGCCCGCGGCGGCGCCAGCCCCGCCGCCAGCCGCGCCACCGTGGTCTTGCCCGCGCCGTTGGGCCCCACCAGCGCCACCAGCTCGCCGCGCGCCACCGTCAGCGACACGCCGCGCACCACCGCGCGGGCGTCGTAGCCGAAGGTCACGTCGTCGAGCGCGAGCACGCCCGTTGGTACCACGCCCCGGCGCGGGCTCAGGGCGGCGCGACCGCGGCGACCGCGGTCACCGCGGCGTCGGGCGGCGCGTCGGGGGAGACGCCCGCGTCGCAGCGCACGACCTCGACGATCCGCGCCGGCCCCTCGCCGTCGACGACGGCGCAGCACACGCCGCGCTCCCCGTGTCACGGCGCGAAGCTGGCGTCGGCCTCGCGGGCGTCCTCGATGGGGCTGCCGCCGTCGCCGCACCGCGCGCAGTCGATCTCGAGCACCAACCAGAGCGTCCCGCTGCAGTAGCAGCACTTCGGCACCGCGTCGCACAGGCTACCGCACGCCTCCTGCACGCTCGGGCACGCGTCGAGCGACTCCTCGACGAACTGGCACCCGCCCGGGTCCGGCAGCACGCCGCACGCGCTCCCGCTCGCGTCGAGCGCGTCGACGGCGGCGTCGATCGGCCGGGCCTCGTCGTTGCCGCAGCCCAGCACGACCATCACCGCGATCCCCAGCAGTCGCCCCATGCGCATGGTCACGATGCTACGGCGGCCCCGCGCGCGCCCGGTCACCCGATCCGTCGCGCCGTGATCGACCGCACGAGCGCCGCCACGGTCACGGCCCCAGCGCCGCCTCGAGCTCGGCCAGCGCCGCCGCCATCCGCGGCGACGGCGCCAGGAAGTACGGCGCCTTCAGCACCCGCACGCGGCCGTCGCGGATCGCCGGCACGCTCGCCAGCTCCGGCCGCGACCGCCACTCGGCCAGCGCCGTCGCCGCGTCGGCCGTGAACGACACGTCGAGGATCGTGTCGGGCGCGGTCCGCACGATCTCCTCCGCCGTCACCTTCGGGTAGCGCGTCGCCGCGCCCGCCAGGACGTTGGCCGCGCCGGTCATCGCCGCGAGCTCATCCATCCAGCTGCCGTTGGCCGCGGCGACCATGCCGTCGAGCCCACCCGGCGCGCGGTCGATCACGATCAGCACCCGCCGCGTCCGGCCCACGTGGCGCGCCGCCGCGCCGGCCCGCGCCGCCGCGATCTCGTCCTGCCGGGCCCGCGCCTCGCGCGCCCGCCCCAGCTTCGCGCCCAGCGTCACCAGCGCGCGCTCGACGTCGGGCAGCGCGTGCATCGGCAGCTTGACGACCGCGACCCCGGCCCCGGTCAGCGCCCCCGCCGCGTCGTCGTGGATGTCGTCGGCCACCACCAGCGTCGGCCGCAGCGCGACGATCGCCTCGAAGTCCGGCGCGATGAACGAGCCCACCTTCGGCAGCCCGGCGACCCGCGCCGGGTAGGTCGAGTACGCGTCGACGCCCACCAGCGCGCCGTCCGCGCCCAGCGCCGCCACCAGCTCGGTCGCGCTCGGCGTCAACGTCACGATCCGCGCCGCGCTCGCCGCCGGCGCCGAGCGATCGCACCCGCCCGCCAGGACCACCATCGCCAGCACCAGCGCGCGCACGATCCGCATCCCCGGTCGCTACCACCCGCGCGCGCCGCTGTCACCCGGCGCGTGCGCCGCGGTCTCCGCCGCGCGCGCCCTCGGCCCCCGGCGCGATCGGCCGCGGTCTCCGCCGCGCGCGCCCTCGGCCCCCGGCGCGATCGGCCGCGGTCACCCCGCCGCGCGCGCCCTCGGCCCCCGGCGCGATCGATCAGCGGATCTGGCCGTGGCGCCGCGTCGGGCACCCCGCCATCGCGATCGTCTCGTCGACCGGCGCGAACAGCGCCAAGCGCGCCACCTCGGAGCCATCGAGCGTCAGGGTCATCGTCCCGCTGCGCGGCGGGCCGATCTCGTCACAGCCACCCTCCGGCGTCCCGCCCGCCCAGCACTCCTGCACGTTGATCTTGCCCGCCGCCGTCGTCACCCGTAGCCACCGGTCCGGGCCCACCATCACGAGCGAGTCGCGCGTCGCCGTCGACCGATCCTCGATCCGCGATGGCCACCACACCGCCGCCCGCTCGCCGCCTTGCTCGACCTCGACCCGGTACAGCCCCGGCGCCACATCGATCTGCACGTCCGCGCCCGCCGGCCCCCCGCACTCGTGCCCCGCCCTGTCGGAACGCTCACCACAGGCCGTCGACAATCCGACGATCCCCGCCACCAATGTCGCGGCCAACCCGCCCCCCAGCCCTCGTCCGCGCATACCAGCCATCATGTCCCCAATGTAAGCAACGCCCGCGCCAACCCATGGGGACAGGCTCCTACCCTCCAACTACTCGATACTACTAAGGAATTTAGACCTACCGCGTCAGGATATCCTGAACGGCGTTCGCAGGTCCGCCCTGGCAGCTAACTACCTGATCTAGCTGACCAATGGGCTCTCGCGCCCGAGCGCTATTCACAAGAATTCCGACACCTGCCCGCCACGCACCGCACCGCTTCCAGGCACGCCGCGCGCTCCTGTGGCACGGGCGGCGACGGGCACTGCGCATCCACGCACGCCGCCTTCCAGCCCTTCGCCCAGCTCGCGTACGCCCGGCTCTGGGCCACCGCGCCCAGCTCCCGATAGCTCCAGCAGCACCCCGAGTCGTCCAGGGTCCCCGCCACCACGCAGTCGATGTCCGCCGCGCACGCCCCGGGCGCCGGCGCGCCCGCCGCCGCAAAGAACCCCGGCTCGCGATCCCCCGCGCTGCCGCTCGCCGCCCCGCTCGCACCGCCACCACTCACCGCGCCGCTCGCCTGACCGCTCGGCGCGCCCTGGCCGCCCCCGCACCCCGCGATCACCACCGCGATCCAGGCCGCCTTCGTCATCTCCGCAACCTACCGCACCGCCCCGGCCAGACACCACCCACCCGCGGCGCCCCCCCGCGCCTGCGACCCACCGACGCAGGCCGATCCCGCCCTTCCCCCACCCGTACCCCACGCCAACCCAAGCGTCCACCTAACCACCCGCAATCGCTAAAACAATCGCCACGCACCCCAAGGCCCTCGCCACCCCGTGCGCACACCGCCCCACCCAGCGCCCGAGGCCCCGGATCGCGCGCGGCAAAACCCCCGTTTCCACCCCATTCGCGCTCTCGGGGCAAATTTTTTTCAGGTGGAGATCTTCCCGTGACGCGCCGCGCCAGAAAGCCTGGCACGCGATCCACAGACTTCTCCACATCCCCATCCACCCCTCGGTTTCGACTTCATTTTTCGGCCGCTCTCCACCTCATTCCACACACAATTCACAGCCCGCCCCACAGCTTGTCATGTACGCACCCACACCATCCCTAGTAGGTCGCCCCCTTCGCGCCCCCAAATCTAGTAGCTCTTTTCTTGCCCTCCCGTAGCGACACGACTACAACCGGGTTCCGTCGCGCGGTTCGTCACACGCGCGACACGCTCCAGCGCCATACACGAAATTCACCAGGGGATTCATGCAGATGCGACCCGTCTGCAGTGGGGCCCTGTCGTCTCGAACGCCGCCGCACCGACACACCAGCGCCACACGCCAGCGCGACACGCGCCAAGCGCCGCAAGCCAGTTTTCAACGATGCCAGGAGGGGCCATGCTGAACGAGGACACCACCACCATGACGAACGACGACGGCCAGGACGCCCGCGCTGCCAAGCGCGCCAAGCGCAGCACCAGCCGTGTGATCCGCGACGCCCGCCCGGGCCTCGCCGTCGAGCGTTACTTCACCCGCGAGGGCGTCGACCCCTTCGCGGAGGTCGAGTGGGAGTTCCGCGACGCCGTCATCAGCGGCGCCGATGGCAAGGTGTACTTCGAGCAGCGCCAGGTCGAGTTCCCCAAGGCCTGGTCGCAGACCGCGACCAACGTGGTCGTCCAGAAGTACTTCCGCGGCACGCTGGGCACGCCCGAGCGCGAGCGCTCGGTCAAGCAGATGATCGGCCGCGTCGCCGACACCATCTACGCCTGGGGCAAGGCCGACGGCTACTTCAAGACCCCCAAGGACGCGCTGGCGTTCCGCGACGAGCTCGTCCACCTGCTCGTCCAGCAGAAGATGGCGTTCAACTCGCCCGTCTGGTTCAACGTCGGCGTCGAGGATGATCCGCAGTGCTCGGCCTGCTTCATCAACTCGGTCGAGGACTCGATGGCCAGCATCCTGACCTTGGCCAAGACCGAGGGCATGCTCTTCAAGTACGGCAGCGGCACGGGCTCGAACCTCTCCAACCTGCGCAGCTCGCAGGAGAACCTCAACGGCGGCGGCACGGCCAGCGGCCCCGTCTCGTTCATGCGCGGCTTCGACTCGTTCGCCGGCGCCATCAAGAGCGGCGGCAAGACCCGCCGCGCCGCCAAGATGGTCATCCTCAACGTCGACCACCCCGACGTCGTCGACTTCATCGAGTGCAAGGCCACCGAGGAGAAGAAGGCCTGGGCGCTGATCGACGCCGGCTACGACGGCGGCTTCAACGTCGTCGGCGGCGCCTACGACTCGGTCGGCTACCAGAACGCCAACCACTCGGTCCGCGTCTCCGACGACTTCATGCAGGCGGTCCTCAAGGACACCGACTGGAGCACCCGCGCCGTCATCGACGGCCGCGTCGTCCAGACGTTCCGCGCCAAGGACGTCATGCACAAGATGGCCGAGGCCGCCTGGGTCTGCGGCGATCCCGGCATGCAGTACGACACGACGATCAACGAGTGGCACCCGTGCATCAACACGGCCCGGATCAACGCGAGCAACCCGTGCTCCGAGTACATGTTCCTCGACGACTCGGCCTGCAACCTGGCCTCGCTCAACCTGCGCAAGTTCCAGGACGCGCGTGGTGATCTCGACGTGGTGTCGTTCCGCAAGGCCTGCGCGACGACGATCACGGCGATGGAGATCATCATCGACAACTCCAAGTACCCGACCGAGAAGATCGCCCAGAACAGCTGGGACTACCGCCCGCTCGGCCTCGGCTTCGCCAACCTCGGCGCGCTGCTCATGTCGCGCGGCCTGCCCTACGACTCGGCCCCCGGCCGCGCCTACGCCGCCGCGATCACCGCGATCATGTGCGGCGAGGCCTACCGCCAGTCGGCGCAGATCGCCGCCGACGCCACCGGCCCGTTCGTCGGCTACGCCAAGAACGAGCAGCCGATGATGCGCGTCATGCGCAAGCACCGCCAGGCGGTCGAGAAGATCGACAGCGCGTTTGTTCCCTATGATCTGATGATCGGCGCCCGCGGCGCCTGGGACGAGGCCATCGAGACCGGCGAGAAGTACGGCTTCCGCAACGGCCAGGTCACCGTGCTCGCGCCGACCGGCACGATCGCGTTCCTGATGGACTGCGACACCACCGGCGTCGAGCCCGACATCGCGCTGGTCAAGTACAAGCGCCTCGTCGGCGGCGGGCTCTTGAAGACGACGAACCACACGGTGCCCGAGGCGCTGACCAAGCTCGGCTACGACGCCAAGGAGGTCGAGGTCATCGTCGCGCACATCGCGGCGCACGACACGATCGAGGGCGCGCCCGGCCTCAAGGACGAGCACCTGCCGGTCTTCGACTGCGCGTTCCGCTCGAGCAACGGCACCCGCTCGATCCACTACATGGGCCACCTGCGCATGATGGGCGCCGTCCAGCCGTTCCTGTCGGGCGCGATCAGCAAGACGGTCAACCTGCCGACCGACTGCACCATCGAGGACATCGAGGACGCCTACATCCAGGCGTGGAAGATGGGGTTGAAGGCCATCGCGGTCTACCGCGACGGCTGCAAGCGCACGCAGCCGCTCTCGACCAACCTGAAGCAGGCCACCGGCAACGGCCGCGCCGACGCCGTCATCGAGGAGCCGATCGAGGTCGACCCGTTCGCGCTGCTCGCCGACGACGAGCGCGCCATGGTCGCCGCGATGCGCGAGAAGAAGATGCGCCCGGCCGGTCCGCCGGTCGCGCGTCGGCACAAGCTCGCCGACGAGCGCATGAGCTTCACGCACAAGTTCAGCATCGGCGGCCACGAGGGCTACATCACCGTCGGGCTTTATGCTGATGGCACGCCCGGCGAGATCTTCGTGCGGATGGCGAAGGAGGGCAGCGTCATCGCCGGCCTGATGGACTCGTTCGCGACCGCGGTGTCGCTGGCGCTCCAGCACGGCGTGCCGCTGCCGATCCTGGTCGACAAGTTCAAGGGCACGCGGTTCGAGCCGAGCGGATTTACGGGCAACCAGGAGATCCCGATCGCCACGTCGATCATGGACTACATCTTCCGGTGGCTCGCGATCCGCTTCCCGGTCGATGGCAACCCGATCGAGCGGCACCCCGCGGCGCGCGAAGCGCAGCTCGACCTGCCGCGGGTGGGGCTAATGGCCGGCGATAGCGTCGAGGCCGCGCTCGCGAAGGTGACCGCGGTGGCTAGCGCGATCGTCCAGGGCCCGACGCTCGGGATGAAGGACCGCGCCTGGGTGCAGGAGACGGACGCCCCGCCCTGCCATGAGTGCGGGACGCTGATGGTGCGGAACGGGGCGTGCCATAAGTGCCCGAATTGCGGGAGCACGAGCGGGTGTAGCTGAGGGGCAGTTGGTACTGGAGGGGTGAGTCCAAGGCGGCGGGGACGCGCGGCCCTGGCGGCAGATACGCGTTGGCCTCTGCGAGCAACTTAGCAACTAGTGTTGTAGGCTAGGCTAGTTGGCGATGAGCGACGTGTATCAACTGCCCGCGACAGGTTGTGCGGATGGGGTTTGATCTACCCGGACTCGGCGAGCTCGTACGCGCGTTCCGGTCGGATCGTGGAATCAGCCAGGCGGCTCTCGCCGCCCGCTGCAGGCCGGCAAGCAATCGCTCCGCGGTCGCCCACCTAGAGCAGGGATTGCGTGCACCACCCGCGGGTGTTCTCAAAGCAATCTGCGAAGAACTAGCGATTCCAGCACCGCTCTGGAGGCGGTTTGTCACCAGAGTCGACCAGTATCGGACGGGTACCATCGTTCAGGGCCAAGACCCACGGCCTCGATACATCGTGGTGTCCGGAGTGATGGGAAGCGGAAAGACGACCCTTGCGCGCAGCCTCGCTAGCGTCCTCGGTATACGCTATCTACCCCATTCTGTTCCGGCCCGGTCATACATTCGCGATCTAACAAGTGACCCCAATCGATGGGCATTCGAAACGCAGCTGTCCTTCCTGTGTTCGAAGGCAGTCCAGGTTAACGAGGCACTCGCAACCGGTACGAGCTTCGTGCTCGACCGCTCCCTTCAGGAAGATATCTATGTCTTCGCCGAGCTGTTTCGTACGCGAGGGGAGATTGCCGAACGAGCCTACGAGACCTATGCGCTAGTAGCCAACCACTTTCTTTCGGTGCTGCCCCCCAGACTTGGTCATATACTGCCGTTGTGATGTGGAGACAGCGATGAAGAGAATCGGTGCGCGGCAACGCCGAGACTCGCCGCTGCATACCGAGTCGTATGTTCGCGACATCCACCATCTCACTGAGTCATGGGTACAGTCCTACGCGGATTCAACCATTGTTGCGCTGGACTCAGCTGCCGTAGATTGGCGAGATTCGAAGGCTATTCAGACCGTCGCGCAGGAGATCGACGCGCTCTGGATAGACAGATACTCGCCGCCGACACAGCTGGATCTGTTCGCCAACGGCGAGATTCCGCTCAATCAGGCCGGCACGCCGCCCCCAGTCGCGCCGCCTCCACTATTGAGTTGCGACGCGATCGACGTCCGATCGTTCACATTGATGCGCAATCGGAGTCTGACAACAGTGTCCTCCCCTATCCAGCGGCCTACATCGCGGCGCCATTCTCGGCCGTAGCCAGTGTGCCCAAATCAGGAGGGGCATCTCTTCGAGCCACAGCATGGTCGAATCCCCCGACGCAAGTATCGACGAGCGCTGGAAAGCGTCGACGCCTCACTTCGAAGCATTGGTCTTCACACCGTCCTTCCTCATCGGGACATCAACGCATGGGGGGCGACTCAATTGTCGCCCGAGCAGGTTGCAGACCAATGCGCAAGGCAGGTCGCCAACTGTGACATATTCGTCGGCATCCCAGGAACGAGCCATGGTACGCACTTCGAATTCGGGCTCGCTCGCGGCCTATCGAAACCATCGATAATTGTCCACTGCGAAGAAATTTCAGAGTCGTACATCGCCCGGGGCTTCGTCGCCGACCGGCTGCTCTTGGTACTGAGTTGTCCAACTGTCGCCAGTATCTCAATGCTATTCAAGAGCCAACAAGTGACTCACTTTCTTGAGCAGTTCATTCCACTAAGAATGGCGTTTCCACAATGATACGGTGGTTAACGCAGCTTTCGAATTTCTGGAAAGGATTTCTACAAGCGGTCCTTGCGGCAGTCATCTTCTACGGCGGGGCCGTCCTTGAGCAGTGGATCCAACAGCAAGATCTCGCACCGGGTGGGATCGTTCGCGGCATCGCATTGTTCTTAATGATTCTGCTTGCCGTACTGCTTTACGTAGGTATGCGATCTCACATCGAGGCCGCTGAGCGCATCGACGCTGACAGACGTGCGGAATTGGCCTACGCCGCCAGTCGGATGGACTATCTTGTTGCAGAACAGGTCAAGGACCTGTCGACGAAAGAGTGGTGCACAATGTCACCCGACGAGGCCATCGGGAAGGCTTTCGCGTCCTCGAGGCGCCTCGAGCTCATAGTCAAGGCGGTCCACGATCTCTTTGATGCGAAGCATTCCGCTGCTGGAGTCAAGAAGGTCGATTTTGAGGTCACTTTCATGACGAAGTCACTCCTTGACGACGGCGTGACCATAGCGGCCTACGCGAACAGTACCGGGCGAGCTCCAATCAGCATGAACAAGCGCCAAGCAAACGCCGCTCTATATAAGGACACAGAGGTCGGGCGCATGTATGCTGCGGAGAAGCCCTCGCTGAAGATCATCGAAGACACGGCGGTTCCCGAAGCGCGGTACGCGGAGATCTACCCAGGGCAGAAAGAGCGAATCCGTTCGAGCGTAGTCTGCCCCGTCTTGAACGGTAGTAATGTAATGCTCGGCGCGCTGGTTGTGCACTGCGATTCGCAGCGATTTTTCAAAGTGGTCGATTCGGGGCACTGGGGCCCGCTTTTAGAAATGTTCGCCAAGCGGCTCGCCCTCGAGAGAATTCGGCTAGAAATCGCTCACAGAGAAGGGGCGGGGGCCTTTCAGCGGAAGCCGTTCTAGCGTTTCTCGCGCCGTCCCCGCGCCTGCCCGCGTCGCCCCGTGAGCGAGGGGGGCGATGTGTAGCTCGCGACACGCGGGGGTCATGGGAGCAATCGCCACGTATCGTGGCAGCAACTAGATACTTCGGCGCCGCACTGGCGCCGAGACTCGCGCGCTTCTTATGTGAGTCGAGAAGCGCCGAGGAGAAGGCCATATGACTCGCATTGAAGGACGTAAAATGGGAGAGAGAACAATATACGTAATGATAGATCGGGACGGGACATCTCGTGTTGTTTTCGTGCCACCACTTTTGGATGGGGCGACGACGCGGAGTGAGCATCGCATTCAGGATGACCATCGCGGGGATTGGGCCATGATCGACGCTGGTAACTACTCGGGTCCCTACGGATACTCCATCAAAGGTCCGTATCGCGAGGATCTACCAAGAAGCGGGTAGCCCGACCATCCGGGATCCGAGTCGCAATCGATCGGATCGCACGCGCGGGGTGAGGTGCGACCGATGACGTCGCAGAATCTCCCGCCCGGCACGCCCCGAAAACGCCGCTGCCCGACCGGTCCGGGGTGAGTCGGACGGCCGGGAGCGGCGAGCGGGAGGGCGGTGGATGCGGCGCGTCAGCGCAAGGTCGTGCGGCGGGCCCTCAGGCCAGGGCCAGGTCGGCGTCGTCGACGCCGCGGAGCCACTCGTGGGTGATGGTGGGCGGCGCGGGGATGTACCAGCGGGGGCGGACGAGGGCGCCGGGCGGGTACTGCTTCTGGATGTCGAGCTTCGTGGCGGTGCGGTGCTTGCGCAGGCGGGCCGAGGCCTCCTGGTACAGGCCGCGGAACCGCTCGTACGCGGCGCGGAACCGCTCGCGGATCGTGCGGTGGCCGGCGTGGCACAGCGGCGCATCGGTCGCGACGAAGTTCTGCGCGCACGCGTCTGGGTCCTCGGTGAGCAGGCGCTTGACGCCGAGCACCTTGTTCCCCGGTGCTCCTCCTCGATCTCGGCGACCAGCGCGGCGTGGCGCGCGCGCAGCTCGGCGGCGGTGAGCTCGGCGAAGACCGGCAGCGGCGCGAGCTCGATGGCGACGTCGTGCTCGAGCTCGGCCTCGGGCCGCGGGCTCGGCCGGCGCGCGTTGCGGCGGCGCTCGTCGAGCGAGCGGTAGACCGCCGGGCTGGTCATGTCGCCCAGGAGCGCCGGCGTCGAGCACGCGCCCGGCCAATCGGCCGGCGACGCGACCAGGTTCGACGCGGGGCCCTGGGCCAGGATGTACCGGAGGCGCTCGATCTGGGCGTCGTCGTCGAGGACCGCGATCACGCTGCCGCGGCGGCTCCAGAAGACGCCGGTGCGGCCGCGCAGGTCGTTGACCTGGCGCGCGATGTTGCCGTGGACGTAGTCGAGGAACAGCGGCACCTGCGCCGGGTCGCTCGCCGCCAGCAGGTAGTGGAGGTGGTTGCTCTGGCGTCGTACGCGCAGCCGGACGCCCTGGTACAGCTGCAGCGCCTTGCTGAACACGCCCTCCACGATCGCCTTGCACGCCGCGTCCGGCCGCAGCCAGAACGCCCCGCCCAAGGTCCGGATCGTCACCTCGAACACCACCCCCTCCAGATACCAGCGCACTCGATGGCCCATCCCCCGCTCCCGGCGACCGCGCCCCACCGCGGGACGCTTGGACGGCCTATCGGCCAGGGCGGGCGGCGGTTGCGGCCGCGCGCCGCCCCGCAACCCGGCCGGCAGCAACCCGGCCGGCAGCAACTGCGCGCGATTCCGGGACCAGCGCGAGGACCGGTAGCGGGGAGCGCTGGGAGTAAGAAAACGCCGCCCCGCAAGCAACCGGGCCCCACCGCGGCCGATAGGGGGGCATGCGACGCCGAACCTGGCCCGATCCGCGGGGCCTGACCGCCTGCCGGTCGAGCCGCACGTGAGGTCGCATCGGTTTGACCGGCCCGAGCCCGAGGCCGAGGAGACCGCACCCAGCCCGGCTCGCTACCCCGGCAAGGTCACGCTGACCGCGGGCTTTCGCCCACGGCCGGAGCGCGACGGGGCCGAGCACCCGCCACAGAACGAGCAGATCGACAGCAAGTCGGCATCGCACCGCGCGGGGCGCCTCGCCGCACTTGACGACCCTTCGGTCTGCACGTGCCGATCCAGGCCAAGGGCGACCTCCGCGACGCCAAGACCACGGCCGACCCGCGCGCGCCCGTCCACGTCCAGCGGCACACCGCTCCCGCCCGCCGTGCGCGATCATGGAGCGCGCGTTCCACGCTGATTCGGCGACGTGCTGATCCACCCAGATTCGGCGCGGGCGGCTGCGCTCGGCGCCCGCGCCTATACCGAAGGGCAATTCGGTGCATGGCGCCGGGACAGTACGATCCGGAGTCGCAGGCGGGTCGCGAGCTCATCGGCCACGAGCTGGCCCATGTCGTCCAGCAGCGGCAGGGCCGCGTCGCCGTGACGAGCCAGGTGCGCGGCATCGCCATCAATGACGCGCCCGGCCTGGAGCAAGAGGCCGATGCGCTCGGCCAGCGGGGCCGCGAGTGGCGCGGTCGCGGCCCCAGCCCCGGCCCTGTCCGTCGAGCGGCCGGCGTCCACCACGCCGGCGCCCCGTCACCCAGGCCGTCGCGCAACGGCAGCCCGCGCCGCAGGACAACGAGGAGACGCTGGATACCGAGGTCGAGAACGCCGCGCAGCTCGAGCGGTCGAACGTCCCGGCTGAGCGGGCGTATGGCACGCGCCTGGTCTTGCTGCTGACGCTGATGCGCCCCGACGATATCGATGACGACGCGGTGCTGTTTCCGTTCATCGACAAGTGCCAGGAGCTCGCGCGCGACGAGCGGCTGACCCTGGGCTTCCTCACGTTTCGTCGCGATCGCAACACGATCCTCGAGGAAGATGGCGGTGGCTTCCCGCGGCCTGGGCCGAGCGCATGTCCCAGGAGCTGCGCATCGACGCGAACCTGAAGGAGCTCGAGACCGCGTACCGGGCCGAGCGGAGCCGCGCCCTCGACGGCGTCGCAGCGATCGGCTCGACCGTCTGGGCGCGCGGGCTCCCTCACGCTCGATCAGGCGCGCCAGCTCGATGCCGACGGGCTGGTCCGCGACGTCCTGAACTACCGCCGCCTGGCCGCCGGCTCCAGCGAGCCCACCGATCGCTACGCCGCGGCGATGGCCTCGTGGCTGCGGCTCGCCGCGCACTACGGCGCCGTGCTCGAGCACGAGCGCGACCTGGTCGATCAGGTCCGGCAGATCCGGGCCGGCGAGCTCGTGGTCACCAGGCCGTACTACAAGCAACAGCGCGCCAAGTTCGCCGAGCTGCAGGCGGCGTTGCAGTTCGTGCAGCAGGCCGGCGCGGACCCCGCCACCGTGGCGCGCAAGTTCATCCGCGTCCTGAGCTGGACCGTCGGCGCTGGCCTCTATTCGTTCGGCGGCGGCGGCGTCGCCGCCACGTGGCCGCTCGACGGCGTCGAGGCGTACCAAACCGAGCTCGCCAAGCTCGACGCCCGCCTCGCCGGGGCGGCGTCCGCCGACTCGATCACGCGGGCCCTGACGTGGGCCCACGAACGCGGCTACCTCAGCGCCGCGGGCCGGGAGGTCTGGAACGCCATCAAGGCCGACGCGGTCAAGATGATCGCCACGGCCGTCGGTATCCTGATCCTGCAACAGATCCCCGGCGTGAACGTCGCGCTCGACGTCGCCTGCTGATCGAGTTCGGGCTCGACGCGGTCGTGATGCTCGGCGAGGTGGTCGACACCTCAAGGCCGCCATCCGCGCGAAGTCGGTGGTCGACATGGAGCACGCGTCGGCGATGATGGCGACGACCATCGTCGGCGACGCCGCCAAGCTGCTGCTGTGGGCGGCGACCTGGGGCGTCGCCAAGGCCTCCAAGCGGATCAAGAGCTACCGCGACGGCAAGAAGTTCCTCGAGGAGCACGGCCATGCATCGGAGGCGCGCGAAGCCCTGGCCGGGGCCAAGGGCGACATCGACAAGGCCAGGGCGACCCTCGCGAAGAAGCGCGCGCAGGAACAGCGCGCCCGCGACCAAGCCGACCTCACTCAGAAGCCCCCGCCCGCCGCGCCGCGCCCGGACGAGCCGCCCGCGCCGCAGAAGGACACTCCACCCCCGACGCCGAAGGCGGAGACGCCCGAGGCGTGGATGGCGCGCGTCGAGGAGGGGCTCACCCCGGAGGAGAAGGTCAAGCTCACGAAGATGACCAAGGGCAAGACGCCCGAAGAGCAACGCGCGATGCTCGGCGGCAAAGACGTGGAGACCGCACGCGAGAAGATCCGCAAGGCAGTTGGCGAAGAGCGGGAAGCCGTCGCCCTCCGGACGCGCTCGCAGGCGCGGACGGCCGAGCTGAAGCAGAAGATCGCCGAACTCGATCTGATGAACGATCCCGAGGTCCGCGCGATCCTCAGGAGTGCCAAGCCCTCGCGCGTGAAGCTCGTAGACCTGCGCGACAAGGTGATGGCCAGAGTGCTCAAGGCCGAGGCCGAAGCTGCCCATCCCAATGCCGAAGTGCTCGACGGCGTGAAGATCTACGAGAAGCAAGCGGAGGCGACCATCGAGGAATGGCGGGCAAATCATCGGAATCCCGATGGCTCGCTACCGTCCAACCCTGGTCTCAGGAAATTCGGCGACGGGCTCTACCTCGAGCGCGGCGAGATGGATCTCGTGATTCTCGAACGCCCGGCAACCGGCGCCAAGGCCAAGATTCTGAAACGCGAGGAAGTGAAAACAGGCACGGGAGACACTCACGCCAAGGCCGATGCTCAGCTAAAGGCGCAAAGCGAACTGCTAGGCGTTGGCGCCCGTGGTCAAACGAAGGTCCGGCTCGTGCGCGGTAGCAATGATGGGCTCGCAGACGAGATCGATCTCGCGAGCGACGCAGGTGCGATAAAGGCGACGCGGGGACCTGCAAACAGAGTATTCAATGAATCCCTTGGGATTACGGCATCCGATCTCGAACAGCTCGTTGAGGAACTCCTCAAGACCAGCCCTTCCACATGAGGACGAGACGAAAATGGCTACTCTATACGCGGCTCGCATGGCGCCCGATTCGCTTCACTTCGAAGACGCCGAGGTGATCGATGAGATGAAGCACGGCTGGGCGGTCCTCGAATCGGCCATCACGCTGTGGCGCTTGGTAGATCCCACGCGCGCAGAGGTCCTCCGGGCGTTCATCTTCCGTGTAGCGGACGCGAGCAAAAGGCATGTCCAATTCGCTGGTGACGACCTTGCCACATTGATACAGATGATCTCTGGTGTCGGAGACGCGATCCAAGCGGCCGGCGTCATCGGTCGCGACGGGCGGGTCTCCGCAGAGCGTCTCGACGAGTTGAAGCAACTGGTGCCCGCCATGGATCTCGAACTCAACCGGCCCGAGGAGTGCAAGGCCTCCGCACTGCTGGAGGTAATCTGCGATGTGGAATCCTTGCAGGGGTTTCTCTCCAGCGCCCAGCGAGCTGGATGCGTCGTCGTTCACGACTGACGCGGCGGGGGGACGGCCCCCGGGGTGGCTGCGACCCGGATCCCCCGCGACCGGGTGGCTGCGACCCGGATCCGGGCGACCCGGATCCGGGGGGCGCCTTACTGTGCAGGTGGATGCGGAACGGCCCGACGTGGAGAACCATCCGATGACAATGACCGCCGATGTCCGCGACCAGGCGTTCTGTCGCCTCGACCTCGAAAGGACCGTTCACGAGGACAGCTCACGCGCCGTCGCCGCGGAGATGCAGCACGCGTTCTGGACGTTGGCTGATGCCGTCCCGAACCACTGATCGTCGAGGGATCTTTGGCGCCCCAACTCAGGTGCGCCCGACGAAGCGCCGCCAAGGCCGATCATCCCTACTGGCTGTTGCAGCGCGCGGCCCTACCGCCGAGCCTCGACGGGGCGCGGGTCGAGAGCCTCGGCATGCTTGGGCGGTGCGCCGCTCAGCGCGCGATCGACCGGCCCGCGATGGCCGGGTGGGTCGAAGCGCTCACACCATCGGGGGCGCGGGCCTCGAACTCGAGCATCTCACAGTGCTCGCGGGCCTCGTTCGGATTCCGCCCGTCTGGGCTGGCGAGGATGCGATGCACATCGAGTCCCCGGCTGGGCACTTGGTGGTTCCCACGGTGCGCAATGGTGACGTCGCGTGGCTGGCGCCGCCACCAGGGCGTCACGTGCTGCGGCAACCGGTCGAGTTCTCCATCGGAAGCCAGGGCAACGAGTGCTCGATCTCCCTCGCAGTCTACTGGTCACCATGGCTGGAGGAGCTCAACTGCCCCGGCCGCGCGTTGAACCGGGCAATCGAGGCGCTGCGGGCTGGCGGCTGGCGCGAGACGACAGACGTCGCTTGACGCTCGCCACGCGACGGTACCTCAGCGAGGGCGATCGAGTCGGCCCGATCCCACTCGACCGAGTGGCCCTCAACCGGTTGGCCCTCAGGCGACATCACGGACGGCACCCAAGTGCTGAGAGCCTACACGGTCGACGTTCGCAAGGCCCTCTTCGAAGCGATGGACAAGGGCAACGAACAACTCGCGACCGCTCCGGCTCGCGTGCGCCGTGTCGTCGTGTATCTTCAGCGAGGTACGGCAACTGATGTCGCGCCGTTCGCTGCGACCTTGCAGCGGTACACGCGAGAGACGGGTGTCATCATCGAAGCCGTCCTCCCCGACGGCACGCGCATCATCTCGAGCGGGGCAGTCCAATGATCCTTCATCACGGAAACGATGCCGTTGGCGAGTGGGCGTTCTGGGACCCCACTATGCACGCCTGCTCGCGCCCGACTTGGCTATCGTGATATTCGCGCCTGCGGACGGTCGGGGGCCTTTCCGTCGCCGGCTCTCAGCCAGCGATCCTATCGGTGATCTCGAGCGGCTGTTCCTGGGGGAGTGGGCCGGGAGCTTTCCCCTCAGCCTCTCCCTCGAGGGAGAGGGGACGCTCCTGTCATCCCTTGGGGAGACCGTCGTCAGGAATGTCGTGACGGCTAGCGCTTCCGACGTCGCGCATCACGGGCGAGTGCTGGTCGCGACGCGCTGCGATGCCTGGTTGCCGTACGACCTCCGCGGACGGCCACAGCCGGAGACGAGCGGCCTGAACGCCCCTCGGCTGCGGGGCGCCCTCGAACGGATCGGGCAGGTGCTCGGCATCGCGGGCGACTGCCGTCGCAGCGAGATCGCGCGCTGCGAGGGTTACACGGTCACGAATCAACTCGACGTCGACGACGAGCCGATCGACATCTTCGACCTTGGCTACGACGAGTCGAAGGTCGAGACGCCCTGATCCGATCGGCTGCCCCGTGATCCGATCGGCTGCCACCCGGTTTCGGGGGCAGCCAGGCGGCGATCCGCAGCGAGGCCGGCGACCTGGCCGGCTCGCACCAGTTCGCCGAGCAGGCGTTGATCATGGCGCGGCGCCTGGGCGATCGCCGGCGCGAGGGCAGGAGAACGGAGTAGCAACCCATCGACTCACACGCACGGGCTCCCCGATCGCCGGGTCGCCGGGTCGCCCGATCGCCGGGTCGCAGCCGATCGGATCCCGGCCGCCGATCGGATCGCCGGGCCGATCGGATCGCCGGCCGTGACGCGGTTCGCTGGGGTGCCGCTCGGCTGGCCTGCGCCGCCGCGTCCGGCGCCGCAGGCCAAGGAGCGCTACGACGAGCCACGTCGCCTTCGACCCTGAGCCGCCAGATCGTCGAACCGCCGCAGATCTGATCGCCGCACTGGACCGGCGGGTTGCCGGGGGTACGTGGGCGCGGCGACGACCGGCGCCGGGATCACCGCCGTGTGCCAGGTGGCCGTCCCCGATCCGGGTGGCCCCGATCCGGGTGGCTGCGACCCGGATCCCGGCGTCCATCCGGCATCGCGGACGGACAAGAACTGGACGGCTGCGTCAGGATGAGCGAGGGTCTCTACGTCCCGTCCATCCGGGGCATCCGTGCGGGCTCGGGTGGCGACCCGGGTCCGCACATCCTTTTCACCGCGACGCTGATCTAACGGCCAGTCCGCGAGCGGCGCGAGTTCTCGGCGCCCCGCGCCCGCACGCCGACCGCGGGGCCCGGGGGAACCCGGGCTCCGGTGTCACCGCTGGAAGTGGTTCCCACCCAGGCCGGTGGCGACACAGGTAGTGGAGGTGGTTGCTCTGGGCGTCGTACGCGTGCAGCCGGACGCCCTTGTACAGCTACAGCGCCTTGCCGAACACGCCCTCCACGATCGCCTTGCACGCCGCGTCCGGCCGCAGCCAGAACGCCCCGCCCAAGGTCCGGATCGTCACCTCGAACACCACCCCCTCCAGATACCAGCGCACTCGATGGCCCATCCCCCAGCTCCCGGCGACCGCGCCCCACCGCGGGACGCTTGGACGGCCTATCGGCCAGGTCGGGGGGCGGTTGCGGCCGGCGCCGCTGGCGGGCTCGCCCTCACGGCTCAGGGCATCACGCGCTCAAGCCAGTAGCCAGGTCGGCGGTGAGTGTGGACGACCGCCTCGATGCGCACGGTCGCGCCGACCACCCGGTAGCCAGGGCGAACGGGAAGCCGGGCACGAGTCGTCGCCGGACCGCGAGGGCTTCCGGAACGGCTGGAAACAACGGCGCCGCGTTCGGCAGCATCGCGATCAACCGCATGGCCCGCTCCACCGCGTCGTAGAACCGCAGGCCGCGGCCGCGGTAGTCGCGCTCGTAGTGGTCCGCCGCCGCATCGAGTTCGGTGCGCGCTTCGCGGCTGAACTCGAGCTGGGTCACGACTGGTCGCGCAACCGCCGCCGCCCCTCGTCCAGCACGCCCTCGGCCGGGATCCCTGGCGACGGTTCACGGATCCGACGCTCGAGCTCGGCCGCCCAGGCTTGCCGCACATCGACCTCGTCGGGCGCCTCGCCCTCGAGGCTGCGGAGCAGCTCCTCAGCCGCCGCCGCGCGCGCATCGGCGGGGAGCTTCAAGAGTTCGTCGAGCTGGCGCGGGCGAGCCACCATGAGGACAAGGCTACGGGCTCGCGCGTGTCGCCACAAGCCTCTCCCGCAACCGCCCAAGGTCCGGATCGTCACCTCGAACACGACCCCCTCCAGATCCTCCAGATACCAGCGCACTCGACGACCCATCCCCCAGCTCCCGGCGACCGCGCCCCACCGCGGTGCGCTGGGACGGCCTATCGGCCAGATCGGGCGGCGGGCACGACGGGGTGCACGCTCCTCGCCGCGCCGTGCTGTGGCTGGAAATCGGCCGCCGTCCCGCAACCGGACGCGGCGGCGGCCGATAGCCCGGGCGATGGACGCTCACGAAGCCACCGTGCCCATGCCATCTGGCGGACCCGCACTGGCCGCTCGCTTCCGCGTCCGCGGGCGGCAGACGGGGTTTCTTGTCGGCCGGCAGCGGGGAACGGTCGCGGCCATCGCGCCATTCTCGCTTGACTCGATGCCGGAGCACGACCCATCATGGCGAAGTGGCCGGACCCGTGACGCGCATGGTTGGGCGTAGTCGATGAGTCGCGACCACCAGCAGCAGCCGGGCGCGGCCCAGGGGCAGGCCGGCGCCACGTCGAGCCACAGCGGCGCCGCGAGCGACGAGATCGCGAAGGGCCACCTGGCGGTCCAGCACCTGGAAGGCGGCGTGTTCCCGCGCATCTCGACCTGGGCGGCGACAGCGATCGAGCAGCAGAACTTCGTCGCGGCGCGCGCGGCGGCGATGCAGTGGTACGTCAACAAGCCGTTCCTGCGGACGCTGGCGCAATCGCTGGATCCGCGCGACCGTCAGGTCGTGAGGGCGCAGGCGCTGCTCAATGACATGGCCCCGCTCGAGGCGCAGCTCCCCGATCTGTTCGAGGTCGGGTTCATGGACGACGAGGCCGCGACGGGCCGCGCGCGGTGGCTGGCCCGGATCGGCGGCGCCGCGCCGCGCAAGGAGGAGGCGGCGCAGCGTCCGCGGGCCGCGACGGAGACGCCGGCCGCACCGCCGGAGGCGCCGCCCGCGCTGCAGTCGCCGCTGCGCCCCGAGAACATCAGGCCCGACTGGCTCGACTGGCGGGTCGTGGCCACCGGGGTGGTCGGGGTCGGCGTGATCGCCTGGGCCGAGATGGAGCGGATGCAGGGCAATCCCGTGACGCGGGTCCCGGCGGACATCATCCACGCGCTGGTCACCTCGCCGGAGTACACCAGCGGGTTCGCGGTCGGCGGCGTCGAGGGCGTGTGGGCGGCGCTCAAGGACAACGCCGCGATCTTTGTCGACATCTACGACCTCGTGAAAGATCTGGTCAAGACGCACCTGGTGAGCGGGGACCTCGGCGTCTTGCTCGCGGTGCGCGACAAGATCATGGAGCTGATCGCCGCCGGCCGGCAGGTCCCCGCGGCGATCTCGGCGTTCGCCGAGCGCTGGAACGACAACTCCGACTTGCACGCCCAGGGGCACTTCCAGGGCCACGCCGTCGGCTACATCGCGGTCCAGGTGCTCGCGCTGGTCATCGGCGCGATCGCCCCCGGGGGCCAGTACGCCGACGTCATCCGCATCCTCAAGCTCGCCACCGATCCGCTCGGCGGCCTGCTCGAGGTCGCCACCACCGCCAAGGCCGCGCGCGCCGCCAAGGCCGCGACGACGGTCGAGCACGCCGTGGACGGCGCCGTCGTCGGCGAGCGCGCCGGCCTCCACGCGGCCGAAGGCGCCGCCGCCGGCGAGCGCC
Organism: Myxococcales bacterium; assembly: GCA_016717005.1. Lineage (NCBI taxonomy): Bacteria > Pseudomonadati > Myxococcota > Myxococcia > Myxococcales > Myxococcales bacterium. The sequence continues at coordinate 871,891 of JADJUF010000037.1, read as the reverse complement.
GGCTGGGCAGCGTGTTCGAGGAGGCGACCGCGGGGGGCAACGAGCCCACGAGGCCGGAGCCGCACGCCGCAGGCCAGCACACTCAGGAGTCGGCTGCCACTGCGACTGACCACAGCGTGCACGAACCTACGCGGGCACAAGAGCCAACGATCAGTGCAAGTCGCGCCGCAGAGATCAATTTCGGCATTCGCGACATCACTAGCCGACAGCAAGCGATTCTCGCAGAGCTGCCAGATGTCCGCTCAAGATTCATAGACCACAAGCGACGCATTCGAATTTCGGACCTGGCGGACCTCACTGCGAAGACTGGCGATGAGTTTACCATCTTCACGCGCGGCCCGCAGCGCCTCATCATCAGAGGTGACTCGCTCGGAGTCCCTCTCACGGTGCCCGAAATCGAAGTATTGCGGGATGCGGGATGGCGATGGTCTGGGCACACGCATCCGGGGACGAGCGACCTAGTCCTCGATGCTAGCGGTCATCCCGGCGACCGCCTGGTGCTCGAGATCATGGGCCAGGACCAGAGCTTGATCATGAACAGCCGCGGGAGTCGAAACCTCTTCGACCAGGCCGATAACACGCGCATCCCGGAGAGGAGCCGTCGATGACCATCCGCAGCATCTGCCGGTCGGGCGCCAGCACCGTCCATGAAATCAACGGCGAGTTTCGGGTCCGAGTCACACCCGGCGACGACGGTCACCTCGTCGCGGTCTCGATGGCCAGGACCCGGCGCGTCGGCGAGGCCGCAGCTGCTCGACTCGAGCAGGTGGCCCGGCAGCGGGGAGCGCTCGTACGCATCGAACCGATCATCGACGGCGCCATGCTCGTCGCCCATGACCACTTGTGGCAAGCGGTACTGGACGAGGTCGCCGAGCAGCGCCTGTGGTCGGGGACGGCCGAGGAACTCTCCATCGAAGGTGCCCACCGCGCCATCTGCGAGCGGCTCGAGGACGCCGGTGGAGAGCTTCCATGGGACGAGGTCGTCCCCGAAACCATGGAGGCAGAGTGCTTTCCGCTCGGCTATCGTGGACGAGATGCCATCAAGGCGCTTCTCGCGAATGGCACGCTCGAGCAGGATCGCAAATCGGCGGTCCCGCGCTGCGCCTCATGGCACGTTGAGGCTGCTGGCCCCCCGATCCGGGTGGCCCCCGACCCCCCGATCCGACGTGCCCGACCGCCGACGTGCCCGCCAATGGCCTGCACCCGCTCGCCTTCGCGGGCGACGCGCGCCGCTTCTACTGGACCGACACCGGCTGCGGCGAGCGCACGTCGCCGACGAGCGGCATCTCGATGCTCGAACGGGCCAGCGGACGCGTGACGCGGCTCGTCCCCAACGAATGGGGCCCTGAGCTGGCGGTCGGCGCGCGCGGCGTCTACTGGCACGGCCGGGCCGGCATCCGCCGCGTGTTCCCCGACGGTCCGCTCGACGTGCAGACTGCGGTGCCGGCACCGTGCACGCGTTCGCCGTCGACGGCGGCATCATCTGATCACCGTGAGGACATCCATGCAGGAACTGCAACGCGCCCGCGACAACCAGGTTCCCGGGAGCCACGCGTTATGCTCTGCGCTCGCCGCAGTCGTGGCGGCTTGCCACGGAAGCCCGCCTCCTCAAGGCGTTGAGCGGCGCGCGCCACTCGTTTGCCCGGTTGGGGAGGTGCAAGAACTCGCGATGGACTCGCTGCCTGCAGGGACATGTGAGTGGAACGTGGACCCACGCTCACCACGCTCACCGCCACCGCAAGACTTCCAGCCAATCACGGATGAGCGGCGCCACGGCCGAGGTCCAATGTCGAGAAGCTGTTCCCATGTCTCCGCCTTGAAGGCCTGTGCGCTTCAAATGCGTCCTCCACCGGGAGGCATTCTCCTCTACTGCAAAGATTCGACTGAAAGACTCCACGGCCCGGTAGAGGTCCTCTTTCCAGATCTCTCGGTGTCGGAGCAGGTCTATTGCGACAGTGGCCAGCCCAGCGGCCTGCATGCCGTATGGCGCCACGGCCGCCTTTGGCAGGCCGACGTGCCGGGCGACAACGGACTATGGATTACGGCAAGCGAGTACGGCTGGGAGCGACGCCCGTGACTCTCTACGTTGCGGGCTCAGCTGCTGCGGGCTCAGCTGCCGGAGATGTCGATCTCCGCGACCAGGGCGGCGTGGCGCGCGCGCAGCTCGGCGGCGGTCAGCTCGGCGAAGACCGGCAGCAGCGCGAGCTCGATGTCGACGTCGTGCTCGAGCTCGGCCGCGGGCCGCGGGCTCGGCCGGCGGGCGTTGCGGCGGCGCTCGTCAAGGCGAGCGATAGTCCGCCGGGATGGTCATGTCGCCCAGCAGCGCCGGCGTCGAGGATGCGCCCGGCCAGTCGGCCGGCGACGCGACCAGGTTGGACGCGGGGCCCTGGGCCAGGATGTAGCGGAGGCGCTCGATCTGGGCGTCGTCGTCGAGCACCGCGATCACGCTGCCGCGCCGGCTCCAGAAGACGCCCGTGCGCCCGCGCAAGTCGTTGACCTGGCGCGGATGTTCCCGTGGACGTAGTCGAGGAACAGCGGCAGCTGCGCCGGGTCGCTCGCCGCCAGCAGGTAGTGCAGGTGGTTGCTCTGGGCGTCGTACGCGTGCAGCCGGACGCCCTTGTACAGCCGGGATCCGGGTGGCTGCCACCGCTACCAGGACCGGTAAGCGACGAGCGCTGGCGGTAAGAAAACGCCGCCCCGCAAGCAAACCGGGCCCCACCGCGGCCGATAGCGGGGCATGCGACGCCGAACCTGGCCCGATCCGCGGGGCCTGACCGCCTGCCGGTCGAGCCGCACGTGAGGTCGCATCGGTTTGACCGGCCCGAGGCCGAGGCCGAGGAGACCGTACAGTGTTCCCCGTCGAGAGGTTGACACTTCCAGGAACTGGAAATCCCCCGCGGTTCGGGTAGTGGACAACGCCACGTGAGACGCCCCCGTCGTATGAACGAGAAGAACCCCGTCACCCCGTCGTCCTCGGTCCCTGCGGGTGCCGACGCAAACGAGCCCGCCGGCGCGGACGTTCGCGCCCGGCCCGGACGGCGTACCGTCGAGGAGCGGCAGCAGGCCGTGCTCGAGCTGATGGCCGGCAAGGCGACCGTCGACCAGATCGCGCGCCGGCTGGGCGTGCACGCCGCGACCGTCGAGGGCTGGCGCCAGGATGCGCTCGTTGGCGTCGAGCAGGCGCTGCGGCGCGGCAGCGGCAAGACGGCCGCCGAACTCGAGCTGGAGCGCAAGACGCGCGACCTCGAGAAGGTCGTCACGACGCTCTCCATCCAGAAGTGCCTCCTCGAGAACGCGCTCGAGGCGGAGCGTGAGAAGCGCCCTACCGTGCCCGCGAGGTCCAGGCGATGAGCCGCATGACCGTCGCGGGTGAAGCCAGCGTGTCGCTGCTGTGCGCGACGTTCCACCTGTCGCGCGCCGCGTTCTACGCCGAGGCACGCCGACAGCGCGGCGAGGGCGCGTCGGCCGCCGTGGCGACCGCCGCCGTCATCCCGCTGCCGCGGCGCCCGCGCTACACCGTCGCCGCCGTCGTGCTGGAGCGCATCCGCGACGTCCTCGCGCGGGACACCGCCCGGGCCTGGGGCGTGCGCAAGGTCTGGGCGACGCTGCGCCGGGAGGGCCTGCGGGTCTCCCGTCGGCGGGTCCACGCCATCATGCGCGCGCACGACCTCGTCCTCGCGCGTGACCGTGAGCCCGGCGAGACGCCGCGTGGGCACGTCATGGTGCCCGAGCCCAACCGGCGCATCGCGACGGACCTCACGACCGTCTGGACGCGCCGCGACGGCGTCGTCGCGCTGGTGCCGACCATCGACTGCGGCGACCGGACCACCGTCATCGAGGTGACCAAGGACCAGCACGGCCCGGCGGTGCTGGCCTCCGTCGAGACCAAGCTGGTCGCGGCGTTCGGCACGCCAGCGAACGTGCCCGACGGCGTCGAGCTGCGCACGGACCACGGGCCGCAGTACACCGGCGCCGACTGCGAGGCGCTGTGCACGCGCTGGGGCCTGCTCCACACCTACGCGCCCGTCGGCCGCCCGACCGGCAACGCCGTCGTCGAGCGTTTCATCCGCACCCTCAAGGAGGAGCTCATCTGGCTCCAGGACTGGGAGAGCGCCGACGAGCTGCGCGCGGCCATCACGCCGTGGCTCGAGCACTACAACACCAGGCGTCCGCATCAGGCGCTCAACTGGCAGACCCCACTCGAGCGGCGCACCGAGCGCTTGGCCGTGCCCCTCGTGCTCGTCACCGCCGTCGCCGCCGCCGTCGCCGCCTGACCCATGCGCTCTGCTTCCCACCAGCGCGGACCGCAGTGCGAGGCGTCCGCCTCGCGCGAGGACCGCACCGCGCGGCCGCTGCGCCTCGTGAGCCACGCGAGCGCCTGTCCGCGCGGAGCCACATCCGTCGACCACGACCCCGTCACTCGCCTGCCCGCACTGCCCGAATCCCGGGTGCGCGAGTATCTTGACTTTGGGGGGACACTACACGAGGCCGAGGAGACCGCACCCAGCCCGGCTCGCTACCCCGGCAAGGTCACGCTGACCGCGGGCTTTCGCCCACGGCCGGAGCGCGACGGGGCCGAGCACCCGCCACAGAACGAGCAGATCGACAGCAAGTCGGCATCGCACCGCGCGGGGCGCCTCGCCGCACTTGACGACCCCTTCGGTCTGCACGTGCCGATCCAGGCCAAGGGCGACCTCCGCGACGCCAAGACCACGGCCGACCCGCGCGCGCTCCCGTCCACGTCCAGCGGCACACCGCTCCCGCCCGCCGTGCGCGCGATCATGGAGCGCGCGCTCCACGCTGATTTCGGCGACGTGCTGATCCACCCAGATTCGGCGCGGGCGGCCGCGCTCGGCGCCCGCGCCTATACCGAAGGCAATTCGGTGCACATGGCGCCGGGACAGTACGATCCGGAGTCGCAGGCGGGTCGCGAGCTCATCGGCCACGAGCTGGCCCATGTCGTCCAGCAGCGGCAGGGCCGCGTCGCCGTGACGAGCCAGGTGCGCGGCATCGCCATCAATGACGCGCCCGGCCTGGAGCAAGAGGCCGATGCGCTCGGCCAGCGGGCCGCGAGCGGCGCGGTCGCGGCCCCAGCCCCGGCCCTGTCCGTCGAGCGGCCGGCGTCCACCACGCCGGCGCCCGTCACCCAGGCCGTCGCGCAACGGCAGCCCGCGCCGCAGGACAACGAGGAGACGCTGGACACCGAGGTCGAGAACGCCGCGCAGCTCGAGCGGTCGAACGTCCCGGCTGAGCGGGCGTATGGCACGCGCCTGGTCTTGCTGCTGACGCTGATGCGCCCCGACGATATCGATGACGACGCGGTGCTGTTTCCGTTCATCGACAAGTGCCAGGAGCTCGCGCGCGACGAGCGGCTGACCCTGGGCTTCCTCACGTTTCGTCGCGATCGCAACACGATCCTCGAGGAAGATGGCGGTGGCTTCCCCGCGGCCTGGGCCGAGCGCATGTCCCAGGAGCTGCGCATCGACGCGAACCTGAAGGAGCTCGAGACCGCGTACCGGGCCGAGCGGAGCCGCGCCCTCGACGGCGTCGCAGCGATCGGCTCGACCGTCTGGGCGCGCGGGCTCCCTCTCACGCTCGATCAGGCGCGCCAGCTCGATGCCGACGGGCTGGTCCGCGACGTCCTGAACTACCGCCGCCTGGCCGCCGGCTCCAGCGAGCCCACCGATCGCTACGCCGCGGCGATGGCCTCGTGGCTGCGGCTCGCCGCGCACTACGGCGCCGTGCTCGAGCACGAGCGCGACCTCGCCGATCAGGTCCGGCAGATCCGGGCCGGCGAGCTCGTGGTCACCAGGCCGTACTACAAGCAACAGCGCGCCAAGTTCGCCGAGCTGCAGGCGGCGTTGCAGTTCGTGCAGCAGGCCGGCGCGGACCCCGCCACCGTGGCGCGCAAGTTCATCCGCGTCCTGAGCTGGACCGTCGGCGCTGGCCTCTATTCGTTCGGCGGCGGCGGCGTCGCCGCCACGTGGCCGCTCGACGGCGTCGAGGCGTACCAAACCGAGCTCGCCAAGCTCGACGCCCGCCTCGCCGGGGCGGCGTCCGCCGACTCGATCACGCGGGCCCTGACGTGGGCCCACGAACGCGGCTACCTCAGCGCCGCGGGCCGGGAGGTCTGGAACGCCATCAAGGCCGACGCGGTCAAGATGATCGCCACGGCCGTCGGTATCCTGATCCTGCAACAGATCCCCGGCGTGAACGTCGCGCTCGACGTCGTGCTGCTGATCGAGTTCGGGCTCGACGCGGTCGTGATGCTCGGCGAGGTGGTCGACACCCTCAAGGCCGCCATCCGCGCGAAGTCGGTGGTCGACATGGAGCACGCGTCGGCGATGATGGCGACGACCATCGTCGGCGACGCCGCCAAGCTGCTGCTGTGGGCGGCGACCTGGGGCGTCGCCAAGGCCTCCAAGCGGATCAAGAGCTACCGCGACGGCAAGAAGTTCCTCGAGGAGCACGGCCATGCATCGGAGGCGCGCGAAGCCCTGGCTGGGGCCAAGGGCGACATCGACAAGGCCAGGGCGACCCTCGCGAAGAAGCGCGCGCAGGAACAGCGCGCCCGCGACCAGGCCGACCTCGACCAGAAGCCGCCGCCCAGCGCGCCGCGCCCGGACGAGCCCCAGGGAGCGGGGCAGCAGGGCCCGGTCGAGTCCGGCAGTGGCGAGCCCAAGCCGCCTGAGCCGGGCCCCAAGTCCGCCGAGTCCGGCAGCGGCGAGCCCAAGCCGCCCGACCCCGGCCCGAAGCCTCCCGAGCCCGGCAAGCCGAACCAGCCACACCGGGAGGCCACGGACGTCGGCGTCCAGCGGCCTGGCCCGCAGCCGGAGCCGCTGCCGCGCGATGCCGACGGCCACTTGGACTTCAGCGGGCGGCACGGCAAGACCCTGGCGCGCGATTGCGACGCCAATCCATACGCGGGAGAGGTGGCCGCCGACGCCGCAGCACGTGCCCAGGCCGCGCAGCAGGAGGTGACGGCGCGGCTCGGCGAGTTGCAGCCCTGCTTCGTCGCCGGCACCAGCGTCCTGACGGGCGAGGGCCCGCGTCCCATCGAGCGCATCGAGGTGGGCGTGTGGGTCCTCGCCGAGGACCCCGAGCGCCCGGGCTCGCGACGGGCGTACGAGGTGCTCAACGTGTACCGCGGCCACGCGCGCGAGCTGCGCCACATCGTGGCTGGGGACACGACGATCACCGCCACCCTCAACCACCGCTTCTTTGTGGTCGACCACGGCTGGGTCGCGGCGCGTGATCTCGCGGAGGGGGACGTGTTGAGGACTGCCACCGGCGGGCTCGCTGCCATCGCGGCGCTCACCGACGAGCACACCGCCGAGGACGTCGCCACCTTCAACTTCCACGTCGCCGAGGTCTCGACCTACTTCGTCGGCGACGGCACGCCAGTCTTGGTCCACAATGCCAACCCGAACTTCGAGCGACCGCTGTGGTGGCTTTTCGGGAACAAGGCTAGCTTCCGGGCAGGCGACACCGACGGCGTGTCGCTGTGGAAAACCGAGAACGAGCACGACGTCAAAGACATGTTCAAGATCCGCAAGAACATCGACGGGCGCTCCTCGAGCGACGCACACAAGGGCTACACGGCGGAGCAGCTGGCGTCGCAGGGTATCGAGGTCGAGGTCACGCCCGGGAACGGCCCGATGGCGGGGCGCTTGCAGCACGGAAGCGCGCGGCCCGCGTCGCCGCAACCGTCCGACCTGGAGCCGACGTCGGCGCAGCCGAAAGGCCTCAGCGAGACGGGGATCCGTCGCGCCGTCGACGGCATCAATGCCAGCACGCCCGACGAGAAGGCGACCCCCAAGTCGATGGGGTGCAAGTGAGCGCCGACCTCGCCGCGGCGACCGTGCCCGACACGGGGGTGGTCCTCCGCCATCAGGTGCTGGCCTGGCCGGAGCCTGACGGCGTGGGTTGCTGGCTCGACGGTACGCGGGTGCGCCTGCCGGTCGAGTGGCCGCTCGACCGGGTGGAGCTGACCTCCGACGCGCGCTGGCTCGCGGCTTGGGGTGACCAGGGACGCCGGATCCGGGTCTGGCGCACCGACGGGATGACGCCTGCGCTGGACCTGGTCGGAGCAGACCGACGACACAGCCTGTCGGGAGGGCTCGCCACGCTCGGCGACCGGGCGTACGGCTTCGTGGCCCGGCGGGATGGCAAGCTGGAGATCCACGATCTGATCGACGGGCGCCCGTGCGGATGGCTGTCGATCACCGGATGGACCTGGTTCCACGTGCACCGGGTCGCAAGCCTCGCCGGTCGGTGGCTGGCGGTGCGCGGCCACGGCGACGGCGAGCAATACGACACGGTGGTCGTGGTGCCTGGCGACCATGCGCTCGCCGAGGACCAGGCGATCCAGATGGCGCTGACCCAGGGACCGGGCTTGCGCGAATGGGGGTACCAGCTCGCGGCCGGTCCCGTGGGCGCGAGCCAGGTCGCGATCTTCCGCGACCCCGAGTGGGAGCCCGATGACGATCCGGATCCGAGCGAGGCGTTCCGCGGCGTCGCGGTCCACGACCCGCGCGATGGCTCGGTGGTGCGGATCCCACTGCAACTCACCCTGGCGGGCGACCTCACCATCGGAGGCGATGGGCAGCGGATCGTGCTCGCGCACGCGGGCCAAGTCGACATCGTGTCGCGCGCCTCGGGCGACGTGATCCGACGTCCGGCGCTCGCCCTCGATCCCGAGCGTCTCGAGATCGCGCGACGCGATGGCGATCGCATCACCGTCGAAGCGCTCTGATCTGGATCGTGCCTCCGTGGAACAGCGAGCACACCCTGCGAGCACACCCTCGACCGGGTGGCGCCTCGACCGGGTGGCCCCTCGACCGGGTGGCCCCTCGACCGGGTGGCTGCGACCCGGATCAGGGGGATCCCGCCGATCCGGTTGGCCCGATCCGGTTGGCTGCGACCCGGATCCCGGGCCTCGGGCCGCGGCGTGGGCCGGCGGGCGTTGCGGCGCCCCCGGATCCGATCGGCTGCCACCCGGTCGTCGGGTCCAGGCGCGCTGGGTGGACGACGTCACCCTGTGCATCGCGTACCCTGCAGAGCTGGATCTCGAGCGTCACAACCAGCGCGACGACCAAACGAGGATGTTCGATCAGGTCGTCCAGGTTCGCTACGAGACTCTGACTGGCCACGGCGCGGTGGTCGCCGAAGCCATCGCTCGGCGCGACCTCTTCCACAGCTCGCCGCAGCCCGCCAGCCCCCATGAGCCGGAGCCGGAGCCGATGAGCAGCTCACCCGGATCCCATCGTCGACGCGCAGATCGCCGACGACGACGGCGGCCCGCTCGGCCGCGCCGGCGGCCCATCGCCACCGACGTCGGCGGCGGATCGTCAGGGGAGCGCAGCCGGTACGCGAGGTGCGGCACGTAGCCGCCGCCGAGGAACGTGGCGCGCAGGCGCTCGTCGAGGTCGACCGCGCCCCAGCGCACGATGTACTCGACGCCGACGCACTCGCGGCCGGGGACGTCGCGGACGCTGCCGTCGGGGAAGTACAGCGTGCACTGGTACGACGGCGGGTACTCCTGCGAGTACAGCGGGCGCGGCGCGGCGAGCGGCGCGGCGACGCCGAGCGGCGTCCAGCCGGCGATCGCGTCCTTCGCCACCCACAGGACCGCGAGCACCTCGGGCGTGCGGGCTGTGCGGGCCACCTTCGCAGGGGTCGGCTGCGCCTTCGACGTGCCGCCGAGGATCGCGAGGTACGGCGACTCCAGCATCTGCGCGACCACCCAGCAGCCAGGTCGCAGCGCCGTGGCGAGCAGCTGCCCCGCGATCCACGGCGGCGCCGGCGGCGGCGGCGGTCTCGGCGCGCGCGCCTTGGGCGGAGGGCCCGACGCGGCGTCGACCAGCCGCGCCCGCAGCTTCTTCAGCTCGGCCCGGAACGCCTTCGCCTGGGCGCCCTCGGCCCACAGCTGCGCCAGCTCGGACCGGCGCACATCCGCGACGCGATCGAGCGCCGCGAGGGCGCGCTCGCGCATCGCCTCGGTCGGCTTGATCCGCGCCGCCAGGGCGGCGACGTCCGGCGGTGGCGCCGTCGTCCCCGGCCGCCCGAACGCCAGCGCCACCAGATCGCACGCCGCCCACGTCGCGCTGCCGGCATCGACGTCGATCTCGTCGCTGGCCTTGGCCGACGCCACCGCGCGCAGCGCGCTGGTGACCGATCGCCCGGGCGCCTCCTCCGCCTCGGCCAGGAAGTCCGCCGCGCCGTCGTTGTCGAACGGTCCCAGTTGCCAGGTGCCCACGGCGCCACGCTATCCTGCGCGCCGCGCGCCGAGAAGTCGCCGCCGCAAGACATCGAACCCATCATGCCCCCGACCCGACGACGCCCGCGCTGGAACATCGGCGACCTCTACGCCATCCACCTGACCCCGCGCCACGACGCGATCGCGCAGCTGCTCGAGGACAACCATGTGGCGATCCTCGACGGCGCGGTCCCCGTCGGCAGCCCCGCCCCGAGCGCGGACGAGCTCATGAAGGGCTGGATCTACCGCGTCTTGTTCGTGGTGAACGAATTCCTTGTCGAGGCGACCCGGATCGGCCGCCTGCCATTCTTGATCGCCGACGTGCCGCCGGTGTTCACCGGTGACACCGCGCGCGGCTACAAGATCCACGAGGCCGATGGGAGTTCGCGATCCGCGACGCGCGTGGAGTGTCGCGGGCTCGAACCAATGTGTGCGTGGTCACATTGGAACCTCATCAACCGCCTGCGCGACCAGTTCCTCCGCGGCGGGTACGTGCCGTCCGACCGCCATCGCCCCTGACGCCCCAATCGAGGGTCGCCCCCAATCGAGGGTCGCCCCAATCGAGGGTCGCAACCTCTCGGAACACCCTGCGCGGGTGAACGCGCGACGGATCGCGTCGCGGAATCCCCGCCACTTCTCCCCGAAAACGCCTTGGGCCCGACGAAGGGGTCGAGTAGCAACAGGGGTGGAGTAGCAACCGATCGGCTCGCAGGAACGGGTGAGGTGCGACAGATCGCATCGCAGAATCGCCGGCCCGCCGGCGAGCTCGTGGTCACCAGGCCGTATTACAAGCAACAGCGACCCCGCCGATCCGGTTGGCCGATCCGGTTGGCTGCGACCCGGATCCAGGTCGCAGCGCCCGGACCCAGGGTCGCCGCTACCGCCGCGGCTTCCCAAGCAGCGCCTGGAAGTCGGCGCGCGCCAGCAGCGGCCCGAGGTGCGGGTCGACCTTCACGCGGTCGAGGTGGGGGTAGCCGAGCTCGACCGCGCGGGCCACCTGCGCCAGCGCGTCGTCGTGGCGCCCCACCGCCGCGTAGCTGCACGCGGCCGCGTGCGTGATGTGCGGATTCTCCGGCGCGTACTGCACCACCTGGTCGGCCATGCGCGCGCTGTCGGCGAAGCGCCGGGCGGCGTGGCTGACGATCAGCGCGTTGTTGGCGGCGTACAGCCACGACGTGCGTGCATATCCATCTGGCGGGATCGGCGCCGCCAGCAGCGCGCCGTAGACGGCGAGCGCGGCGTCGATGTTCGTGCCGTGGGCGGCGTGCGCGAGCGCGGCGACCTGGACGATCAGGCCCGGGTGCGCCGCGGCGGCGCGCGCCAGCCGCTCGACCTCGGCAACCTCCAGCGCCGCCGCGCCCTGCCGGGCCTGCACGAGCAGCAGGAGCTGCGGAACATCGACCGTGTCGCCGCGCGCAAACCGCGCCTCGGCGTCGGCCTGGCGCCGGCGGTGGCGCTCGACCGAGGCAGCCCGGAGCCGCGCGCCCTCGGCCGCCAGGGCCTGATCGGCGAGGGCCTGCTTGCACAGGCTCTCGAACAGGAACGCGGCGTGGGACAGCGCGTCGTCGTCGAGCGCGTCGAGCGCCGCCGGCGCCAGCGCGGGCGCCGCGAGCTCGCGCACCACCCGCGACGCCGCCGCGCGCTGGCGCGCGTCACCCAGCTTGGCGACCTTGCGCGCCAGGCTGTAGCCCGTGACGTAGCGCTCGGCCATCCGGTGCAGCGCGTCGCCGTCGTCGCGCCGGCCGAGCGCGTCGCACAGGCCAACCATCGTCTCCCAGTTGTTGTCGTTGTACGAGTTGGCGCCGAGCACCACCGGCGCCACCTCGGCGCGCGCCTCGTCGAGCTGCCCGGCCCGCACCAGCTCGTCGACCAGGTGCGGGCGCCAGTGCGTGTCGGGCCACCGGCACCCCGGCGACGCCAGCGCGCGCCGCAGCACCTCGCGCAGCAGCGGCGCGTGCGCGGGCGTGCGCTGGGCTGGGTCGAGCAGCGCGTGCTGCAGCCCGAACAGGTCCCACGGCTCGGCCAGCCCGCGGTGCGCGAACGCCGCCGCGAACGCCGCGACCACGTCGGCCTCAGGCGGGATCGCCGCCCACGCCGCCTTCATCTCGTCGAGCGTGGGCTCGGGCGGCGGCTTCACTGGTTCCTGCGCCTGGGGCACGCCGCCGAGCGCCCGCAGCACCTTGCGCGCCTCCGGAGCCAGCGCGTCGATCACCCGCTGCTGGTCGGCCAGCGGCTGCTCGCCCAGCCAGGCCCGCCACAGGTCACACGCGTGCTCGACGTACCAGCGCGCCTTGCGGCCGGCCGCGTACAGGAACCGCATGTAGCGCGGCGCCTCACCCATGCTCCAGGCGTGCCAGTCCGACACCGCGGTGCCGTACTCCTCATCGATCGGCCGGATCACCGCGGCGATCGGCTGCCGCTGGTGCAGCCGCTGCAGCGTCGCGTCGACCGCCTCGTTGAACGCCGCCCACTGCTCGCCGGTGGCCTCGCCCTGGTCCGCCCGCGGCCCCGGACTCGGATACGTCGCCGCCACCACCCACTGCAGCGAGTCGGCGTCGTGCAGCAGCACCACCACACGCTCGCCCACCTTGGCCTCGATCGTGTCGAGCGCCACCGGCGCGCCGAGGCCCTTGATCGGGGCCCGCAGCGGCTCGCGCAAGATCGCCACCAGCCCCCACGTCTTGCGCGCGCACGACACCCCATGCCCGACGTGCAGGTACGGCCGCTCCGCCGACGCTTCCGGAGCCCGCAGCACGACCGCCCTGTCCGTCGCCCCCCGGGGGGCCGGCTTGGCTGGCGCTGCCGACCTTGCCGCCGCCTTCCCGGCCGGCTTCGTCGTCGCCCTCCGCGCCGCCGTCCCCGCCCGCCTGGACGGCTTGGCTGCCGCCGCCTTCCTGGCAGAGGCGGTGGCCTTGGCCGTCGGCGTCGCCCGCGGCTTGCGCTTCTTGTCCCCACGCTTGGCTGCTGCCACGCCGCGAGCGTACACGCCGGCGCCCGCTCCCGCGCCTCACCTGGTCAGCGCGCCACGAGGCCGAGCGGATCGCCCCGCGATCCGGGTCGCAGCCCCGATCCGGGTCACCCCGATCCGGGTCGCAGCCCCCGATCCGGGTCACCCCGATCCGGGTCGCAGCCGATCGGATCGGGGGCGTCACCGGGGCCGGGTCGGCATCGTGTAGCCGTTGTCGATCAGCACCCCCGCGACCGGGTGGCTGCGACCCGGATCAGGGGTCACCCCGATCCGGGTCGCAGCCGATCGGATCGGGGGGGCGTCACCGGGGGCCGGGTCGGCATCGTGTAGCCGTTGTCGATCAGCACCCCCGCGACCGGGTGGCTGCGACCCGGATCAGGGGGGGCCGATCGCAACGCAACGTCGCGGCGTGGCGAGCGAAACTCGACGGAGATGCCTCGCTCGTGGTAAGCTGCGCCCGTTGTCGCAGCGTCGAAAGCGCAGTCGGTTGAGGCGGGCACCACGGACAACTTCGATCGCAGAGCCTGCGCTCTTCGGCTATCTGGCGCAGTGCGAACACATCCTGATCGCCGGCGCGGGCGGTGGCTTCGATGTGTACGCGGGCCTGCCGCTGGCGCACGCGCTGTGGCGGCGCGGTCAGACGGTGCACCTGGCGAACCTGAGCTTCAGCAATTTGGCGCTGAACGGTGCGACGCAGCTCGGCCCGGCGCTCTACGAGGTCATCGCGGAGACCCAGGGTCGGGATATGTATTTTCCTGAGCGCGCGCTGGCGCGGTTCCTGGCCCAGGAAGATCTGACGGCGACGGTCTACGCGTTCCAGCGCGTGGGCGTGCGACAGTTGCTCCTCGCGTACCAGACGCTCGTCGCGCGGCTCGACCTCGACGCGATCGTGCTGATCGACGGAGGGACGGACTTGTTGATGTTTGGCGACGAGGCCGGCCTGGGCACCCCGGTCGAGGACATGACGAGCCTGGCGGCGGTGGGACAGCTACCGATCGCGCATCGCCACGTGGCGTGTGTCGGCTTCGGGATCGACGCGCACCACGGGGTGTGTCACTCGCACTTCCTCGAGAACGTGGCCGCGCTGGAGCGCGACGGCGCGTACCACGGCGCGTTCTCGATCTCGCGCCACACCAAGGAAGGCGCGCTCTACTTGCGCGCGGTGGCCCACGCGGTGCAGGCGCACGACGGGCCCGCGAGCATTGTCAATGGCAGCATCGCGGCGGCGCTGGGTGGCGCGTTCGGCGACGTGCAGTTCTCGCCACGCACGGCGGGGAGCGAGCTGTACGTGAACCCACTGATGGGGCTGTACTTCACCTTCGACCTGATGGGCGTGTGCAACCGGAACCAGTACCTCCGTCAGTTGGTCGACGCGCCAAGCGTCGTCCACGTGGAGGCGATCATCAGCGACCATCACCAGCACGCGTCGCGGCGACCCCATCGGCTGATTCCGCACTGACATCGCGCGGTCGCGAGTCGAGCGGAGCGCCCCGATCCGATCGGCCCCGACCCGGTTCGGGGGCTCCCGATCCGATCGGCGGCGACCCGGTTCGGGGGCTCCGGCGGGCCTTGTCGGGGCCCTCCTCGACCGGGTGGCTTCGACCCGAAGCGGACCCGGGATCCAGGATCAGGGACGCAGCCACCCGGATCGGCGGCCACCCGGATCGGCGGCCGGCGCTTCGGCCACCCGGACCGGCGGCCGGCGCTTCGCGCAGGCGCCGGCACGTCGCCGATCCGGGTCGCGGTAGATCCGGGTCGCTGCCAGCCGGATGGATGGCTACTCGTCGCGGCCGAACGACATCAGGAACTGCAGCACGTACCAGAACAAGGTCGCGATGGTGGAGAACAGCAAGAGCGCGGCGGCGACGTGGGCGGTGGGCGGGAAGTCCCGCGCGATCTGGCCGGTCTGGTACAGGATGTAGCCGGCCATCAACAGGATCATGGCGCCCGCGAACACGGCCCCGAGGCTGAAGCCGAAGATCATCGAGGCCACGATGATGCCGAGGGCGGCGAAGCTGCCCACCATCAAAGGCGCTGCGGAGGAACGAGAAGTCGCGGCGGGTCACGAACACCGTCAAGGTCAGGCCGACGAGATCGCCAGCGTGACCGTCGCCGCTTGCAGGATGACCGTCTGGGCATCGCCCGCGCCCAGCAGCATCGCGGCCCACAACAGCGGTTGCAGCAGCGGGGCCTGCGCGATCACGCTGACCCCAAGCCCAGGTACTGCAGCGCGCGCGACGATCGCGACCACGCCAGGCGATCGCCGACGTAGCCGACGCCCATGAACAACGCCAGCACCAGCAGCCAG
The DNA here is from genome assembly GCA_016717005.1 of Myxococcales bacterium. NCBI lineage: Bacteria > Pseudomonadati > Myxococcota > Myxococcia > Myxococcales > Myxococcales bacterium. The sequence goes on along the minus strand of JADJUF010000037.1, from coordinate 856,357 downwards.
TTCCAGGTGCCGGCGAACGCCCACCGGGACATCGCCAGGCTGGTCTCGGGGAAGAACCTCATCATGCCGCCGGTGAACACCGCGAGCGCGACCAGCGCGACGCCGAGGTGGGCGGTCTTGCCAGGAACGCCATGCGGTCCCTCTCTGACCGAGCGTGGCTGAGGCGAGGGGATCGAGCGGGGGGACGAGGCTGCGGCGGCATGGGGCACCTCCGGTGCGGTTAGCCACCCATGCGGCCGCGGGTCGTTGTCAACAAGCCGCAAGTTTCGAATGAAACATTCGATTATATCGAAGTGTCCGCTGATCGACCCGACCGTCGGCCCGCGACGGTCGCCGCGAGATCGTAGTCCGTCGAGTTGCCCCAGATGTCCGAGTTCGCGAAGCCGAGCGAGGTCGCGCCGCCGGATGTCCGGCTCAGCCCGGTGACGTTGCTCGAGATGATGCTGTTCGCGATCGAAACGTCCGCCGACGCACCGGCGACGGCGTCGACCCGCGGCGGTAGGCGCGCCATGGATCGTGCTGTTCACGACGTCAGCGCTGATGGCCCCGGGTGCTGGCCTGGACGAGGACCCCGTCGTTGGAATGCTGTGGACCACCGCGTTCGCGATCGCGGCGCGCCGCCGACGACGAAGCCGGGCCGAGTTCCTGATCGTGAAGGCGTCCAGCACCGGCGCGCCGCTCTCGACGCGGACCGCGGCGCCGGTCGCGTTCGTGACCGCGAGGCGGACGAGCGTCGTCGCGCCGCTGCGCATCGTCAGCCCCGTCGACGCGTTGTTGATCGTGAGGTTGCGCACGTCGGCGTGCCGCTCGCCGTCGGCAGCATGAAGAGGCCCTTCGGGAACCCAGCGTCGATCGGTCAGGGTCGCGGGCCCGAGCACGACGAGGCTGTCCCTCGACACGAAGCTCGGCGCGGCTCAAGACGTCCCCAGACTCCATGACATCCGTGCTCGCAAACGTCAACGTCACGCCCGACGCGATCGTCAGCGTGACCCCGACGCGACCGTCAGGTCGCCCTGCACAATCGCCGAGGCGGTCACCGTCGTGGATGACCAGAGCTTTCCGTACAGGCCTGGCGTCGGATCACCTGGATGCGGCAGCGCGCCGAAGGTCGCTGCCATCGTGTGCGCCGAATCGCCCCGGCGGATTCGACGTCAGGCGACTTTCCAAGTGATGACGGGATCAGGTTCCCCTGGATGATGCCAGGCCCGACGGTCGCCCCGGAAGGTATGTTGGAAGAACGAAAGACATTCGTGTACAACAAGGACACCGCCGCCTGTGACGCGCGCAAGATCGCCCCCGTGGCGATGCTGTTGCGCACGCTCTCTACAGACGTGCCATTGGCGTAGATCAGAATGCCCAGGGTCGAGATCGTGCGGTGTTCGACATCGACCGTGCCCGCATCGACCTGTAGGCCATACGTGAAACTTGTCGTGCTGCGAATCGTGACGTCGTTGAGGCATCACGGCCCCCCCTGGCTGAACCACGACCCCGAAGACGACGCATTCACGATCGTGGCGTCGTTGGTCGTGAGCGGCGCGCTGCTGGCCTTGCCAGATGATTGCCCTGGAGCGCCGGTGATGCGGACATGCGAGGCTGCACGGAGGTCGCGGTCGTGTCGACGAGGATGCCGCCGGTCGTCCAACGTCACCGGCTGCGCCGTGGTGCCCACCGCGGCGAGCTCGCCGGCGACGGAAATGGCGTAGCTGTTGCTGGCGAAGATGACCGATGCGCCTGGTTCGATCGGGTGATGCCCCAAGCGGGACGGTGACGCTGCCCTGGAGTCGATACGGCGAACCCGCCGGCGTCAGACCTGATTGACGATATTGGTCCCGGCCGGAATGACCGTGTCGGCGCGAGATGGCCTGGCGGTCATGGCGAGCGCGGCCATGCGCCGCGGCGACCGCAGGCGCGGTGCGCGTGCTCGTCAGGTTTCCGGTGCTGCGGGGTGTGTTCTGGAGCATCAGGACCTCACGTTCTATGCCGGACGTTCGAGCGTTCGAGGGGGCAGGTAGCTTCTCGGCGCTTCTCGGCCTGTCAGCCCGCCCAGATCGTCTCCGGGCCGTGCGGCAACTGGCCGACCATCGCTGGGCGTCAGGGGGCATGGGCGCCCGACCTATCGACGGGCGAGCGCCGTCGTTGCGGGAGCCAGACAGGCGGCCGGACCAAGTGCGTCGAGACTCGCGCTGACCGCCGCCCTTGGCTCGATCGACGACTCCCTCCTCGCCTCGCCCATGCTCCGCCTCGCCCCATCGCCGCGACCTTATCCCAAAGCGGGATCAGGACGCAAGAGTGCCCGCAGTTCTGGGCGTTCGGTCACGCATGCCTCATCGTTAGATCGCGTTTGCGAAGCAGCCCGCGCGGCAGCAGCGTTCCGCGTCGCACGACGTGATCGCGATGAGATGTCGATCGGCTGCATCGTGGCGTTTTAATTCGCGGATCGAGCGACTTTCATCCACTCCTGCAGTGGCGCTCGGGTCCGAGGAAGATCTAGCGCACAGAAGAAAGCCCGCGTCTGCGCGGCGTGGCGATGGTCGAGTCGCGTCCGGATCAGTCGCAACCCATCAGTACGCGGTCCGCAACGCCGAGCCGCGCTCGTGTTTCAGCCGCGGCCGGCATCCGGGCGCATCCGCCTTTCACCCGGCCGCTCGCCGCGCTACGCTTCCCTCACGGACTCTACGATCAGGGCTCGAGCTCGAGTTGCGCGACCACCCGCGGTGGTCCCAGCCCTGGCGACGGCGCCAGCTCCTGGCGGGCATCACGCCCGCCGCCGACGTGTGCAGGTTTCGCTGTCGCTGCGTCAGGCGCGCGCGCGGTCAGGTCGCGACGGTCAGGTGGCGCCGTTCCGGACCGGGTGTACGCTCGCCCGATGGTGCGACTCGGGACTGCGCCGGCGGTGCTGGCGGCCCTCGTGGCGGTCGCCTGCGGCCCGCGGCGACAAGCGAGGCCGAACGACCGACCCGCCACCGCCCTGCGACCGGCACCGCTGCAGCACCGCAGGCGCTTCGCCGTACCCGGTACGGGCACGCCGGACGACGCTGCTGGCCCGGGGACGCCCACCCTGGTCGTTGGCACCCTCGGCGACGACGCGGCTGACCGCGCGATCGTCCTTCGGGCGGAGCGGGTCCGCGAGCTGTTCGCGGGCGCCCGATCGTGCCCGGCGTCGATCGACCTCGCGGCAGGCCCGTCGGGTGGCCGCCCAACCCCGATCCTGTACGGCGGCGCGCAGGTGAACGCCCGTGGTCGCGGCGCTCGGCGGCGGCGGTGCCGCTCCGTCGACGCCAGGCGGATCGTGGTCGGCGGCGAGACCTACGCCGGCGTCGGCGAGCGCGTGATCGCGGTGGTCCCCGCTGATGCCACTCACCCGGCGTTCTTGCTCTACGCCGGCACCGGCACCCCGGGCGTCGCGGAGATCAATTCGATCCGCCACGGCGAGGCCGCCTGCTCGCCGACGTGCGTGGTCGGCTCCAGACCGGGACCTGGGTGCGGGGCGCCGACGGCGGGTGACCCGCGACGCTGGCGGCGCGCGCGGCGGATCGCGTGGCGCACCGTCGACCGCGCGGTCGCAGGCGCCACAGGTGCGGGTGGCGTTCCCCGCGCAGCTCGCGGCGGCGCCCGACAGGCGGCGGTCGTCGGCGATCGCCCGCGGCATCGCGCGCGCGCAGCCGAGCGCCTGCACGGAATCGCCGCCCGGCGGCGATGACGATCTGCGTGTACCCGGACCGCCGCAGCAGGAGACGCTGACCGGCGACCCGGGCGATGGCCACGCGGTCGCGTCGGGCGCCGCGCTCCCGTGATCCGCTTTGACCCGGCGCCCGACGGCGGCCTCGAAGCGGCTGGTCCCCACGAGGCCACGCACGCGATCACCGGTCAGCTGTGGGGTCAGCCGGCTCGGGGCTGATCGGCGAAGGCATCGCGGTGTGGGCGTCAGGCCAGTACGGCGGGCGCGCCCTCGCCGACTGGCAGCACACGCGCGGCGATCGCCCCCGGTCGCCGCGCTGCCGATGAAGAGCGTTCCGGGCCAGGCCCGGGAGGCCGACACGTACCCGCTCGGCGGCCTGCTGGTCACCATCGCGGTCAGGCGGGGTCGGCCTCGACGCCGTGCGCGACCACCTGTTCAGTGCGACCGCCGGAGACCTGGGCGGACGCGTGCAGGGCCGCCGGCACGACCGCCGAGGCGCTCGATGCCGCGCTGGCCGCGCGCCGCTGATCGCGGCCGGCGAACCGGAGCCCCGAGTCGCCCCGAGAAACCGAGTCGCAACCGATCGGATCGGCGTGATCTGCTCATGGATCACGACACCTAGGGCAGGCTGGTCGAGGTGTCGAGTTCCGCTGCCGATGCACCGGAGAACCAAGGCGCCGGAGAACCGAGGCGCAACCGATCGGATCGGCGGATCGTGCGGAGCTGGGGCCGCCGGGCCGCGGTCCCAGCCGCACAACCGGGCACGGCCTTGCGCGCGGTCTCGGCTTCGAACATCCTCGGCGGATGACGACCAAGAGCCTGGCATGGGGGGCGGCGGTGGTGGCGCTGATGCTGGCCGCGTGTGCGATGAAGCCCGTCAACACCCGTGCGCTCCACATCGAACCGACGCTACCGCTGGTCGCGACCAAGATCCCACGTCCACTCTATGTCGTGCTCGATCCCACGCAGGTCCCCGACGAGTACACCATTCCTGCGCGGACCACCAAGGAGATCCGCATACTGGAGATTCGCGAGTTCGTACGCCGCGACCTCCGCGACGCCCTGTCCTCCATGTTCGCCGTCGTGACCGTCGTCGGCCTCGACGACGTGGCGCCGCCCGACGCGATGATCGCGCAGGTCCAGATCCAGCGGTTCGCCGCGGAGATCGATCAGGTGACCTCGGGCGACCTCATCGCGGGGCGTGTCTGGACAGATGGGCTGGTCGTTCGCGATCCGCAAGATCGATGAGCCCGAGTTCAGGTTCTCGTATGCCGAGACCGTCATAGGCACATTCCCCCTCGAGAAGGTCGACCAGACCGCCGAGATGATGGAGTCGACGTACCGGATTGCCCTCGAGCAGCTGATGGCGCGCCTCTCGGACCGTGAGGTCATGGCCCGCCTGTCGGAGTGACGCGCGGAGCGCCGTCGAGCAGCTGATGGCGCGCCTCTCGGACCGTGAGGTCATGGCCCGCCTGTCGGAGTGACGCGCGGAGCGCCTCGACCGGGAGGCCGCGAACCGGAGCCCGCGGAATAGCTTTCGGTCCCTCGATACGGATCCTCGATCCGGTTGGAGGCGACCCGGATCCCGGCGACCCGGATCCCGGGCGCCCCGTGTTGGAGCGGGCGCAGCTCGTCGACTGTGCCCCCCTCAACCGGTTGGCTGCGACCCGGGGCCGGCGCGGGGTCACAGCCGGAACGGCGTCGCGTCGGCGGGGACCGGCTCGCGCAGCGCCCGCCGTCCGGCGCCGCCGGGGCGCTCGGCCTCGGCCCGACATAGCTCGGCGACCAGCGGGTGATCGCGCGTGTTGAGGCGCAGCGACCACAGGGCCGAGCCCTTGAACGCCAGCGCCAGCAGGTCGGCCGGCGCCAGCCCGAGCACCGGGAACACCTGGACGCCTTGCTCGGCGGCTCGCCAGGCCCACAGATCGAGGTCACCGTCGGTGCGGATCGCGCGCGTCGTCAGGTCGACGTCGAGCCCGACGGCGGCGAGGGCGGCAGCGTGCGCGCGCCGCCGGCCACCGGCGAACCACCGGCGCTCGGCGAGCCACGCGCCGACGTGGGCGCGCACCCGGTCCGTCCCGTCGAGCACCCCGACGAGGCGCGCGACGGCGTCGCGCCGGCCGGTCGCGAAGAACTCGGCCCACAGCAGATCGAGGTGGATCGGATCCTCGATCGGCAACGTCAGCGCGTCGGGGAAGCCCGGGGCGTCGACCTCGACGATGCGCTCGACCAGCGGCGCGTCCGGCCCGCGATAGGTGGCGACGACCTCGGCGAGCGCGGCGCGGGCGTCGTCGGCCTCGCGCGCGATGCGCCCGAACAGGTAGATCAGCGGCCCGAACCGACCGAACTCCTCGGGCGGCGCGCTCGCGAGCAGCGCGAGCGTCCCGGTCAAGGCCAGCGCGGCCTGGGTCGGTCGCGGATCGCGGTAGTACCCGTGGATCACAGCCGCGAAGGCTCGCTCGACGTCAGTGGTCGTGGTCATCGAGATGCCTCCCGCGGGCACGATCGCACGAGGCGCGGCGCGCCGCCATCGCCGGCCGCGGGATCGACCCCGCTGGATTGGGTGGCCTGGACAGCCACCCGGATCGGGGGCGACCCGGATCCGGGCGCGCCGCCATCGCCGCTCTCGGGAATAGGGTCGCAGCGGTCCGGCAGAAGGTTCGGATTCGCAATTCGTTGCCCTTCGCCCGCACGACACCCGTGCTGGAGGTCCTGCTCGCGGAGGTCGCTCGCCATCCGGAGGGCTCCGTCCGCGTGCTCGGCGACCTGGTGCGGCAGATGCTCGACTACGATCCCGCGACGGCGACACGTCTCGCCGGCGCGTTGCGCTGCTAGAGTCGCGTCGTGGGTGCGCGTCGCGAGATCCGGGCTGACTACGATCGCGACACGATCGTCGTCTATCAGGCGTACCCGCCGGCGATCGCGGAGCCGGCGATCGCCGCGCAGCGGTTCGTGGCGCCGTTCTCGCTCTCGCGGATGACGTGGATCAAGCCGTCGTTTCTCTGGCTCATGCACCGCAGCAACTGGGGCCAGAAGGCCGGTCAAGAGCGGACCCTCGGTGTCCGGCTCCACCGCGCGGGGTGGGAGCGCGCGCTCGAGCTGGGGGTCTTGACGTCGCCCGAGCGCGCCGTCTTCCGGACCGCCGACGAGTGGGCGCGACAGTTTCGCGACGCCGTGGTCCACGTGCAGTGGGACCCGGAGCGCGACCTGCGCGGCGGGTCGCTGAATCACGACAGCATCCAGGTCGGGCTCGGACGGAGCATCATCGGCGAGTTCGTCTCGACGTGGGTGAGGTCGATCGAGGACCTGACCCCGCGCGTCGCGAAGATGCGCGAGCAGCTGCGGTCGGGGCACGCGGACAGGCCCGGCGCCAGCTGCCGCCCGAGCGCGTCTACCCGGTCGCACCGGACGTCGCCCGCCGCTTGATGATCGGCGCGTAGCCAGGTCCGCGCAGGTCCGCGTCGCGGCCAGTCGCTCGAAGGCCGCAGGTCGAGCCGCAACCCATCGGGACGCCAGCGGGCAGTGATGACCGAGCGGCGGCGGCTCCAGCAGGTGTTGCGGTCAACGGACGTGGTGCCCGATCTTTGGCAGGGAGTGCGAGGGTCAGACACCAGGCGACGTAAGATCGGCGGCTTACGCGTGGCGAGGCAGTTGCATCAGGTCGGACCATGCGGACTCCGCCCGCGCTCGTGCTGACGCTCGCGCTCTCGTCGGTCGTGACCGGTTGCGGCCGCCACAACGGCGCGGTGGTCATGGGCATCGGCATCGCGACGATCGTCGCGGCGCCGATCGTCGGCTCCGCCGCCAGCGAGCCCCCGCCCGATCGCAGCGACGGGGCCCCGGACGGGCTGCACCTCGATCTCGGGCCCGCCGTGGTCGGGGCACCCTCGCGATCACCGGCGTGCTGATCGTCGTGGCTGGGCTCGTCGGCTGGGTGCGCGCGAACGCGGACCAGCGAACCTCGCCGGGCGCCGCCGGTGGCGCCCATCGCGGAAGCCACCAGTCCCCACGCTCGCACGCTCGAGCGCGCCGTCATCCGCGCGCGCGCCGGCAACTGCGCCGCGGCGCTGCGACTCGCGGACGAGCTCTTCGATCTGGACGAGTTCTTCTACGACGCCAACGTCCGCCGCGACCCCGCGCTGGCGGCGTGCCTAGCCGCGCGCGACTGACCGCGGCGACCTGCTGAGACGCGGACCTTCCGCTGCGGGCCGACCGGGTGGCCTGCCGACCGGGTGGCCTGGCGACCGGGTGGCTGCGGCCTGCCTGCCTGACCTGCCTGCCTGCCTGCCGACCGGGTGGCCGGTGGGGGGTGGCCTGCCGACCGGGTGGCGGCCGACGCGGGGTGGGTCCGACGTGGCTGCGACCCGGGGTGAGGGGGCCGGGCGGCGACGCGGCTCGGGGCGCCCCGCGGCCACCCGTTCGAGAAAAGGTTGCGACTTCTGCGGCAGCACGTCTCCTGTCAACAATGCGGACATCGTCCTGCGCGGCCCTGATCATGACCGCCTTGCTCGCGTCGCTGGTGTCATGTGCCTCCCGCCCGGGTTGGCACCGAAACCGCTACTACGCGACATCGAGCGACGAGGTGGCCCGGTCCGTGGAGGCGGTCCTGCGTGAGCTGGGCTACCAGTACGTGCAAGTCGGCGACGGCCGACCCGACTATCGCGTCGGGCCTTTCTGGTACGGCGCGGGGCACCGTCCGATCGACCCGCCCGCAGGCCGCGTTCCCGACGGGACCGAGCGAGCTGATCTGTGGGTGGGCGTCGGCGGTAAGGAGAAGTTTGGCTACTTCCTGCACGTCAGGGGCGTGGTCTATCGCTACCGCGGCGGCAAGCCTGTGTTGCAGCATCCCAACAGACCGCCGGGCTTTCAGCGCAGCCACCAGGAGGTCCGCTTCAACTCGACGCTCGCTGCGGTCGTCGATCCGGTGTTCGTCAAGGTGTACGAACGCCTGAAGGCGTCTGCGGTCAACCCGCCGTAGCAGCTCGGGTCGCCGCAGGTTCGAGGCTGGTCAGCGCTCGAGCCTGGATCCGATCCTGGATCCGATCGGCTGCGACCCGGCTCCAGGGGCGTCGGCGCGGCGGGCGGGCGGGCTACTGTGGACAGCGCTCGAGCTCGTCGAACGACGTGGCGGCGAGCACGCATCGCCGTTGTCGAGCGTCGCCCGCGCCTTTGCAGCCCGCGGCCAGCACCGAGCGCTGGGCGTCGAAGCGCGCGAGCATCTGGCCGGTGCGGTCCTTGGCCGCGATCAGCTCGCGCATGTGATCGAGCGCCGCGGCGCACTCCCGCGCGGTGATGCCGCCGCTCCGCCGCATCATGCCGGCGGTCGCGGCGACAGCCAGCACCAAGACCAGCGGGGCCGTGCCAATTCCCGATCAGGGCATGGTCGCCGCTGAGCCCGCGCCAGAGGCTCAGCGTGCCGGCAACACCGCCACGACAACCACGCCGAACGCGGCGACGTTGCCCCACTGGTACCCCGTGCGGGGACGCGGGCAGCCCGACGTCGAACCCGCGGTAGATGCCGAACGCGCCCCAGCCAACAACGATCAAAGTGAGCAGCTTCTTCACGGCCCGTCCTCCTGCGCGCACGACTGTCTCAAACGCCCCGAGCGCAGGTGATCGCCAGTCGCGACTGATTCGCACCCATCGCGAGACGCCCCCGACCCGCGCGGGATGATGGCGCTATGCTCTCGACATCCAATGGCCGCCGACCCGATGGACCTCTCCGACGTCGCGCTCACGCCGGACCGCCGACACGCAGCCGACGAGTTCCGGATGTTGTGGGTTGACGACTGGTACGACGGCCCCCTCGCCGGAATGGTCGAGCGCGGTGGTGAGCTCCTCTACCTGGCGGTGCACGAGCGGGGCGCGCTGGGTCGCGACACCCCTTGGCGCTGGGTCGTGCTGCGCCTCGCGCCCGCCGCACGTGCCGAACAAGAACGACAACACGCGCCGTTCGCGCATCACGTCGGCGAGCACTGGTGCATGCACACGGTCCCTCATCCGGAGATCGAGGAGGGGCGCTCCGCCAGCCACTTCTATCAATCAACAACAATCCACCCGTCCGCCGCTGACCCGCGCGGACTGCGAAGTCATCGGCTGGCTCGCCGACGCGCCGCCGCCCGAGCGCCGGCGCGCGCCGTCGCCAAGGCCCGCTGGCCGCCGGGGTGCAGCCGACCCAGTCTTCCTTCGTCGGCCGTGACCGGATGGCCGGAGCGACCGATGGCCGGGGAGGGGAGCGCCCCGGCGCCCGCGCCCGCGGTTGGCTGCGGCGCAGGACGGCGGCGCGGGACGGGCCAGCTTTCCGGGCCTCGCGGGCGCCGCGGTGTCTGAACGGCGTGCGTAGGTGGGGCCTGGCGTTGCTTGTGGTCGGTTGGGCGTGTGTCCCGCCGGGGCCAGCCGCGCCGCCGCCCGCGCCGCCGCTGCCGGGCTGGCGACGCCGGGGCACCCTGTTCTTGATCAGCACGGAGGACGGCGCCGCGCATTGCCAGCGGTGGGACGTCGTCCCGGCCGCGGGCGGGCGGGGCAGCTGGTCCGCGGATCGACATCAGCGGTGAGGCCGGTGTCGACACGATCGACGCTACCACCTGCGGGGGCGCGACGCTGACCCTGACTGGCCGCAGCCGCGGCATCACCGCGCGCCTGAGTTTCGATGGGCTGTGGTGCACCTGCCGTCCGAGGACCTGGTCGACGCGGTCGCGGTCGGCGACAGCCGGTGGTTCGCAGACGCGGCTGGGTGCGACCGCGCCCTGGCCCAACATGCGCGGGTCGCCACCGACCTGACCCAGTGCGAGTTCGAACCGTTCGTTCCGGACGCGGTGCAGCAGGCGACGCGGCGCAGCTTCGAGGAGCTGCTGCGCCGCGGTGGCGTCGCGTACGCCGTGGGGGGCGACGCTCGCGTGGCGGCCGCGGACGAGGACGGGCGCTGCGAGCCGTTCAACGTCACGCCCTCGAAGCGTCAGCGCGCCGGGCTGCTAGCCGGCGCGCTGTGGCGCGAGACCGTCAGCCACGGCGTGCGTGAGAAGACCAGCACGGGCTACATGTACTTGCGCGGCGGGAGGCGCGTTGGCCGCAACGGGCCCGACGAGCTGACGCGGCTGGGGCACAGCGTCACGCACGCGGACGGCTCGGGCTACGGCATCGGCTGTGCGTCCACCGCCTATGTCACCTACGGCCGCGGGGTGGTCTATGCCGATGGGCCGCTGTACCTGACGCGCGCCGCGTGCCAGGGACGCGATCGCCGCGCAACAGCTCCACGACGCGTGGGTGCCGGAGGTGGCCGAGATCGATGAACTTGACGAGGACGAGGACGCCGACGCCGGCGAGCCCGACACCGAGGAATCCGAGCGCACCACCGGTGCCGCGGTCACCGATGGTGACGAGGTCGAAGCCGACGAACTCACAGACGGCGACGAGGACGCTGACGCCACGTGGACGACCTTCGCGCTGGGCGGCTGCTGAGCGGCGCCACGACCTGGGTGGCGGCCGATCCGCTCACGAGGCCGCTGACGCCGCGCAGATTCGCCGGAACGGGCGCGCACCGACAACGCGACCTCCGCACCATGCTCACCGTCGGCGGCCCTCGGCGCCAGGGACACCCGCGTGCGGTCGGCGCGGCTCACCGCCCACGGCTTCGATGATGGCATCCCAGGAGCCGAGTCGCCCGGATCCATGGGTGTCGGCGGCGTCGCCTGGCGCGATCGAGGAGTTGCTGCGGGAGTCTTCGCCTCACCCGATGGCGGTCATTGTCGGGCATCGAGCGATTCGTAGACTGATCAGATGAGCTTCGACAGGGCGAGTCGGGAACAGGCGGGCGGCCCCGAGGCGAGCACCGGGGTGGCGGCGGGCAAGCGGACGCTGACGTCGGCGTTGCCGGTCCAGCGCCAGGCGCCGACCGCCGCGCCGACCGCGCCGATGGTGGCGCCGACGACCGCGGGCCGCGACGATCCGTTCGGGGTGCACCTCGACGGCCAGGTCTCGACGGCGACCGCGGCGCGCTCGCTCGAGCCGCCGCGAGCGCCACCTCGGGGCCGATGGCAACGTCGGCGAGCGGCTGTTCCGGGTGCCCTCCGGTGCCGAGATCACGTCGATGCTCAAGGCCGGGACCATCCCCGAGGACAAGCTCATCGCCTCGATCGAGACGGCGCTGACCCGCATGGCCAAGGAGAACAAGCTCAAGTCACCGACCCGATACCCGACATCATCAAGCGGATCTTCCCGTCGCCCGGCGTCTTCGACGAGGCAGAGTTCGCCAACGTCGTCGACACGGCCGATCGCTCGCGGATCTACCAGTCGGTGGCGGACGCGCAGACCAAGCTCAACACGACCGATCAGCCGAAGGTCGAGGGCATCATGGACGACGCGGTCAAGCTGATCGACGATGCCATCGCCGACGACACCGGGCTGACCGAGGTGTTCGGGACCAAGGCCGGGACAGCGAAGGCCGTCTACGCGAAGGCCAAGGTCGAGCTGCAGACCCGCAAGACCACGATCGACGTCTCGCTCAACACCGACTACAACCGCGACGACGAGGAGATCGGCCTCGGCGGCTGGGCCAACTTTGGCAAGAAGCAGGTCCACCTCCACCGCAAGGTGGCCGAGGTCGTCGACAAGAACGGGTCGACGGCGACGGTGGTCCACGAGTTCTGCCACCTCGCCGACAACACCGTGAAGGACAAGGGCTACTACGGCAGCGCGGGGTTCGAGGCGATGTCCGAGGACGAGAAGGTCACCAACGCCGCCCACTTCGAGGAGCTGCCGCGGCGCAAGCTCGGCACCAGCAAGTACGCCGGGCACACCTTCACGCCGGGCAAGACCAAGGGCGGCGGCGCGGTGACGTTCGAGGACGAGGTCAAGCGCGCGGTCAGCGAGTACTTTCGCAAGGCCTGGGACAAGGCTGTCGACTGCCACCTGTTCCTGCGCCGCATCAAGGGCGAGCTCGACGGCGGCGACGACTCGAACTTCAAGCTCAAGCAGCCGCGCATCATCGAGCTCTCGAAGCTCCAGCACCTGACCATCCACGAGCAGAAGCCACCGACGACGATCAACCTCAACGACATCGTCCTGTGCGAGGGCGTGGCGCACGCGACGACGAAGATCCGGCGCGAGGCGGTAACGCGACGTACCCGACCACCGCCGCCGTCGGCAAGGTCGCCGCCGACTACGTGCCGGGCATCGCCGAGGCGACGATCAAGAGCTACGGCGCGCTGACCGGCAACGACGCCGACGACCTGACGCTCATGAACTGGTTGGTCGCCGAGTACAAGCTGGCGCTATGATCCCGGCGGTGCCCACAATCCGGTTCGGCGACGCCACGCTCGGGCTCGACGCCGAGGCCGTCGACGCGGTCAACGTCGCGGTCGACGATCTCGGGCCGCTGGCCGCGCTGACGCGGCTACGCCGGCTGCGGGTGACCACGACCGATCCGCACCGCGACCTGCCGTCGCAGATCTCGTCGCTGGCGCCGCTCGCGGGCCTGACGCTCCTCGAGGAGCTCGAGCTGCCGGGGGCGCCGGTGATCGACCTGACGCCGCTGGCCGGGCTGCGGCGGCTGCGGATCCTGGATCTCAGCGGCACGGCGGTGCGCGACCTCGCGCCCCTGCGCGGGCTGACCGCGCTGACCCGACTGCGCCTGGGCGCGACCGCCGTCGCGGACCTCGCGCCGCTGGCCGAGCTGCTCGGCCTCGAGGCCTGGGCCTGGCCGGCTCGCGCGTCACCGACCTCGCCCCGCTGCGCGGCCTGGTCCGGCTCCGGCGGCTGGCGCTCGACGGCGCGCCGATCTCCGATCTGACGCCGGTGCTCGGCTCGCCGGCCCTGCGCGAGGCGACCAGCCTCGATCTCTCGGGGACGCGGGTGGCGGACCTCGCCCAGCTCGCGGGGCTCACCGCGCTGCGCGAGCTACGCCTGATCAACGCGCCGGTCGTGGCGCTGGGGCCGCTGGCCGGGCTGGCGCTCGAGCGGCTCTGGCTCGACGGGACAGACGTGGCGAGCCTCGCGGGTGTCCCGACCGCGAGCTTGATCCACCTCGCGTTGTCGGGGACCGCGGTCGCGGACCTCGCGCCGCTGACGCGCGCGCATCGGCTCCGTGCGCTCCAGCTCGCGCGCTGCCCGGTGCGCGACCTGGCGCCCCTCGCCGGGCTCGATGAGCTCGAGGAGCTCAACCTGGCGGACACCGGCGTCACCGACGTGGCGCCGCTGGCCGGCCTGCGGCGGCTGGCGCGCGTGAGCTTGGCGCGCACCGCGGTGCACGACGTCGCGGCGTTGATCGAGCTGCCGGCGCTCGCGCTGGTGGACGTGCGCGGCACGGGCGTCACCGCGGCCCAGGCTGCGGCGCTCGGTCGCGCGGGGCGCACCGTGCTGACTGCAGATCCGGCGCCAGCCGAGCGCGAGGACCACGACGTCGAGCCGGAGCCCGAGGCGTGATCCGGTTTGCGCTCGCGCTCGCGCTCGCGCTGATCGGCTGTGGGCGCGGCCGCGGCGCCACGCCGGTGCCGGCGCCGCCTCCCAGCGTCGCACACGCCCCGCGCCCGACCTGCGCTGGCACCGCGTGCGCGCCGGGCCAGTTCTGCGAGACGCGTTTCAAGGGCCACGACGCCGACCTCGACGGGCGACCGCTGGATCAGACGCGGTGTGAGCCGCTGCCGGAAGCGTGTCAGGCGCAGCCGACGTGCGCGTGCGTCGCCGCGGTGGTGTCGATGACATCGTGCGAGGACGACCACGGGTTGCTCCGCACCGACGACACGCCGTGACGCGCCAGCGTCCGGCCGCAGGCCTCACCGACGAGAACCCTCCGATCCGGCGCGCGGCCATCCGGGACCGGGGGCAAACTCCATCGATGGATCCAGCGGATGACCAGCCACCCGATGGGAACCAGCACGAGCACCTGTGCACGAAGCTCCAGCCGCAGATCAGGCGCACGCGCGCAGCCCTCGCGGCGGGCACGGCGCCGTCGCGGGTCGCCAATGAGCTGCTCCGCGTCGACGGCTTGGGCACGATCGCCATCATCCTGGTGTTCTGCGAGGCCACCGGCGCCAGCCTCGGGGACGTGCAGGCCCTCGGCCACTGGTGGAACCGTGACACCGGCGTAACGGCGGCGGGCCCGTTCGATGAGTGGGCGCGCCGAGCCTTCGCGAAATAGCACGAGCTGAAATGCGGGTCGCGGCCACCCGCACGAAGGGCCACGTGGACGAGGGCCAAGCTGTCGCCGAGGGCTGACCTCGAGGCCGGTGGCTGCGACCGCTGCGACCCCGGCCTGGGCGACCCGGATCCGGAGGCGCGACCACACCCGCCGAGCTGCGCCCGACGGCGCTGAGCGGCTCGCGTGGCGTGCCCGTTCGCCCCGCTCGGGCGGCGGAGATGCGGCAAGCTCGCGGGATGTTCGTCATCGAGCTCGTCTACAAGGTCCCGCTGGCGCAGATCGACGCCATGATGTCGGCGCACGTCGCGTTCCTCGATCGCCACTACGCCGCGGGGACGTTCCTCATCTCGGGCCGAAAGATCCCCCGCGATGGCGGCATCATCCTGGCCCTCGGCGGCAGCCGTGGGCAGATCGAGGCCATCATGGCGGAAGATCCGTTCGTCGCCAGCGGCGGCGCCGAGCTCCGCATCATCGAGTTCCGCGCCAGCCAGCGCGCCAAGGATCTGCCGGCGCGGCTCGCGCCGTAGGGCGCGCGGCGAACGTGGCGCGTCGGGCATCTGTGCCGCTGCGACCATGCCGCAACTCCACGAATGCCACGTGCCGCGCGGAGCCTCGAGCGTGCGGCGCCTCCGGCGGCTGGTGGATGAAGATGAAGGCGGCCCACCCGCAGGCACGCTCGCCGTGCAATGGTCGCGAGATGATCAGGACCAGTGCGATCGTGATCCAGCTCACTGCGGTCGTCGCGGTCGCGGTCATTGGCGCTGCGCCGCCCAGCGCCGCGGCCGAGTCGCGCATCACCGGGCCCGAGGTCATGGCCGACGGCGGGCTGACGCTCGGCGTGGTGCGCGAGCAGCGCGATGACATCTGGGAGTGGCTCCCCACGGCGGGGCTGCAGCTGCACGTCGCTGGGGCGCCGGTCCGGGTGCGGATCGCGGGGACAGCCTCGGGGCGCCACGTCGACGTCACGCTGGCGCCGGAGGTCTCGCTCGCGACCTGGCGCAACGACGTGTCGTCGGACGTCGCCGGCGGGCTCGGCGCGCGCCTCGAGCTGCGGCTGGTCAGCGCCGCGGGCCGCACCTTCACTGGCTACGTCGGCGGCCGCCGGCGCTGGTGGTCGGCAGCGACTACGATCCCGCGGTGACGATGGCCGGCGGCGTGGTGTTCCGCGCTGCCGGCGGCGCGCTGCGCTACGGCGCGGAGTTCGCGTACACCGACCGGACCGGCGGCAGCATCATCGTCAACCGGAATGACATGTGGGTCGATGGGCCGCAACCCTGGCATCTCATGACGTTCTTCGTCGGTCTCGAGCTCTGATCTGATCTTGATGACGCGACGCTGATCCGCGCCGCGCGCGCCGTGCGCCGCACGGACTGTCCGCCCGGCCGGAACCGCGAAGGACCGGAACGGAACGAGTCGCCAAGGACTGAGTCGCACCCCATCGGCGCGCACAGGTCCGGGGCCGGCGGGCCGGCGCGACGGCCGGCGTGGACGGCCGGCGCGAACGAGCGGCCCCCCCCGCGTGCGCCGCGTGCGACCGGTCGTCTCTCGACGCGGTGACCGCGAGCGCCCAGTCCGCCAGCGGACGTCGAGACCAGCGACGCGCTCGCCCAGGAGCCGCCGTCGCGCTGTGCTCGACGCTTTCGCGCGGTGTGCGAATGGGCTCACGCCCCCCTCGCTTGAACGCCTCCGTGGTCGGCGGCGTGGTCGGCGGCCACGGCGCGCTTTGTGCACCCCACGAGCGACCGGTCATGCACGCGGAGCAGCACATCCAGGACGGACAGCGAGCATGCCGTCGGTGCGCGGCTGCGCATCCGCGCGCGATGACCGCATCGGGAGCACGGGAGGCAGCCGTCCACGAGGCTGGACACCGCGCGCACCGCGTCGAGCCGACCGCGCCGATCCCTCGAGCGCACGCTGGAGCGGCTGGCGGAGTTCGGAAGTACTGATCGCGCGGCCGCGCGCGCGGCGTCACCCGGCTGCGCGACGCGTGCGACCTACACCTCCAGGCCCTCCGATCGCCAGGCCTGGGCCAGGTGGTCGCGCCAGTCTTCATCGAGCACGTCGGCGTGCCCGACGATGAGCCGTCGAGCCGGTCGCTCGAGGATGGCGTGGATCGCGCGCTCGGCCGCGGACCTGTCCGCGATCTTCTTCCTGACGTCGGGCGGCACGCGCACGCGCTCGTAGCAGCCGGTCAGGCGCGCGGCCCAGCGCCAGGTCCAGTGGTCCTGGGCGCCGGCGCATAAGACGATGTCTGCGCCCAGCAGGGTCTGCGTTGGCCGATGGTAGAGCACGGTCTCGTCGAGAAACGGCACGCCCCGGAGCGGCAAGGCCTCGAACTCGGGGACCCGCTCGCCGAACTGAGCGCCGTGGATGTCCACGTCGAGCACCAAGGCCCTGTTCCTGGCCAGCGCCGACACCGGCCCCACCACCTGCGCCTCGGGGAAGCGCGCCGCCGCCGCCGGCGTCCCGAGATGATGAAAGCAGCTGGGCACCACCAGCCAGCGCACGGGGCCCAGCGCGCGGAGCTGCTCCACCAGTGCGTCGGTGGGAGGCGCCGGACTGTGCAGGAGCAGACTGCCGTCGTCGAGGCGCACGACCGTGGTGCGGGCGCGCAGCCGGACCCCGCCGAACCACACGGGGCGGTCCAGCGTCCAGATCGTGTCATCGACCACGGCGGCGAGCTCGTGCTCAGGCATACGGTACATTCCTTCCCGGCGGCCGAACCCATCGAGCGACGAGTCGGTCGATGCGAGCGCGTACCGGCACGGTGTCATGCGATGCCGGCCACGGCGCGAACGTTCCGGATTCCGTCCAACTCAGGGTCGGTCACCGCGGCGATCCACGAGGACCGCCCTCGGCCACGCCCAGACTCGGCTGGGGCCGCGCGGTGGCGATGAAGACCCGTGACACATGGGCGAACGATACCGCGCGGCCGACCAGCAGGCCTGACCGGCGGGCCTGACCGGCGGGCCGTCCTCGCGCACGTCATGGCGGCCAAGGCGCGCGTCGGCGCCGCGCTGGCTCACGTCGCGGACAACCTCGGCGTGACTGGGCGAGTTGCCGGCGCCTCGTCGTACGCACGGATCCTGTCGCCGGCAGGGGACATGATATCGTCGCAGGCTCGCGCTCGGGCGAACCTCTCGCTCGACGCCCACTCGCCACGAGGTCCCACGATGCGAACCCGACGTGCTGCCTGCGCGCTGGTCACCTTGCTCGCTGTCCCCGCATGCGGGGCTGTCAACAACGACCCGATCGACAGCGGCACCGTCGACGCCCCCGTCGACGCCGCCATCGACGCCGCGGTCGGGATGTGCGATCCGGCGGTCAGCGCCGCGCCGATCGCGGACAGCTGTGGCGTCTTCGTCGACCCGACGGGCGGCGACGACGCGAACGTGCCGTCGAGCAAGGCCAGTCCGATGGCGACGCTCGCCGCGGCGCTGGCCCAGGTCCCAAGCGGCGGCGCAGTGTACGCGTGCTCGGGGGCGGCGCTGGTCGGCGGCGTGACGGTACCGGCCGGGGTGCGGCTCTACGGCGGCCTGGCCTGCGGCACCTGGATCTACGACCCGCAACAAGCCACGGTGATCTCCGCGATCCCCGACGTGATCCCCCTCCGGCTCGGCAGCGGCGCCGCGACCACGGTGCTGTCGGACCTCTACGTGCAAGCCGCCTCCGCGAGCGATAGCGGCGGCTCGTCGATCGCGATCGTCGCTGACGGCGCCACGGCGTCGCTCCGCCGCGTGTTGATCGTCACTGGCGATGCCCGCCCGGGTGACCCGGGCGACCCTCCCGTCGGCCAGGGTACCGCGGGGACGCGCGGCAATAACGGCGCCGGCGGCTGCACGGGCATCTCGATCCCCGGCGGTCCGGCGGTCACGCTCACGTGCAGCACCGGCGCCTCGACCGGCGGCAAGGGCGGCGATGGTGCGTACTACGGCTACGACGGTGACAACGGCACGCCCGGGCCCGCCAATTTCGGGCTGGGGATGCACATGAGCACGTCCGGATGCCTGAACGGCAGGGTCGGCGCGGTCGGCGACGTGGGCGGCACCGGCATGCCCGGCATGGGCAAGGGCGCCATCCGCGCCAACGGGTACACCGGCGTGGCCGGCGACGTCGGCGGCGTCGGTACCCACGGCCAGGGCGGTGGCGGCGGCGGTGGCAGCAGCAGCTTCGGCAACTGTCCCGCTGGGAGCGTGTTGGGCGGCGGCAGCGGCGGCGCCGGCGGCACGGGCGGCTGTGGCGGTAGCGGCGGTACTGGCGGCCAGCCCGGCGGGGCGAGCATCGGCATCATCAGCCTCGACGCCAGCTTGATCTTCGCCGAGGTGACCATCCGGACCGGGACCGGCGGCGCCGGCGGTCCTGGCGGCGACGGGCAGGCCGGCGGCCCCGGCGGCGACCCCGGGACGGCCGGGTCGTTCCCTTACAACGCCTGCGGCGGCGGCCGGGGCGGCGTCGGCGGCGTCGGCGGCATCGGCGGCGGCGGCACCGGCGGGCACTCGATCGGCATCGCGTACACCGGGGTCGCGCCGGCCTCCGCGATGGTCACCTTCATGCTGGGCACCGCGGGCGCCGGCGGGGGCACGGGCCCGGCCGCGGGCGAGCCCGGCATCGCCACCAACAGCGAGGCCTTCTGAGGTTCCCTGGAGGCTCATCGCCGGGCCGCGAGCTCGTCGGGCGCACCTACCCGAGACGCTAGACGCCCGCCGCGCCGACCGGCGCCCCATCGGAACGAACAAGGCCTGAGGTCCTCTGAAAGGTCGTCGCCGGCTCGCGAGGCCTCCCCTCGTCGAGGGGCAAGCCTCCCGCGCCTCGGTCCGACACGAGTGAACCGAGGCGCGCCTCGCCGGGCGCACGGAGGATCTGGAGCTCGTGCCGCGTGCGCGCGTGCCTCAGGGCGGGCTCGGCCAGCGCTTGCTGTCGGCGAGCACGCTCGCGACGTGATCCAGGAGCGCCGTCGCCCGGGCGGCGAAGTAGCGCCCGAACGTGGTGAGCACGATGCCTCGGCCGCGTCGCTCGAACAGCGGCTGCCCGAGCTCGTCCTCGAGCGCCTGGATCTGCCGGCTGAGCGGGGGCTGCGAGATCCGGAGCCGCTCGGCCGCGCGCGTGACGTGCTGCTCCTCGGCCACGGCGACGAAGTAGTGCAGCTGCTGCAAGCTCATGGCGCGATCATGCCGAAGTTCGTCGTCGGCATCGAGATCGAAATGGTATTGGACGCGGCGCGCCGGCGGGCGCACGGTCGGCGCGTGGCCATCACGATCCTGGCGCCGGTCGAGCGCGAGCGCATGCGGCGCGCCGGTCGCGCGGCCGCCGCGACCCTGGCGTACGTCGGCGCGCGGCTCGCGCCCGGGATGACCACCGCCGAGATCGACCGCCTGGTCCGCGCGCACACCGCCACGCTCGGTGGCCGGCCGGCGCAGCTCGGCTACCACGGCTTTCCAGCCGCGGTGTGCGTCAGCCGCAACGACATCGTGTGTCACGGCGTGCCGAGCCCGCGCGTCCGGCTGGCGGACGGCGACATCGTCAACATCGACGTCACCACCGAGCTCGACGGCTACCACGGTGACACCTCGGCGACGTTCGTGATCGGCGAGGCGTCGCCGCACGCGCGCGCCCTCGTCGCGCTGGCCCGTGGCGCGCGCGACGCCGGCATCGCCGCCGCGGTGCCCGGCGCGCGGCTCGGCGATATCGGCGCCGCGATCGTGCGCCACGTGGGCCGCGCCGGCGGCATCGTCGAGGCCTACGGCGGCCACGGCATCGGCCGCGCGATGCACCTGGACCCACACGTCGCGCACGTCGGCCGCGCGCACACGGGGCACCGGATCCGCGAGGGCATGGCGTTCACCGTCGAGCCGATGGTCAACGCCGGCTCGGCCGCGACCCGCACCGACGCCGACGGCTGGACCGTGCGCACCGTCGACGGCGCGCTGTCGGCGCAGTTCGAACACACCGTGGTGATCGGCGCGCACGGCCCCGAGATCACGACCGTGGCGGACCAAGGTTAGGGCAGGTTAGGGCCCCGCATCGCCCGGGCGGCGCGGTTGGCCTACAGTCCGCCCCATGACGATCGCGCAGGTGCAGGCGGTGTTCGACGGCCGCTCGCGGCACGCGGCCGCCGCGCGCGCGGCCTGCCGAGCTGGAACCTGGCCGAGCTTCCTGGCCGCCACCGCACCTGCCCGGCCCGGGATCTTCGGTCCTGGCCGGGGTGAACACGCCCGCTGCCTGAAGCTCGCGGCCGAGCTGTTCGCCGGTCCCCAAGCCGCGATGTTCGACGTGATCCCGGTGTGGGTCTGTCAGGCCTACGAGGAGCCGGAGGACGGCTGGGTCCGCGGCCACGTCGCGCGCGTCGACGACGAGCCCTGGAGCCTGACCGGGGTCGGGGGCCTCTACCACAAGGACGCGCCCGCGGTCCTCGACGCGCGCACGACCGGCCGCGGACGCTCCTGGAATGTCGGACAGGTGGTCGAGACCCGCGCCTACGCGCCCGACATCCCGCTCGCGCTGCGCGGCCAGCGGTTCGGGGTCATCGGCGGGACGATCTTCGAGGTCGAGGTGATCGACGCGGTCCGCGGCGTCGAGGTCCCAGCGCCGACGCTCGAGGTGCCCGCGTACTGCACGTGGGTGCGCGCGCGCATCGAGGGGCTCGAGGCCGTGGACCTGCGCGCGATCGAGGCGCTGTCGATCACCGTCGACGATGACGGCGACCTGATCGATTGACCCAGCGCCGCGCGCGCGAGAGCGGGCCAGCCACGAAGATCAGGGATCGGGGATTCAGCCGGCCGACCCGGCCGGCGTGACGCCCCGCGCGAGGATCGCGACCAGCAGATACAGCCCGGCGGCGAGGCGCAAGGTGTCGGTCGAGCCGGCGACGCGCAGGGCGAGGACGGCGATGGTGCCGCCGGCGACGGCGGCGGCGCCGTTGATGGCCCACATGCTGGCGATGCGGCTCGCGGGCGCGCCCTCGTGCGCGAGCAGCACGGGGAACGGACACCCGAGGGCGACGCCGACGGGCGCGAGGACCGCGATGATGAGCGCGAAGCGGGCGGTGTCGCTGGTGATGGCCTCGAGCCAGGCGAGGTCGCGCGCGAGCCAGGCGCTGCCGGCGACGACGATCGCGGCGGTGAGGCAGGCCCACGATGCGCCGCGCGCGCGGCGCCGCCAGTGGCCGCTGACGAACCACGCGCCGGCGGCGCACCACGCGAGCAGCCCGAACAGCACGACCGAGATCGCGTAGAGCGTCCCGCCGGCGGCGAGCGTGAAGCGCTGGATCAGCGCGAGCTCGACGCACATGAACGCGGCGCCGAGGCCGGCGGCGATCGCGGCCGGGCGCACGAACGAGCGCGGGTCGCGCCGGCGCTCGACGACGAGCAGGCCGACGAGCAGGACGGCGCCGACCAGCGCCCCCAGGCGGCCGGGCTGCGCGCGCGCGGTGGCGCGCAGGCCCTGGGTGTTCTGGAAGAAGTACGGGCGCTCGTCGTGGACCGGCGCCAGATCGTCCGCGGCGGTGGCGCCGAGCTGCGCACGATCGAGCAGCTGCGCGGCGCGCTCAGGAGGATCGCCGGGCCCCCACAGCAGCTCCGCGGGCTCGACGTCGAGCGCGTCGACGACGTCGAGCGGCAGCCGCGCGGACGCGACGACCAGCAGGTACCGATAGGCGGTCTCGGGGCGCGGGTCGCGCAGGACCGCGATGCCGTCGAGGGCGCGGTCGCGGGCGACGCCCGTTGCGGCCCGCGCCTCGAGCACGGTGAGCAGCTGCCGGTAGGCGTTGCCGGGATCGCTGTGGATGAAGATCAGCGCGCCGGTCGGGGTGAGGCGTCGCAGGTACAGCGCGACGGCCTCGACGGTGTACAGGTGGGCCTCGAGCCCGGCGGGCTGGGCGTGACCGTTGCCCGTGAGGGCCAGCGCGAGCTCGATCAGGTCGTAGCGCTCGGTCGTGTCGGCGAGGTAGCGGCGCGCGTCCGCGATGATCAAGCGGACGCCCGGCTGGTGGTAGACGTCGCCGGCGAAGCGCCGCCAGCGGGCGAGGACGCGGGGCATCGCCGGGTTCACCTCGACGCCGTCGACGCGCGTCGCGCCGTACTTCTTGGCCAGCCAGACGCTGGCGCCGGCGCCCGCGCCGAGGACGAGCACGCGCTCGGGCCGGAGCGCGCGGTACGGCAAGGACGAGAGCAGGCCCCAGGTGTCCTCGAACGCGCCGGCGCGGGCCTCCGCGGCGCGCACCATGAAGGTCGGGCTCATGCCGTCGGTGTAGACGCCGAGGCGGGTGTCATCCCCCCGCACCCGGGCGACGTCGAGCCGGCCGAGCGGGCTCCAGGCCGAGTCCAGCACGTCGCGCGGCGTCGCGCCGGCCTCGGCGAGCGCCTTCTCCGTGCCCAGGTCGGAGCGCAGCATCGACGCGAGCGCGCCGTCGGGCATCCACCCCGCACGCCCGGCGACGAGCGCGCCGGCGTGCGCCAGGACGAGCACCGCGGTCGCGGCGACGAGGCGCGGCCTGCGCTCGACGACGGCCAGCGCCCACACGCCGCCGAGCACGCCGAGCGCGGCCACGATCTCCGTCGGCGCGAGCGGGCCGACCAGGCGCGGCGCGACCAGGCAGCCGGCCGCCGCGGCCATCAGATCGAGCGCGTAGGCGGTGCGGACCCGGTCGCGGCCGCGCGCGGCGTAGGCGTCCGCCACGAACATCCCGGCCAGCGCGAACGGGGCGAGCGACACGACGACCAGCCACGGCAACGACAGGCCGCAGGTCTCGGCGACGACCAGGCCGAGCAGCGCGGCCGAGAGCCCGGGCGCGGCGCGGCGAGCGCCCGCCCACGCGGACCAGCGCGCGCGGACCAGCGCCCCGACGCTCAGCCCCAGCAGCGCGATCGACAGCGCCACCGACGTCGCGTGCGTGCTGCCGATGTACGCGTAGAGCCTGGTCGAGGTGAGCTCGAGGACCAGCACCACGAACGTCACGACCACGATGGTCGTCGCCGAGCGATCGTTGCGCGCCTGCAGGTGCGCCCAGCGTATCACGCGCGCGCCCCCGGGGACCGAGGGAGCCGCGAGGTCGGCGGGCCGGCGCTCATGCACATGGTCCTCGACCGCGCCGCCGCCGGCGCCGCGAACCTCCTCGGCGGTGCTCGCCGGCTGGTGCGCTGCCTTGGGCCGTCGAGCCTCCGCGGCAGTCGATCGGACCGGTGTGACGGCGCACGGCGCCGCCCGCGATGCTCGATCGCGGGCGACCCGATGTCCGTGGGTCGCGGCCGCCGCGATGTATCGATCGCGGGCGACCCGCTTGTCCGTGGGGCGCGGCCGCCCGGCGGGGCGCGCGCGATCCTCGGGGAGTCCCGGGCCGCCAGGGGCGCGGCGTCGCGCTCGGGCGCCGGACCATCGACCCCGACCGGGTTCTCGGGAATATCGCTGGCCCGGCCCGTCAATCTCGACATGGCTCGAGGACTTGACCAGTTTTCAGGGACTTCGTCCGATGGCCAGGACCTGGGACCGTCCGGCGGCGCCCCGGGCAAGCGCACCTTGACCTCGCGGCTGCCGACGCGCAGCGCGCCGGCCGCGCCGGCCGCGCCGGCCCGCGTGGCGCCGGTGCAAGCCGACGGCGGCGGCGCCATGGACGACCCGTTCGCGATGCACCTGATCGCCGCCCGGGGCGTCGCCGGCGGCGGCGGCGGGCTGCCTCACCAGGCGGCGATCCAGACCAGCTTCGGGCACCACGACGTCAGCGGCGTGCGCGCTCACGTCGGCGGCGCCGCGGCCGACGCGTCCGCCGCCATCGGCGCCCGCGCCTACGCGACCGGCGACGCGGTGGCGTTCGCGGCCGAGCCCGATCTGCGCCAGGCCGCTCACGAGGCGGCGCACGTCGTGCAGCAGCGCGGCGGCGTGCGGCTCGACGGCGGCGTCGGGCGCGCCGGCGATCTCTACGAGCAGCACGCCGACGCTGTCGCCGACGCGGTGGTGCGCGGCGAGTCAGCCCAGGCGCTGCTCGATCCGATGGCCCATCGCGGCGCCGCGGGCGGACCGGCGGTGCAGCGGCTGGTGTCCGAGGGCGACGCGGTGGCGGTCGGCCGGCTGCAGCGGCTGCTGTCGTCGGCGACGCCCGCGGAGGTCGCCACGATCCGCGCCGAGCTCGAGCGGGCGCTCCGCCGCGCCGGCTCCGTCGTGGTGATCGCGGTCGATCTCGACTTCCTGCACCGCGGCGAGGAGTACCGCCTGCACCTGCCCGTCGACGACGCGCGCACGATGCTGAGCGAGTGCGCCGGCGCCGCCGACCACGCCGCGCGGCCCGCGCACCGGAGCGCGGCCCCGCACGCCACCCGCACGCTCACCAGCTTCGGCGCAGCCAGCCTGGGCGCGATGATCCGGAGCCTGGCCGGCGCCGAGGGCGAGGAGAGCGAGGTGCAGTGCACCGTGCGCGCGCCGATCCCCGAGACCCCGCTGTGCGTCACCGGCGGCATCGCCATGACCGTCGGCCACACCGGCGAGGGCTGGACGGTGGAGTTCTCGCCCCAGCTCGGCCTGGGCCTGCTGGAAGGCGAAGGGCACCTCGATCTGGTCACGACCCACGCGAGCGAGGTCAGCGGCCACACCCCGGAGCTCGCCGCCGAGCTGCTGAGCGTCGCGCTCGAGCACGAGATCCGCGCCATGGGCGACGGCCCGCCGCCGCCGTTCGTGATGGCGGCCATGGCGGCCGCCGCGACGGTGGCGCCGTTCGCGGTCGGCGCCGTGGTGCTGGCCGACGTCGGCGCTCGGATCTACAACTGGGCCACGACCGGCCGCGCCACCGATCCGTTCTTCAGCTGGCTCGCCAACGCGATCTTCGGCCACGGGCACACGGCGGCCGTCGGCCGCCGCATGCACGACGGCGACTCGGTCGAGACCACCGACGGCGGGGAGCTGGCCGGCGAGGCCGGCGAGGGCAGCGGCCACAGCCGCAGCGAGGTCGGCCTGCACGTGGGCGCCGGCCACCACTGGCGCATGGAGCACGAGGACGGGGCCGTGCACGAGGGCTCGTGGAACAGCATCGACCTCGAGTTCGAGGCCGAGGTCCACGGCTTCCACGGCACGTTCGAGGCTCACCTGCCGACCAGCCGCGGCGCCCACGTCCCCGGCGGCGAGCTGAAGATCGAGCTGGGCGCCAGCGTCGAGACCCACAGCGTCGAGCGCGTGGTGGCGGCCGATCTGTTCGCGCGCGGGGCGCAGCTCCTGGTCAACGCGCTGCGCGAGCGCGAGGGCACCGAGGAGGCGCGCCGTCGGGCCCAGCACGGCGTCGACGCCGCGGGCGAGCTCGCCGGCGCGGCGCGATCGCTGCTCGCGGCGCGCGCGGTGTCGAGCGGCGCCGCCTCGGAGCTGGGCGTGGTGTTCGAGCTGACGTTCGCCCTGGGCCGCGGCGAGCACAACTCGATGGCGGTCAAGATCACCGACGGCTTCGAGGGCGACGTCGCGGCCCAGGAGGTCGAGTACAGCCACGCCCGCACCATCGGCGAGGTCCCGTTCTGATCACGCCGACGGGTCCAGCCGCGCACGATCCGGCGCGCGTGGCGCTGGACGATCTGCCGGTGCCGCGGCGCCGACAAGCTCAGGCGTAGAACGCCTTGAACTGCTTCATCGCGCCCTTGCCCTTGCACGAGAGGACGCGCGGCGCGACGTCGGACTGGTGCTTGATCCGCGCCTGCGACAGCGGGCCGAACAGGATCGTCTTGAACGACTTCAGCTCGGCGACCTTGATCACGCGGTCGGGCTGGTCGGCCCCGAGGAGGTCGACGAGGCGCTCCTCCAGCTCGGCGACCGTGAGCTCGGGCTCCGCGAGCAGCCGCTCGACGCCCTCGACGACCGGGATGCCCTCGCCGAAGTGCGCATACTTGCGGGTCCGCATCGCGACCAGGAAGTGCGTGAAGTCCTTCTTGGGCACCACGAACACGTAGGTCTTCGTGCAGACCACGCAGACCTCGGCGTTGGTGAGGCCGGCGGAAAAGTACGCCTTGGGGAAGAACAACACGTTTTCTCCGACGGTCACTGCGGCAGACATGGAGGTCCTCGTCTAGAGGTTCAAGTGGCGGCACCATACCCGAGCGCCTGTCGGGCGCGCGCGAGCCCCAAGAAGTCGTGCGCGCTGCGTCTCCCCACCGGGCCACACGGCCGCGTCACCGCGCGGTGGCCTCGGTGCCGGCGCCGCGCGCGCCGGCCTCTCCGCGGACAGGCGCGGCCTCGGTCGCCGCAGATCGCGGCTGCGGTGTCGGCGAGGCGGTCCCTAGAGATGACGCTCGAACGTCGCCAGCATCCGCGCCCACGCCCGCTCGGCTTGCGCGTGGTCGTAGACGGGCGAGTCGAGCGTGCACCAGCCGTGCTGGGCGGGATAGACCTCGACCTCGGCGGGCACGTGCGCGGCGGCGGCGGCCCGCTGGAGCGTGTCCTTGGCGGCGGGGTCGCGCGCGTCGTCGTTCTGGGCGATGCAGATCAACGCCGCGACCTTCATCCGGGGCAAGAGCGCGTGGGGGCTGGTCGGCTCGTCGGTGACGAGGCCGCCGCCGTGGAACGACGCGATGACGCCGACCCGGTCCGGCGCCGCGGCCGCCGTGCGGAAGGTGAACGGCCCGCCCATGCAGTAGCCCGTGGTCGCGAGCTTCCGGCCCGGGTCGACCTCGCGCTGCTGGTCGAGCCACGCGGCGAACGCGGCGCCGTCGCGCGCGATGCCGTCGGGCGTGATCGCCGCGCGCATCGGCGCCAGCTTGGCCTTGCCCTCGTCGGTGGTCCACTCGGCGAACGACGTGAGCACCGGCGCCTTCGACGAGCGATAGTACTGGTTGACGGCGAGCACGGCGTAGCCCGACTCGGCCAGCCGGGTCGCCATCGTCTCGTACGCCTCCCGCAGGCCCGCGACGTCGGGCCACAGGATGACACCCGGATGACGACCGCTCGTCGGCGCCACGAAGAACGCCTCGGCGGCGCCGTCGGGCGTGTCGATCGTGACCATCCTACTCGCGGTGCCCGCGGTGCCCGCGGTCGCTGAGGTCTTGGCCACCGCGGGCGCCTCCGGCCCCGCGGCGCTCGTCGAGCGGCGCGCGCAGCCGGTCAGGACCGCGGCCACCAGGGCGCCCGCGCCGATGCCGACCTCCCGGCGGTTGAGCCGCGGGTCCTTCAGAAACGTCGCGTTCTCAGCTTCGGTATCCTCGTCGCACATGGGGCAGCTCCTCGGGCGGAGTGTACTCCGTGCCGAGGCGTGCGCGCGGCGCTCGCGGTGGCGAGGAAGCTCGCGGCCTGGCCCGAGCCGCCATGGTCGGCTCGATCCGAACGGCGGCGGTCTCCGCGCGGCGGATGCGCCCGCGTGATCAGCTCACGGCGCGGGCGCGATGGTCATGTCCAGCAGGCCGATCAGATCGAAGGTCGTCACGATGCCCTCGAGGTGTCCGTCCACTCCGACGAGGACGCGGTGGACCCCGCGCGCGCGCATGAGCCGCGCGATCGTCGCGGCGGGCGTGTCGGGCGCGACCCAGATGGGCTCAGGGCTCAGGATGTCCGCGGCGCGCAGCGCCGACAGGCTCTCCTCCCCGGCGCCCGTGGGGAGCTCGTCGAGGTCGTCGTCGGAGACCTGATCCACCGCGCGGAGGAGATCGGCGGCCGTGATCACGCCGACGACCGCGCCGCGATCCCCGACGACGGCCACGCCTCCGATCTGCGCGACCACCATCAGGTGGAGCACGTCGAGGAGCGGCGTGTCCGCCGCGACCGTGACCGGGTCGCGACCCATCACGTCCTTCGCGGATGGCGGCTGGTTCGTCATGAGGGCAAGGCTCGCACACAACCGCGCGACGCACCCGATCGGTTCGGGGAAGCGCACCTCGCCGGTCCGCGCTGGGCCCGCGGTCCTCGGCGCGCTCGCCGGCGGCGCACAAAGATCGACCAGCCGAGTCACACCAGGGAGCCTGCCGACTCTGTCCGCTCATGCACGCCGTCCGCCTCACCCTGTGCCTCTCGTCCCTCGTCCTGACCGCGGGGGCCTGCGGGAGCCCCGACGGAGGGGACACCGCCGACGCCGCCACCGCTGCCGACGGCGCCATCGACGGCGCGAGCGCCGTGGATGCCCCGGTCGAGGTCGACGCGCCGGCGTGCCTGCCGGCCCTGCCGTCATCGCTGGTCCTGGCCGCGACCGACCCGATGCCGCCTACCTACACCAGCCTCGCCACCCTGACCTCGACCGGCGAGCTGGCGGTGCTCGGGTACGACGGCGCCAACGGGGAGGCGGTCCGCTGGTGGGACGGGTCGCAGTGGATGACCAGCCCGGTGTACGGCAACACCAACGGCGGGTTCGGGCGGCTCGCGCTGGGCGAGCTGGCGGGCCGCGCGGTCGTGTTCGGCGACGTCAGCGATCAGTCCAGCGACAGCGACAAGCTGCGCTACTGGATGCAGCTCGCGAGCGGCGCGTTCGCGACCGGCCAGCGCGTCGGCAACGTCACCGCGGGCGAGGTGCGCGCCACGCGCTACGACGCCGCGACCCAGGTGCTGTCGGCGGCCGGCGGTGACCAGTCGCACACGCTCGAGAGCTACGAGCGCAACGCCGCCGGGACCTGGACCGTCGCGCAGGTCGCCAGCCGGTCGACCAGTGGATCGCTCTACGCGGCCGGCATCGGCGTGCTCGCCGACGGCACCGCCGCGATCGCGGGCACTGGCACCGACGGCTTCGTCCTGTACCGCCGCACCGGCCTGCAGTGGGGCCCGTACCGCACGCTCGCGAGCGGCGGCATCTACGCCGCGCAGCTCGCGTTCCCGGCGGCGGGCGCGACCGGCACCGCGGCGGTCGCGATCTACGGCGACCCGCAGACCAACCACCCGCGCGGGCTGTTCGTCGACCTCGCGACCGGCGCGCCGACCGGCGCCGGCGACCTGATCCCGCAGGCGATCGGCATCTCGGCGGTCGACTCGACGATCGCGTTCGAGCCCGGCACCGACCGCGGCAAGATCCTGCTCGTCGACGACAACTTCAACGCTCCGCGCGCGTGGATCATCGGGTTCGAGGGCACCGCGTTCACCGCGGCCCAGGAGCTGCGCCCCGACCGGGTGTTCGAGACCTTCCCGCGCCTGGTCTATCACCCGTGCGGCGGCTACCAGGTCCTGCACGTGTCGCGCGCCCCCACCGACGCCGCCGGCACCGCGCCGCTGCGCTTCGAGCCGCTCGCGACCTTCGCCCCAGGCCTGTGATCGCCGCGGGACCTCACGGCGCGCGCGCGAAGCGCATCTGCGAGTTGCCTTGGACCGCTTCGCCTCGGAGCGATCCGGTGTATTGTCCCCCAATGTGTTGGCGCGGTGTGAGGCCCAGTAGGCCAGTGGCGGCGGGTGGCTTGGGGCCCGGTACCTGTGGTGGGGCCCGCACCCGGGTAAGCCCGAGGCTTTCGGTGATGTGCGCCTACGCCGCGGTCGCGATCGCCAGCGCGTGCGGGCCGCTCGTCAGCCAGACGCCCGAGCAGCGCGAGTACGCGGACGACGTCGCCGCGTGCCAGCGGGGCGACGGTGAAGCGTGCTACACCGCGGCGACGATCGCGCTCACCTGGGAAGGGCGCGCTCCTGGCGCGACCGAGATCGCCGAAGCCCTGCTGGGTCGGGGATGCGACGCCGGCGACCCAAGCTCGTGCCGTCGCCTCGCGAACCGGTGGCGATCCATCGAGCCGAGGACAGCCGCGATCTACGTGAAGCGCGCATGCCAGGCAGGCGATCAGGAGAGCTGCGATCTCCTCACGAGCGCCGCAGCGTCGACCGCGCCGGCGGCACCAGCGCCGGCACCGCCACCGCCGCCACCCGATCCGCCGATGCTCACGAGCGGCACGTGCTTCTTCGTCGCGCGGGCTGGCATCGCGGTTACCAACCACCACGTGATCGACGGCGCGGCGGAGCTCGTGCTCATCGACGCCCGAGGTCGGGCGCACGCGGCGAAGGTGCTCCGCGACGACAAGCAGGTCGACCTGGCGGTCCTCGAGGCGGTCACGGCGAATGACGTGCCGCCGCTGCCGCTCGCCGCGGACAAGGACGTGCCGCTGGGAGAGCAGGTGTTCACCATCGGGTTTCCGGTCCCGGGAGTGCTCGGCACCGATCCCAAGTTCAGCGAGGGGTCGCTCGGCGGCCAGGCCGGCCTGGGCGCGGCGTGGCTATATCAGGTCACGGTGCCTGTCCAACCCGGCAACTCAGGAGGCCCGCTGGTGGACCACCGAGGCTTCGTCGTCGGTGTCATCGTCGCGAAGCTGCGAGCCGATCGCTTGATGCAGACGGAGGGCGTGACTCCTGAGAATGTGAACTTCGCGATCAAGAGCGCGGAGCTTCGGCGCTTGCTCCGAGGACTCAAGCTCGGTTCCTCGAAGGCCGCGCGGACGCGTCAAGCGGCGATCGATCGGACTCGGGTATCCGTGTGTCACGTGGTGGCGAAGCCGGCCGGGTCGGATAGCAGCGGGGCTGAGGCGGCGCCGGACGGCGACTCGGTCCGTGGGCCCAGCGGTGGCGGGCCGGCTGCTCCACCGGGCGCCGACGCCCAGGGCGTCGAGGCGAACGCGCTCGTGCGCATCGCGGGTGAGCCCCGCGTCCTGCCTGACGCGGCGACCGTGGCGGAGATGCGCCGGCGCGGCCGGCCGGAGATCCGCGCGCGGGTGAAGCTGTGTATCGACCGCTCCGGCGCGGTCGAGAGCGTCATGGTCCTCGACTCATCTGGCTCGTCCCTGTACGACAAGAAGCTGACGCGGGCGGTCAAACGCTGGCAGTACCGGCCATTCATGGTCGACGGCGAGCCGGCGGCCGTGTGCAGCACGATCGCGTTCACGTACCGGCTCCGCAGCGGGGCCGCACCCGGCGGCTGATCGGTCCCCCCGACGGTACCGGGATCCGGCCCGGGAGCCCATCGGTGCGGGCATCCGATGAGCAGGCGGCGATGGTGAGGATCGTACTCAGGGCTCGATCGTGAGGACCGCGATCGCGTGGCCGTCGGCGGTGACGGCCGAGTGGTAGTACCCGACGAGCGCGGGCAGCGCGGTGACGTCGTGGAGCGCCGCGCCATCGAACCACGCGACGGTCGGGCCCACGATCAGGGCCTGGTGCGCGGGCAGCGGGTGCACGTGGCGCTCGTCGATCGGCGGTGCCGCCCCCAGCGCGAAGCCCCGGGCCTCGCCGGTGCCCGCGTCGACGCGTCGCTGGAGGAACGCGACGTCGCCCGCGAGCCCGAGGGCCGCGTCGAGGATGGCCAGGTTCGAATCGGACAGGTCGTCCCGGAGCTCATGCTGGGCCGTGGGGTCGAGCTCACGCAGCTCGCGCAGCTCGACCGCGCCGTTCAGGTCGATCGCGCCGTCGCCGGTCGCGGTGAACTGTGGGACGAACACGGTCTCGGATCCGAGGTCCTCGCCCTGGCGGTCGTCGGCGCGCTGACCGGCGCCGGAGGCGAATTCGGAGCCTCCAGCGCGACGCGCTGCAGCCACGCCCCACCCGGTCGACGTACTGTCGGCCGTGGTCCGCCCGCTCCGCCCGCTCCGCCCGCTCCCGCGCCGTGCGGGAAGCGCCGGGCTCGTCGTCGTCGTCGTGAGCGCATGCGGGGCTGGCGCACCGCGCGCGCGCCCCCCGTCGAACGCCGCGCGCGCCGACCGGCCTCCCGCGCCGGCCGCGCCGCCGGAGCCGTGGTTCCACGACAAGGCCGAGGCGTTCGACGAGTGCGTCGCGCCCGAGGCCGCGCCCGCGGTCGCGCTGCCGCCGCCGTTCGAGCGCTGCGACGGGACCGAGGAGTCGTGGTCCAGTCCGCCGGGCGGTGGCGAGCTGCACTTTCACTATCGCGAGTTCTCGGCCGCGGTCACGAACGCGCGGCGGGCGGGCGGGCCCGAGGTCTGCTGCTACCTGATCTGGGAGTTCCCGCGGCGCAGCCGGTCCGACTGACCGACGCCCCTGGCGCAGGGGCCGCCGACGGCGCCGCACGGAGCACGACCGCCGGGCGCGTCTCGATAACGGCGCCGCGCGGACCACGACCGCCGGGCGCGTCTCGCTGACGGCGCCACACAGAACACGACCGCCGGGCGCGCCTCGCTGACGGCGCCGCCCAGAACACGACCGCCGGGCGCGCCTCGCTGACGGCGCCGCACGGAACACGACCGCCGGGCGCGTCTCGCTGTCCATGACGATCGCGCGCCCGGGCGCGCCATCCGGAGCCCGGCGTGGCACGCTCGCGCGCATGAGCGACTTCCCCAGGACAGGCATCGTCACCGGCGCATCACGCGGCATGGGCGCCGTCATCGCCGAGGCCCTGGCGCGGCGCGGGATCGCGCTGGTCCTGGCCGCGCGCGACGCGGCGGGGCTGGCCGAGACCGAGGCGCGCTGCGCCGTGCACGGCCATCCGGTGCACGTGGTCCCGACCGACGTGGCCGACCCGCGCCAGCTCGCCGCGCTGGTCGCCGCCGCCGCCGACCGGCTCGGCGACGTCGATCTGCTGCTCAACAACGCCGGCGTCGAGGAGGTCGGCTTCTTCGAGGACCTGTCGCCCGAGGAGATCGAGCTGCACACGCGGGTCAACCTGATCGCGCCGATGCAGCTGGCGCGCGCGGTGTTGCCCGGCATGCTGGCGCGACCGCGGCCACATCGTCAACATGGCGTCGGTGGCGGGCCTGGCGCCGATGGGCTTCGGCGAGACCTACGGCGCCACCAAGGCCGGGCTGATCAACTTCTCGCGCTCGCTCCGCGCCAGCCTGCGGGCGCGCGGCACCCAGGTGCGGGTGTCGGCGATCTGCCCCGGGTTCGTCGAGGGCACCGGCATGTACGCCGACCAGCAGGTCCAGTACGGCTTCCAGGCGCCGGGCCTGGTCGGCTCGACCCACGTCGACGAGGTCGTGCGCGCGGTGATCCGGACGATCGAGGAGGACCTCCCCGAGATCGTCGTCAACGACAAGCCGATCAAGCCGCTGGTGGTGGCGGGCCTCACCTCGCCGCGCTTCATGGACTGGCTGCTGGGCAAGCCCAGCATCGGCCGCATGCTCTTGCCGATCGCCGAGGCGCGCCGCGCCGAGCGCAAGGCCGCCGCCGCTGACCCGCGGCCGTGAGCCGTCACGCTGGTGCGAGCGTCGCCGAGCGCAAGGCCGCCGCCGCTGACCCGCGGCCGTGGGCCGTCGTCGGGGGCTCGGCGTGCTCGCGGCGAGCAGCACGGACACCGCGACCACGGACACGGTGCGGATGATCGTCACCGCAGGCTCCTCGAGAGGTCCGGACCGCGCCGTCGCGGTCGATGATCGCGGCTTGATCGAGCGTGGTCAGGGGATCCAGCCGGGCAGCGCCGCCGCCTGCGTCACCCAGCTCGCCAGCAGCGCGTCGTCGAGCGCGTCGCCCTCGTGGATGTCGAGGTAGCGCGTGTCCTTGCCCTTGCTGGTGCCGGGCGGGATCGGGCGCAGCGACGCGCCGCGGAAGAACGCGACCTTGAGGTAGCGCGTGAAGGTGTGGAGCCCCAGGAACCAGCCCTGGCCGTCGAGTCCGTAGAACGGCGAGTTCCACTTCACCGCCTTGCGCACGCCGGGCACGGTCCGCACGATCAGCGCGTCGAGCCTGCGCCCGATGTCCTGCTTCCAGGGCGGCAGCGCGGCGAGGTACGCCTGCACCGGGGCGTCGCCGTCGGCCTTCGCGATCTGCGGGTTGCCGCCCGACAGCAGCGTCACCGGCCGCGCCCGATGACCGGCGGACGTGGCCTCGGTCGGCGGGACCGCTCGGGCCACCGCGGCGCGGGCCCTGGGCGGCTTCTGCGGCGCGGCCTTGGCGGCGGGCTTCGCAGCGGCGGGCTTCGCCGCAGGCTTCGGCGCAGCGGCTTTCGGCGCGGCGGTCTTCGGCGCGGCCTTCGGCGCGGTGGCCTTCGACGCGGCGGCCGACGGGCGCGGCGCGCGTGCGCGGGACGCGGCCCTGGTCATGCCGTCACGCCGAGGCTTCGGCCAGGCCCTTGCGCACGGCCTCGCGGAAGGCGCGGCGCTCGTCGGGCGTGAGCACGATCCACGAGCCGGTCGAGTAGCTGAACGTCACGACGAACAGGCCGTCGAACAGGTAGCGCGGCGCGAGCAGGGCCACCGCGGCCAGGCCGCCGAAGGTCGCCACGATCCACAGCCGCGCGTACCAGTGGTGGCGGCGCGGCAGGTGGTGGTTCGGGAACGGCAGGTAGGTCAGCGCCGCGACCGACGCGCCCAGGATCACCGGCACGCCGATCCAGTAGCCGCCGGGGATGTGCGCCGTCAGCGCTGCGTTGACGTAGGCGATCGGGAGGAAGCCGAGCACCGTGCGCGGCAGGCCGATCCAGATCCCGCGGTAGCTGATGGGCCGGGCGATGTTGCGGGCGTGGCGGATCGAGGCGGTCACCATGATCGACCCGCCGAGCGCGATCGCCAGCACGTGCTGGAACCACGGCACCAGGCCCAGGTCGACGTCGCGGTAGACCGTGTAGACGATCGCGCCGGGGGCGATGCAGTGCGCGAGGTGATCGGAGATCGTGTCGTATTCGGCGCCGAACAGGTTCGACGTGCCGAGCTTGCGCGCCACCCAGCCGTCGAGGGTGTCGCCGAAGGTGTAGCCGATCAGGATCGACAGGCCGGCCCAGAACGGCTCGCCGTCGATGCACAGGCAGATCGCGACCACGCCGCCGAGGGCGTTGATCGTGGTGAACAGGTCCTTGATGCCGAACCAGCCGGGCGGGCGCCGGGCGGGCGCTCCGGCGGCGGGCGGCGGCGGACTCTCGGGGGCGGTGGCAGGGGTGCTCATCGGGGGCCCCATGACTAGACCAGTCCGGCCGGAGGCGGAAGCCCATTAGCGCCGTCTCGCGCGATCGACCCACCCGCGGCGTGGCCCGACCGCCACGCCAGGGTGGGCGCCCCGCTGGATCGTGCGCGCGGGCCGTCGGTCAGGCGCCCGAGTCGAGCCGGTCCGGCGCGTCGGGGCCCGCGGGTTGTGTAGGTCGTGCACGACGCCGCATCCCGAGCTGCGGCTGGACTCGCGCAGGCCGTGGTCGCCGCCGGCATGATCGCTGCAACAGGTGCGGGGCAGACGTCCCGTCGCCCGCCGCGCACCACCGCCGCGGCACCGGTGGGACGCCACCCCTTCAAGCGAGGCACATGAGCGAGTACCAGCATGCTTTCGGACAGGTGAGCGGAGCGCGGTTCGACGAGGCCGCGTGCATCGCCCTGCGCTGGGACATCGACGCCCCGTTCGCGATCGACACCGGCGAGTCCCACTGCTTCGAGATCCGGGGCAAGGGCGCGGCCTGTTCGATCCCCACGTCCGGGCGCTTCAGCGGCATCTGGCGGGCGGCGACCGGCGAGATCATCGTCACCCACCAGGGCGGGGCGATCCTGTCGCGGCGCGACGAAGACCAGGACGCCTGGGACGTCTTCAACCAGCGTGGAGGCTTCTCGGGGGTCTGGGGCCTCGACGGTCACGACCTGGCCTTCGCGTGGGGGCTCGCGCCAGGCGGCACGCGCGGCGCGATGTTCCTGCGCGGCGCCGACGGCGCGTGGGGTGAGATCGCGGCGCCGGAGCATGCGGTCCAGGGGATGCACGGGATCCATCCCGACCTGGTGCTGGCGGTCGGCCTGCGGGGCAGCATCTCCCGCTGGGCCGGCGATCGCTGGGTCGCGGTGCCGTCGCCGGTCACGGGCGCGCTCGGATCGGTGTGGGTGGTCGGCGAGGACGAGATCTACGCGTGCGGCACCGGCGCGGACTTCATCGTCGAGGGCTCGCTGCGCGACCTGACGCGACGGGGACCGTTCGAGTACCCGCTGCACCGGGTGGCGAAGGCGTTCGGCAAGCTGTGGGTGGCGACGGGGCTCTCGGGGCTGCACCAGCTCGAGCCCGGCGCGACCGAGCTCACGGC
Source organism: Myxococcales bacterium (assembly GCA_016717005.1). Classification (NCBI taxonomy): domain Bacteria; kingdom Pseudomonadati; phylum Myxococcota; class Myxococcia; order Myxococcales; species Myxococcales bacterium. The sequence continues at coordinate 819,709 of JADJUF010000037.1, read as the reverse complement.
GATCAAGCCGAACGTGGTCTCTTACCACCTCGACGCGCGCGAGGAGCTGCTGATCTCCGGGGACGAGTTCCTCGTCGGGACCCCGGACGGCGCCGACTTCAACAGGCAGCCCATCGATGCGTACAAAAGGCTCGCGGCCGTGCATCCACCGAGCTGGCGCGGCGCGGCGTGGGCGCGCGCCGAGGCCGCCGAGGACGATGACGAGGCCGCTGACGAGGCCGCTGACGAGGCCGCTGACGAGGCCGCTGACGAGGCCGCTGACGAGGCCGCTGACGAGGCCGCTGACGAGGCCGCTGACGAGGCCGGCGCCCGGCTCCGCGAGCTCAAGCGGTTCCGCGGCGTGCTCGGGAAGGTCGACCCCACCGGGCGGTTCTTCGCCATCCGCGACGACGGCCACGCGATCCATGACCTGGACGACCTCGACGCGCCACCCGTGGCGTTCACCGCGCCCGGGTCGCTCGAGGCGATCCATCCGTCGGGCCGCCGCTTCGTCTGCACGAGCGCCGGCACGCTGGCGGTGGTCGATGCCGACGGCGGCGCCGCGGTCACCGTGGCCGACGTCCGCCTGTCCGCGCGCGCGTACACGTTCTCCGCCGATGGTCGGTACCTCTGGGGCTGCCAGTGGGAGTACGACACCAACGATCACCCGGCCGTGCACCTCCACCTGTACCGGGGCGACGACCTCACGCTGCTGGACTCCTGGCGCGGGCTGGAGTCCGAGCGCGGAGATCGTTCGGTGAGCCTGTGCGCTGATTCGCGTCACGACGCCCGCGTGTTGCTGGGCGAATACGGCGGCGGCGAGGAGGCCGACGGGGTGTTCAAGGTGTTCGAGGTCGAGGACGATCGCATCGTCGAGCGCCTCAGCGCGGATGGGCTCGAGGGCCTGGTGCTCCCGAGCCCGACCGAGCCGCTCCACGATCGCGCGCTCGTGTACTCCAGCCTCACGCTGCACGGCTGGGACCTCGCCACCGGCGCGTCGTCGTCGTCGCCGCTCTCGCTCAAGACCGACGACGACGGGTGCGGCCCCGTGGGCGCGTCCATGCGCGGTCGCTACTGGCTGGAGTGGTACCGCGGCGACGATCTGATCGGCGTCGTCGTGGTCGAGCCGTGGTCGAACATGGCGCCGCGCCGCGTGCCGCTCCCCGACCGGCCGGGCCGGGGCGCCGCCGCCAAGCGGGTGCGCGACGAGTGCTTCGCCGTCCAGGCCGACGACCACGTCCAGATCGTCCGCCTCGAGGGCCTGCCGGCCCTGACCGCCACCGCGTGACCGCGTGGGGCGCTCGACGAACACGGTGACGGTCGGCCAGGCTCAGCACGCCGTTGACGCGGCGGCGTCGACGGGCCTGACGGTCGGCGCCGCGGCGCTCCACGACATCGTCGTCAACCTCCCGGTCAGCCCGCAGCGCGCGCGCCGTCGTCGCCGCCGTCTGGATCGCGCCGCCGCGGCGTCACCGCGGCGCGCGTCGGCGCAGGACCGCGGCCGCGGCGAGGAGCCAGGCGAGAGTGGCGAGGGTCGGTGGCGCGCCGGTGCGGCACCCGCAGCCGCCGGCGTCGTCGGCGTCGGTCGCGCCCGCGCCGGCGTCAGGGCCGGGCGGCTGCCCGACGCAGTCGGGGTCGTCGCAGCCGGGGATGCAGTTGCCCTCGGCGCCGCACTGCCGGGCGCAGTCGGGGTCGGCGGGGCAGGTCGGGTCGCAGACGCCGTTGTCGCCGCAGTTGCCCGCGGCGATGGCGGTGCAGTCGGGATCGCGCGGGGCGGTGCAGGCCTCGGCGCAGACGCCGTCGGCGGCGCAGTGGGCGGCGGCGCAGTCGGGGTCGCCGACCTGACCGTCGACGGTGCAGGCCTCGGCGCAGACGCCGTCGGCCCGGCACGGATCGCCGGCCTCGAACTGATCGATGTGCGGCTGGATGAAGTCGGTGATGAACGGCAGATCGGCGCGCTGCTCGGCGCCGTCGAGCGTGCAGTCGGCGTCGCCCGACGAGGTCACGCCGGTCAGCCACTCGACGCCGTGCTCGACGAAGAACGCCGGCCCGCCGGAGTCGCCGCTGCAGGTCGTGCGGTTCATCGTCTCGCTGTTGAGGAAGTAGAACAGCTCGGGCGTCAGGTCGTCGGGGGCCGGGTACGAGTTGCCCACCACCGCCGGGCCGATGACCTTGATCGGGAAGGTCGCGACGCGCCGGGTGCCGAAGCCCGCGCCGGCCCCGGAGGTCACGCCGTAGCCGACGAACACCAGCGCCGGCCCGATGAAGCGCGGGGTGTTGGTCATCGTGTCGCGCAGGAGCGGCGCCGCCTGCACTGGGGCGTCGGCGGCCAGGCGCAGGATGCCGAGATCGAACGTGGCGTTGTCGTTGGGCAGCGCGCGGTAGAGCGGGTGCAGGATCTCCTCGGCCACGGCGATCCGCGTGCCGGCGGCGCCGTTGATCGACGGACCCAGGAAGATGTTGCGGACCCCGCCGATGCAGTGGCCCGCGGTCAGCACGGTCCGGCGCGAGATCACCGTGCCGGTGCAGAACGCGCGGTTCGCGCCGCCGACGCCGACGACGTAGCGGTGGTTGGGATCGGCGATGCCGTTGACGATCGCCTGGGGCTGTTCCCCCAGCGGCGCCTCGCCCGGCTCGACACAGCCGGCGACGAGGCCGAGGGCAGCGGCCAGGAGCGGAGCGCACGACCGAGCGGCGAGCATGCCCAGCGATACCGCGGCCGCGGCAGGCCCGCGAGGCCGGACCGATGGCCGTCGATGGCGGCCCATCACCCGATCGAGGCCTCGATGCCGCAACCGGCGCCGGCCCGGGCGCCGTGGAGGCGACGCGGCGCCATCGCATCTACGCGCGTGTGCACGTGCGCGGGGGGGGGGCCCTGGACCAGCCGCGGTGCGGCATGCCCGCACCACCGCAGCGATGACGGGCGCAGATCCTGGGCCGCGGCGCTGAGCGAGGGCGGGCTCAGCCGGCGGCGGCGAGCAGCGCCGGGCCCCACGCGTCGACCCGCCAGCGGCGCACGCCGTCGATCTCGGCGAGCTCGTCGAGCGAGCGCGGGCCGGCGACGGCGACGCGCTCGATCACGCGCTGGGACAGGACGATCGCCGGGTCGAGCCGGGACCGCTCGGCCTCGCCGTCACGCCAGGCGCGCAGCGCCACGACCCGGCGCTTGGCCGCGGGCGCGAACGTCTTGCGCTCGCCGTGCGTGAGGTTCGGCAGATCGCGCTCGGGCAGCGCCAGGCCGCGCGCGATGGCCGCGGCCACGGCCTCGACCTCATCGGCCTGGCGCGGGTAGGCCGCCAGCGCGCGGGCCACGTCGGCCACGGCCGTCGGCGATCGCTCGGCCAGCGTCAGGAGCAGCTCGGGGCCGACGATCTTGAACGGCGGCCGATCGGCGGCGGCGGCGCGCGCCTCCCGCCACACGTACAGCTCGCGCAGCACGGCCTGCTGCCGCCGCGACAGCGCGGCGGAGCCCTTGATCCGCCGGAACCCGTCGGGCTCCGTGCGCGTCGAGGCGTTGGGCACCAGGCCCTCGAGCGCCGCGAACTCCTCGCGCGCCCACTCGGTGCGGCCCGCGGCGGCCAGGCGCGCGGTGAGCCGGGTCGCCAGCGCCATCAGGTGCGCGACGTCGGCCAGCGCGTACGCCTCTTGCTTCGGGGTCAGCGGACGCTTCGACCAGTCGTCGCGCTGGCTGCCCTTGCTGAGCTCGACCCCCAGCTCGGCGCGCACCAGCGCCTGCAGCCCGACCTCGGCGTCGCCCAGGAGCCGCGCCGCGATCGCCGTGTCGAAGATCGTGCGGAAGCGCAGGTCGAAGTCGCGCCGCAGCGACGTGACGTCGTTGTCGCCGCCGTGGACCACCTTGACCACCGTCGGGTCCTCGAGGATCGGCGCGAGCGGCGCCAGATCGCGCACCGCCAGGGGATCGATCAGGCACGACGCGCCGCCGAACGCGGTCAGCTGGATCAGGCAGACCTGCTCGGCGTAGTGGTGCAGGCTGTCCGCCTCGGTGTCGAGGCCGATCGCGCGGACCCCGGCCAGGTCGTCGACGAGGTCTTCGAGCTGATCAGCGGTGCGGATCCATCGAGTCGGGGCGTCGGGCACGCCGCACCATAGCCTGCCCGCCGCGGCCAGGTTCCCGCTCCGGCCCGCGGATCCTCGCGAGCCGCCCCGCGTTCTCGTGTAGTGTCGCGCGCCATGCGCTCGACCTCCCTCGCCGTCCCCGCCCTCGGCGCGCTCCTCTTCGCCGGCTGCACCGACGATCCGCCGCCGACCGACCCGCCGACCTGGGAGCCGCTGGTCACCGCCAGCTGGTCGCTGGCGCCGGGCGAGGAGCGGACCTCCCAGGTGAGCCTGACGGCCGTGCCCGACGACGTCGCGATCACCGCGATCCGCCCGATCGCGCCGCTCGGCACCCACCACACCCTGCTGGCCAAGGGCGACGCGTCGCTCACCGACGGCACGTTCATCTACGCGTCAGGCGTCGGCACCCCGGAGCTGGCGTTCCCGCCCGGCGCCGCGATGAAGCTCGAGGCCGGCCAGCTCCTCGGGCTGCAGCTGCACATCTACAACATCGCCGAGACGACCCTGACCGGCACCTCGGGCGTCGAGGTCCAGACCGCCGATCCGACGACGATCCAGCACGACGTCGATCTGTTCCTGCCGGGGCCCAAGGATCTCGCGATCGCGCCCGGCGTCGCGACCGCCCGCGGCACCTGCACCGTCACCGCGCCCCAGACCGTGTTCGCGGTGTTCCCGCACATGCACCAGTACGGTACGCACCTGACGACCACGCTCACCGCCGGCGGCGTGCCGCGCGTGATCTACGACGACGCGTACTCGTTCGAGCACCAGAAGATCGTGCCGTTCGAGTCGATCGAGCTGGCGCCGGGCGACACGATCACGACCGAGTGCACCTGGAACAACACCACCGGCGCCACGATCACCTACGGCGAGAGCTCCGACACCGAGATGTGTTACTCGATCTTGTTCCGCTATCCCGACGACGGCCGCGAGTTCTGCGAGCAGTGACGCGGCGGGCGGTGCGCTGGGCGCCGCGCTGACGTGACCTCGGCGACCGGGGCGCAGGAGTCGAGGACCGGGCGACCAAGCGGCCTCCGCTCGAGACCGATCCGGGCGCGGGTCCGGCGGGCCTGGCGTCGCTCCGGAATCATCGATGTGCGTGCGCCGACGGCTGGCGCGGTCGCGCTGGCCGGGCGCCCTCGGTTACAGTCCGAGGCGTGAGCATCCAGCCCTACGACGAGCACGACTTCAAGACTCGGGTCGACGCGGCGCTCCGGCAGATCCGGACGGTGCTCGACAACACGCGGCACCCGCAGTACCCCGCGGACGTCCCGCACCGGTACGACGACAAGTACCTGCTGGCCGAGTTCGTGACCCGCGTGGCCGCGGCCGCGGCGCTCCAGTGCCTCGAGGTCGTCGGGCTGACCGCGGCGCAGGTCGTCGAGCTGGCGACCTGGGCGAAGACCCGCTCGGTCACGATCCGGCTGACGGCCCAGGAGGACTGCCGCTACCTCCGCGAGGTGACGCGCAAGGTCGAGTCGCCCGAGGAGCGCGTGACCGAGGTGCGCGGGATCCTGGGCAAGACCAAGGTGACCGAGAAGGTCGTGACGACCGTCATCGAGCACTTCTGGAGCTTCGACTTCAAGTACGAGCTGGTGGCCTTCCAGGGCGCCGCCGCCGCCGAGGCGATCACGCTGCACGCCCGGAGCGGGAGCATCGAGATCAAGACGACGCAGAAGACCACGCCGCGGCCCAAGACCGTCGTCCGGCCGCCGCGCGACGTCAACGTGACCTGGCTGTTCACGCACCTCGACGCCGAGGCGCGGGCCGCGTTCACGATCGACCGCACCGACCCGGCCTGCCACACGCCGCGGCGCAACCCCGAGATCGACGACGCGCGGCAGGCCTTCGACGAGCTCGCGGCGTGGTGCGCGAGCGTCGTGGGGTACTTCACGGACGACCTGTTCCCGGCCCAGCAGGACCACGGCCTCGACCTCGCGGCGATCACCGACCGCGACGTGTTCGTGCCGGTGCTGCCGCTGTTCGAGCGCGAGCAGCTCGGCGACGAGGGCGTCCTGCCGGGCGCGTACGCCCACGCGTTCCTGGCCGAGGAGCAGCGCAGCCTGGAGGAGAAGTGCCGCGCGCTGTCGACCGCCTTCCCCCACGACGCGTCGGTGATCACCGCCGTCGAGGCCGGCTTGCTGGTGACGCTGCGCCACGCCCAGCAGGTGTGCCGACAGTTCGCGGACGGCGTGGACTACATCGAGGGGCTCTTGCGCGCGCAGCTCATCGCGGCGATCGGCAAGGAGGTGACCCCGGCCGACTTCGCCAGCTACATGGAGTTCCACCACCGGAAGCTGGTCAAGCCGGCGTACCGCCCGCAGCCGTTCTCGTACGCGATCCGGCGCCCGGCGCACGATCCCGAGGGGGTGCTCGCGATCGAGGCCACGCGCGGCGGCGCGATGGCCGACGCGATCTCGACCAGCGTCCGGCACACCGAGGCGCGGCGGCCGATGTACTTCACCCTCGACGCCTCGACCCGGGTGGCGTTCCTCGGCGAGCGCCACCTGCACGCGTGGATCTCGCACCAGTTCTCGGGCCAGCCGGGCACGGCCCTGAGCCTGATCGCCCGGGCCCGGCAGTTCAGCAGCTTCATCTTGCTGGTCGGGCGGATCGCCTCGGCCGACGTGTTCGAGCCGCGGTTCGGGATCATCGTCCAGAACAAGGACCTCTTGAAGATCCCGCTGATGCTCGAGCAGATCCCGACGCCGAAGGAGTTCCGCGACGCGATCGAGTCGCTGTCGCCCGAGCAGCAGCGGTTCGCGCGCGCCTACCGCGGCATGCAGCTCGAGAGCACGCTCTTCGGCGTGTGCGTCATCCACATCAAGCCCCAGCTCGAGAAGCTCCTGAAGCTCCCGCCCGACAGCCTGACCAAGGAGATCCGGGTGACGCAGGAGCTGCTGAGCCTGTTCATCGAGTACCAGATCCCCAGCGATCTGCTGTCGTACGACGGGCCGGACGAGGCCGCCACCGACGAGAAGCTCGCGCGGGTGAAGGACTACGTCGCGCGGATGCAGGACATGATCGAGCTGTCCAAGAAGCGCGAGCTCGAGCAGGAGCGCGAGCGCGAGGCGATGCGGCTCGCCGAGCAGAACCGCACGCCGGTGCCGCCGCCGGCGCCGATGTACTCGGCCATGCCGGTCGGCGCCGCCGGTCCGCCGGGGTTCGGCGGGCCGCCGCCGATGCCCTCGGCCGCGCCGCCGCCGCCGCGCTCGTCGACGCGGTCCGGCGGTCCGCCGCCGATGCCGTCGGCGCCGATGCCGGTCGCGTCGGCCCCCTCGATGGCGGCGCCGCCGCCGGCCGCGCCCGCACCGCCGCCGCAACCCGCGCCCGCGTCGGCGGCGCCGCCGACCATGACCGCGGTCGAGCGCGCGGCGATGGCGTCGGCCACGAGCGGCGAGCGCGCCGGCGACGGCGAGGCGGTGGACTACACCCGGATCCCGGGCGAGCTCGACAAGAAGTTCGAGGCGCTCGACACCGACGGCGCGCTGCGCGCGACGATCATCAACCCCGGCGAGCCGTGGACCCGCACCGCGCAGAAGGGCCTGCTGGGCGCCGCCACGACCGCGCGGCTGAGCGTCGCCGAGCAGAAGACCGAGAAGCACCGCGCGTTCGATCTGCTCGACGCGCTGTCGAAGTCGGGCGCGCTCCCGATCGAGGACGCGAGCCTGCACGTGGTGATCGCCGCGACGCACTGCTTCGACAAGACGCTGCTCGAGACCGTGATCCAGGACAACGTCAACCCGATCGAGAAGGTCGAGCGCTCGCTGATGATCGTCGGGTCGACGATCCACGGGCTGCCCGCGGGGGACCTGCTCGCCGAGGACCAGCGCGCCCGGTTCTTCGCGACGTCGCCGCAGCTCGCCAGCGGCAGCGCCGCGCCCGACGGGTCGCCGGCGCAGCTGCCGGAGGTCGCCGCGCCGGAGCAGCTACCGGACGTGCCGTAGCTACCGGACGTGCCGTCGCCGCCGGACGTGCCGTCGCCGCCGGACGTGCCGTCGCGGCCGGACGTGCCGTCGCCGCCGGACGTGCCGCACGTGCCGCACGCGCCGTCGCGAGGCGTTCGAATCCGCGCGCTTTGCCCGTGCCTGGCCGGCGCGCCCGAGGACGTCTCTCCCGAGCGCGGGTCGAGGCGCCAGCGCCGCCAGCGCCGCCGTCGCGAGCGGCGCGGCGCGCTCAGGCGTCGGCCGCGGTCAGCTCGACCGCGAAGGCCGGCCCGCGGGCGATGGTCTTCTTGACCTTGCAGCTATCGACGGCGCGGGCGAGCGCGTCGCGGTAGCGCGCCGGAAAGCCGATCGGTGGCGTGACGCGCAGGATGACGTGCGCGGGCAGGTGCGTCGCGGGGTCGTCGATCACCTCCTGCTCGAGGCGCAGGCCCTCGGTCGACAGGCCCCGCGCCTGGCAGAACCCGAGCGCGTAGATGCCGGCGCAGGTCGCGATCGACGCGAGGAACAGATCGAACGGCGCTGGCGCGCTCTCGGCGCCGCCGCCGGCAGCCGGCTGATCGGTCGCGATCGTGAAGCTGCCGATGTGCGCGTCGACCCGCTTCCCGCCCGGGAACGTGACGGTGATCCCGGGGTGGTGGGCGACGACGGCGATAGCGGCGGCGGTGGTCATGTCGCTGAGAGCCAAGGGCGCGGCCGACGGTGCGGCGCGCCCCTGCGGTGAACCGTCGCGGGGCTCCTCGGCAGACCTGATCCGCCGGGACGCGTCACAACCGCCCGAACGCTCCGGGGACGGGCGCTGCGGCTCAGCCGGCGAGCTCTGATCCGCCCGCCCGAACGCGCTGGGGACGGGCGCTGCGGCTCAGCCGGCGAGCTCTGATCCGCCCGCCCGAACGCGCTGGGGACGGGCGCTGCGGCTCAGCCGGCGAGCCCTGATCCGCCCGCCCGAACGCGCTGGGGACGGGCGCTGCGGCTCAGCCGGCGAGCCAGGCCGCGGGGACGTGGAGCTCGTGGACGTCGCGTCGGTGGGCGCCGTCGCCGCGGACGATCGTGACGTGCCCGAGCCCCTCGAGCTCCCAGGCCACCCGGACCCGATCGTGGTGCCCGAGCGCGGTGCCGGCGCACAGCTCGAGCCAGCGCCAGCACCACTCCTCGCACAGGTTTGCGGGCGAGGTCTGGCCGTCGTGGTGGGGCGAGCTGAACCGGAACCGGGCGGTGGCGCCGTGGCGCGAGCACTCGAGGTGCAGCGGCCAGCTCGAGGGCAGGCCGCGCCAGTTGCCGTCGTCGGGTGGGTCGATCGCCGCGTCGGGCGCGACGCCCAGCAAGCGGCGCACGGTCGCGAGCGCGGGCTCGGCGTGGCGCAGCCCGACCTCGATCACGAGGTCGCGCGAGTCGAGTCGAACCGTGGGCCGCGTGTAGCTCACCGTCGCGATCGCGCCCTGGCCGGCGTACTCGTGGAAGCCCGTGGACCCGGCGCCTCGGGGCGTCGGTGTCAGCGCGTCGCCGAAGTAGCTCTCGACCCACTCGAACATGTTGGTCCAGATGTCGACGTCCGGGAATCGCGTGATCGACAGCACCACGTAGCCGGGGCTGACCGCGAGGTCGGTGTGGGGCGGCTCGTAGAGGTGCGCGAGGCCGGTCCGGAACCGGCACGCGCCGCGGAACTCGACGCACGGCGCGGTCCCGCGCAGCGCGTTCACCGCGAGGCTCGCGGCTTCGCCTGGCGTCGGCAGCGGCGACGACATGGCGCCGACGCCTTCGATGTCGAGCAAGACGAGCAGCTCGCCGAAGGAGAACACCGGTTTGTCGACCTCGCCCATCACGGGGACACGCTACACCCGCGTCCACGCGCGCGCGCGGTAGTTCGCGCGACCAACTGTCGCGATCGTCGCGGCGCCGGCCGCCGGGCGGGGGTCAGGGCACGAGCTTGAACCCGGTCCGGGCGACCGGGCCCGGCCCGGATCGCCCGGCGCGGTCAGGGCACGAGCTCGACCGCGGTCCCGGCGACCGGGGCGTCGATGACCATCACCTCGGGCACGCCGCCCGAGGTGTAGCCGCCGAACTTGAAGCAGTCGTGGTCGTCGGCGGACGTGCACGCCCAGACGCCCGGGTCGGTGTCGACCGGCAGCCGCGCGCACGCCGCCGCGGTGCCGAGATCGAAGGTCATCACGCGGAGCGGGCCCTCGAAGTTCTTGGCCGGCAGGCCGAGGGTGGTGCCCAGCGCCGCCGGGTCGTGGCGCCCCGCGGTCATCGCCCGGTCGAGCGCGGCCCGGATCGTCGTCGCGGGCGCGGCGAACAGGTAGCACCCGGTCGGGTTGCACCGTCCCCAGCGCTCCGCGGCCGGCGCCACCACGTACTTCTGGTAGTCGGCGTCGCGCATCAGCCAGCTGACGTGGCCGTCGGGGAAGTTGGTGGCCAGGTGCTCCGCGATGCTCCACGGCGCGGCCCGGCCGTCGGCGTCCTGGCTGACCAGCTGTTGCTCGGGGCTGCACGCCGCGAGCGCGGGCGAGGGTGACGGTGACGGTGACGGTGACGGTGACGGTGACGGCGCGGGCGTCGGGTGTTGCACGGCCGGCGCGCTCCGATCGCAGGCGACGAGCAAGAGCAGGAGCGTCCAGCGGAGGGGCTTCACGCGCCTGAGCATACCCTCGCGCGACCGGGCGGCGCGTGTCGGGTTCAGCCGCCGAGCGTCCAGATCTGCCGGCCGGCCTTGAGGTCCTGCTCGCGGATCGAGACCGCGTCGGCTCAGCCGCCGAGCGTCCAGATCTGCCGGCCGGCCTTGAGGTCCTGCTCGCGGATCGAGACCGCGTCGGCTCAGCCGCCGAGCGTCCAGATCTGCCGGCCGGTCTTGAGGTCCTTCTTGCGGATCGAGACCGTGTCGGCGCCCTCGGCCTCGGCGATCGCGCGCAGCTCGCGCTCGTCGGCGTCGGTGCCGTCGCAGAACCCGATCGGCCGGGGGTTGCCGGCCTGGATCAGCTGGACCTGGAGCTCGCCCTTGTCCCACCGGGTCTGCGACGCGTTGTTGTGCGGGTAGATCATGATCGCGCAGCCTACGCCGACCCCATGACCACCGCGTCGGCCCAGCCCCGGCGCGCCGGGCGCGTGCTACCAACCGCTCGGTGACGTCGCTCGTCCGGAGCCTGTCGGCGTTCGAGCCGTGGTCGTTCGACCGCGCGGCGCTGGGCGCGCTGGGCCGGGCCCGCCACGCGACCTACCGCGACGCCCAGCCGTACCCGCACGTGGTGCTCGACGGCGTGCTCGGCGACGCGCGCTCGGCCACGCTCGCGCGCGCGTTCCCGCCGGCGACCCACCCGCGCTGGAAGCGGCGCGATCACGCCGAGCAGGCCGGGCGGCTCGGCCAGCTGCAGCGCGCGGCCTTCGAGGACGTCCCTGGCGAGCTGCGCTGGCTCCTCGCCGAGCTCGGCGGGATGGCGTTCCTCGACTTCCTCGGGGCGCTCACCGGACAGCGCGGGCTGATCGCCGATCCGCACTTCACCGGCGCGGGCTTGCTCGCGACCGTGGCGGGCGGGCACCTCGCGCTGCACGCCGACTTCAACCGCGACAGCGCGCGCCACCTCGATCGCGTGCTGACGGTCCTCTACTACCTCACGGTGACCTGGGACGAGGCCTGGGGCGGCGAGCTCGAGCTGTGGGACCGCGCGCGCACGGGCTGCCAGGTCCGGATCGCGCCGGTGCGCGACCGCCTCGTCGTCCTGGCCCACGGCGACGATCACTGGCACGGGCACCCGACGCCGCTGCGCTGCCCCGACGATCAGCTGCGCGCGGTGGTCGCCGCGTACTACTACGCCGCGCGCGCGGTGCCCGGCGACGACGACGGCGCCCACGGCGCCATCTGGGCGTGAGCCGATCAGCGCGGCGCCGGCGCGCCCAGCGCACTTCGGCTACGCTGCGCCGATGTCGAGCCCGCTGTCCGCCGCGCGCGTGCTGTCGGTCGACGGCGCCACCGCGCACATCCGGCTCGAGCCGCAGCAGGCCCTGACGCTGCCGTACTCGGACGCGTTCGCGCTGGCGCTGGCGTACGAGCCGCTGGCGTCGATCGTCTACTACCAGCCGGGCCGCCCCTGGCCGCACGCGATCACCGGGCCGTTGCAGGCGGCGGTGCGCGGCGAGCTCGGCGGCACCGACCGCACGGTGAACGACGCGTTCACGGGAGGCTGCGATCGCGACGCGCTCCTCACGATCGCCCGCCGCTACGTGACCTGCGTCGGCTACCGCGATCCGGTCGGCGCGCTGGTGCCGGTCGACGTCCAGCCGGACCGCGCCGGGCAGTTCGTGCCGCGATCCCCGCCGACCGCGGCGGCCGTGACCCGCGCCGTGGTCCGCGCGTTCGACCAGCACTGGATCACGCCGGTCGGTCCCGCACCGGCGGTGACGATCATCCTCGCGGCGACCGACCCGCGCTGGCTGCGTCACCTGGTCCCCGACATGCGCTGGGACAGCTACGTCTTCGACGACGACGCGCCGATGTACCCGTAGGCGGTGGTCGAGCGGCGCGCGCCCTACGCGCCGGTCCCGAGCTGCTTCTCGAGGACCTCGAACCGGAGATCGGGGCGCTTGGGCTCGCCGAAGCGCTCGTCGCCGTACGGGAACGGTCGGTGGACGCCGGTGCGGACGTAGCCGCGGCGCTGGTAGTAGGCGATCAGCTCGGCCCGGACGTCGATGACGGTCATGCGCATCGTCGGCAGGTGCCAGTCGTCGCGCACGAGCCGCTCGGCCTCGGCCAGGACCGCGCCGCCGAGCCCGCCGCCCTGTCGCCCCGGCGCGACGGCGAACATCCCGAAGTAGCCGGCGCCGTCGTCCACCATCACGTGCGCGCACGCGATCAGCCCGGCGTCGTCGTCCGCGACCAGGACGCGGCTGTGCGGACGCTCGAGGCAGGCGCGGAGGTCGGTCGCGTCGGTCCGGCGCCCGCCCAGCAGATCGGCCTCGGTGGTCCAGCCCGCGCGGCTGGCGTCGCCGCGGTACGCCGACTCGACGAGCGCGACCAGCGCGTCGACGTCGTCGAGGGTGGCGCTCCGCAAGCGCAGATCGGCGACCATGGCTGGGCGGAATCTACCCCAGGCGAGCCCGCGTGGCGGATCAGCTCGGCGCGGGCGGATCGACGGGGGGCGCGGCGGGCGCGGGCGGATCGACGGTGGGCGCGGCGGGCGCGGGCGGATCGACAGCGGGCACGGGCGGAGCTGCGCCGGGCGCGGGCGGATCGACGGCGGGCGCGGCGGACGCGGTGGTCGCGATGGTCACGGGCGGATCGACGGCGGGCGCGGCGGTCGCGGTGGTCGCGCTGTCGTGGCGGGCGTTCGCCAGCACGGTGTCGAGCTGCCACGGGATCCGCCGCTCGAGCGGCGCCGCGCGCTCGGGGCAGTCGACCATCGTGCACACCCGGCACGACGGGGGCACGCACGGATCCATGTGGATGAACAGCTCGACCTCGCGGTCGTGGTCGTTGACCAGCCGCTCCATCCGCGTGATCTCCTGGTGCGCCTGCGCGAGCGTGTAGTACCAGGGCAACGTCACGTGGCAGTCGACGTGCAGCACCGCGCCGTAGGTGATGGTGCGGAAGTTGTGGATGTCGATCCACGGCGGGCGCCGGCTGGCCTCGAGCTGCGCGATCACCGCCGCGGCGAGATCGTGGTCGGCCTCGTCCATGATGCCGGCCACCGAGCGGCGCAGCACGCGCATGCCGGTGTAGATGATGTAGAACGCGAACCCGATCGCGAACACCTGATCGAGCCAGACGACGCCGGTGAGCTGGATCATCACCAGCCCGACGACCATCGCCACCGTGCTCCAGGCGTCGCTGAGCAGGTGCGCGCCGCTGGCCTCCATCGTGATCGAGTGCGCGCGGCGGCCGCGCCGCTGGAGCCCGAGCCCCATGATCAGGTTGAGCGCGCCCGCCGCTGAGGTCAGCGCGATGCCGATCCCGAGATCGTGGAGGTGCTGGTCGGCGAGCAGCGCCGCGACCGCGCGCCAGATGATCAGGCCGCCCGCGACCATCACCAGCGTGCCCTCGATGCCGGCCGAGATGAACTCGATCTTGCCGTGGCCGTAGGGGTGCTCGCGATCGCGCGGCTGCGCGGCCAGCCACAGGCTGTAGAGCGCGAACGTCCCGGCGCTGACGTTGACGATGCTCTCGAGCGCGTCGCTGAGGATCGTGTTGCTGCGGGTCAGGCTCCAGGCGACGAACTTGATCGCCAGCAGCACCACGCCCGCCACGACCACCACGGCCTGGAGCCGGACGTTGTCACGGGCGGTCGAGGCCATGGCGCATCCTATGCCACACGGCGGGCACGCGCGGGCGAGCGGAACGAAGTCGAGGCTTGTTCAGGTCCGCGCTCCGGCGGTAGCCTCGTCGGCATGGGCTCCCTGGGACACGTCTTGGCCGCCATCACCGGGGTCGGAGCGCTGGTCGGATGCGCCGACCGTCCAGGCGCGGCCGACGCCGGCGCGGTCGTCGACGCCGCGCCGCCGGTCCCGAGCCGGGACCACACCTACGTGATCAGCCGGATCCAGATGCCGCGGGTCGCGGGCGAGGCCACCGCCTTCGGCTTCGATCTCGACGGTGTCCCCGGCGACGACCTCGACGGCATCGACAACAGCTTCGGCGGGTTCCTGACGACGCTACGGCTCCCCAGCGGGACGGCTGCGGTCGACACGGGGATCGCCCGCGGCGAGACGATCCACCTGATCAACCTCGCGGCCGGCGACCTCCTCACCCCGTCGCCAGCGGGCATGTGGCTCTTCGTCGGCGACCCAGCGACGGCGACCCCGGCGCCCTGCGTCACTCCGAGCGACATCAATTGCCGTCACCACCTCGAGGGCACGGGCCAGTTCTCGATCGCGGACGGGACCCCGACCGATCCCCACCTCGACGGCGCCGTCGCCGGCGGCGTGTTTCAGGGTGGCCCCGGCACCCTCGACCTGCCGCTGGTGCTGGTCGAGGGCCACCCGCCGGTGACGCTGACGCTGCACCGCGCGCGCGTGCAGCTCGACGTCGTGTCCGCGGGGGTCGGGAGCAAGATCGGTGGCGCCATCACGGCCGTCGACTTCGAGGCCCAGATCTACCCCGCGGTCCAGGAGATCTCGACCTTGGCGATCGAGCGCGATTGCCCGATGCCGCGGGCGTCGCCGTTCTGCAACTGTCCGAGCGGGTCCGAGGGCCTGGGGGTGATCGGGTTGCTCGATACGGCCCCCTACGACTGCAAGGTGTCTCCCTTGGAGGTCGCCCGGTTCATGGACCGCTTCCAGCGCCCCGATCTGGATCTGTTCGACGCCAGCGGCGCACCCGGGAGCGACGGCGTCAACGACTCGATGTCGTTCGGGGTCGGCCTCCAGCTCGTCTACGCGACCTTCCCGGTGCCCTGAGCTCGCGCCGACCGCGCCGTCACAGGCGCATGCACAGCAACGTCGGCCCGTCGGCCTGCGCGAGCAGCGCCAGGCGGCCGGTGTCACCGATGAACAGCGCGTCCTGGCCGCGGCCGAGCTCGAGCGCGCCCGCGACGCTGGTGCGCCGGGCGCCGGCGCCGTCGAGGTAGACGCCCGGCATCGCGCCGAAGCGCGCCTCGAGGCCCGCCGGCGACTGATCGGCGCCGGTCAGCGGCGTCGGTGCGCCGCCCAGCCAGCGCGCCAGGGTCGCCAGCGTCTCGGCCCGCCGGGCCGCGGTCGACAGCCGCTGGCCGATCTGCCGCTGCTTGGCGGCGACGACGAACCGACCGGTGAACAGCTGCACCGCCGCCTCGAGCCCGCGCTGATCGACCGGCGCGCTCGCGCTCGGCGCGCGGGGAGCGGTGCGGCGGGAGCCCACGCGCGCAGCATACCCGGGCCGCGGGGTGGGCGCGCGCGTCACGGCCGCGGCTGGCTGGCCTCGCCGTCGCGGCTCGCGATCACGACGCCGTAGCCGTCGGGGTCGCGCAGCCAGATCTCGCGGTGATCGGGCCCGCCGTCGCCCGCGGGCGGGTTGCGATGCGGCGCCCGCCACACCGTGGCGCCGAGGGCGGTCGCGCGCGCGACCGCCGCGTCGAAGTCGTCGGTCTCGAACCACAGCAGGACCCCGTTGCCATACGGTCGGTCGGCCGGGTCGCCGATGGCCCCGTGGTCGTGCTCGACGTCGAAGTGGTGCAGCTGGAGCACGAGCCGCGCGCCGATCATCAGCCGCTCGTACGCAGGCCCGCCGTGCGCGCTGTGAGCGCCGAGGATCGTCTGGTACCAGCGGCTCGAGGCCTCGACGTCGGTGCAACAGATCAGCGGCTGCGGGCGCATCCGGATCGAGTAGCACGGGCGATTCGAGCGCGCGGTCGCGCGACACGGCACCGGCGCCGCGCGGGCGCGGCCGGCGGCGATCGCGTGTGGCTCGGCGCGCGCGATCAGCGAACGCGCGCGGTCAGGTAAAAGGTGGCGGAGAGCGGTCGAGCTAGAGACCGGCGCTCTACCACTGAGCTACCTCGAGCGAGCTCGAGAGGGGGATTCGAACCCCCGACCGCCGGTTCCGGATTAGTAGAAGGAAGCGCGACCATAGCCGCCGGGGTTGAGCGTAGCGCGCGCCGGGGCGATCACGCCAGGTACTCGGCCATGATCACCTCGAGGTCGCGCGGCGTGGTGCCGGTCTCGACCGAGAACACCGTGTCGGCCTCGGCCGCGGTGTCGACCCGGGTCCCGCGCGCGTCGGCGTGCAGGCCCCACAGGCGGTGCAGGCTGGTCTTGTGCAGCACGGTCATCGCCTGGACCAGCTGCCCGAGCGACGAGCGGTTGCGCTCGACCGTCGCCGTCCACTGCGGCGGCTGGCGGTGCGCGACGTCGGTCCAGATCACCTCGCGCGTGACGACGTCGATGATCGCCGGGATCGCGATCCGCTGGTCGGCGGCGAGGTCGACCCGATCGACGACGGTGGCGGGCTCGAAGATCTCGCCCGACGCCGGCTCGGTCCGCATCATCCAGCCGACGAAGCACTCGGGCAGGTTGCAGAACGGCTGCGACGTGAACGCGAACGCCGACGCGACGATGTAGCGGACGCCGTAGTCGCGCACCGACGCCAGGTCGAGGTCGATGAACTCGCAGGCGCCGTCGGGCGCCGACGTGATGTCGCCGCTGTGGGCGCCGTGGAGCTTGCCCGACCGCAGGTTGGTCCACGAGATGTGCTCGCGGTACGTGAACGCGTCGTCGTACAGCGCCGCGCTCAGATCGATGTCGACCCGACCGGTGGGCTTGCCCTCGACCAGGCCCTCCTTCCACCACAGGAAGAACCGCAGCGTGCCGCCGGCCGGCAGCGGGATGCGCGAGCCGCGCACCAGCGTGCGCAGCGCCTTGCTGGCCGAGCGCTGCGACGACGGCACCAGGTACGTGGCGAGCTGCGGATCGACGTAGACCTTGCCGAGCGGCGCGAGGCGCGCGAACCGGGTGCGCAGCGCGCCCTCGCACGCGACGACGACCGCCGCGGTCACCGCGGGCGGCAGCGGCGGCAGCGTGTTGGGGACGGTGACCACCTTGGCGGCGTCGCCCTTGGGGAAGATCGGCCGCACCGCCTCGGGCGCGCCGCGATGCTCGAAGTGGGTGAGCACCTGCAGCAGCACCGGCGTGCTGACCTCGCCCGCGGCGGTCGTGAACGCGTCGAGCACCGCCGGCTGCTGCGCCGGCGTCGCCAGCCGCAGCAGGTGGTCGAGGCGCCGGGCCAGCTCGCCGGGGCGGGTGCGCAGCCGCGCCAGCGCGCGCGCGACGTCGGGCGTGCGCAGCGCGTGCTCGACCTGGCGGTTGAACGTGGCCGGCCGCTCGCCGGCGCGCAGGCGCGCGAACGCCGCGCCGGCCTTGGGATAGCGATCGGCCAGCTCGCCCGGGTGCAGGCGCTCGCCGAGCCGCAGCCAGGCCTCGCGGTGCCGCCAGAGATCCTCGTCGGGCGCCGCCAGCCGATCGACCAGCGCGACCAGCAGCCGGCGCTCGGCGCGCGCGAAGCTGCGAAACTTGGTCGGCGCCGCCAGGCTGACGTCGCCGTCGGAGCGCGCGACCGCCAGGCGCAGCACGTCGGTGGCGGTGCGGAAGTAGCGGGTCAAGAGCACGTCCGAGGCGACCTTGTGCTCGAGCAGCACGCCGGCCGTGAACGCCAGGTTCTCCTTGTGCGGGATCTCCGGCGGCAGCACCTCGGTGAGGTCGGCGCCGTAGTGGATCAGCAGCGCGCGCAGGTCGTCCTGGTCCTGCGCGGAGATCGAGGTCGCGGCGCCGATCAGGTTGCGCGCGATGGCGCGCAGCTCGGCGTCGTCGCCGAGGTCGAGCACCTCGAGCTCGACCGCCTCGATCAGCGGCGGCCGATCGGCGACCGGGTAGACCGGCATGATCCGCAGCCCGACCCAGTCGCCCAGGTAGTGCATGAGCGCGTTGACGTACAGCTCGGCGTCGGCGGCCTCCATCACCTGGCGCGGGAAGTTCGGGTACATCGGCTGCCACGCGACGTCGGCGCCCTTGAGCTTGCGCAACGTCGACACGAGCTGGCCGTAGGTCGCGGCGAGGTCGCGCTCGGACAGCGTGCGCAGGCGCGCCAGCAGCGGCGGCGAGCACGTGAAGCCGAGCCGCTCGAGGTTCTTGAGCGCCGTCGCGACGTAGCCGAGCGGGAGCGCGTCGGCGCCCGCGGGGACGATGACCTTGCGCTTGCGGCGCAGGTACAGCGAGTTCAACGGGTGCAGCGGCGGCGACGCGGGCCCAGGGGTGACCGTCACCGCGCGAGCATACCCCGTGGGCGAGGCGGCCTCGGGGCGCAGCTCGAGATCATCGTGCGTGCGGCGCGCGGGCGGTCGTGAGCGCGTCCGCGAGCGCGTCCAGGTACGCGCGCGCCAGGGTGTGCGCGGCGCCGCCTGCGGGTGACAGGGCCGCCGCGGCGGCGCGCAGCGCGGCGGGCGTCGGATCCGCGAGGTGGGGCGTCGCCAGGGCCACGAACTCGATGAGCTGGGCGAGGACCGCACGCTCGCCGGCGCGGACCAGCGCGCAGGCCCGGTGCCAGGCGCTGTTCGACGGTGCGGCGTCGAGCGCGGTCAGGCGAGCGCGGCTGCGGCGCGCGGCGTTCGACAGCGTGTCGAGCGCGGCGCGCTCGACCTCGGCGCCCAGCCATGGGACGTCGTCGTGGTCGTCGTCGTCGGCGCGGCCGCGGCCGTCGTCGGCGGCGGCGAGCCGCCGGGCGCTCGACAGCGCGCGGAGGAAGCGGTCGTCGGGTTCAGCGCCGACGACGACCGACGCCGCCGGGAGCGGCGCCCACGGCCGGCGCGCGCTGCGCCCGACGTCGGGCATGGTCGCGAACTCCAGCAGCGCCTCACCGGCGGGGTTCTCGGCGAGCGCGAAGCCGTAGCTGGCGAGGAGCTTGGCGTTGCTCTTGGCGCCGTACGCGAAGTGGACCTCGGCGCCGGCCGCGATGTCGCGGGCCGCGCGGACCTGGTAGCGCTCGGTCACGGGGTCGTAGTGCCAGGTGGTGTCGCCGTGGCCGTGGTTGAACAGGTCGACGACCGGGATGAACGCGAGGCGATCGTCGAGCGAGAACGGCGCGTTGAAGCCGCGCGACGCGACGATCGCCCGGCCCCACGCGAAGTCGGCCAGGGGCACGCGCGCGCGCAGCTCGGGCGGCAGCGCGGCGTAGGTGTCGACGACGTCGCGGTGCAGGTCGGCGGCCAGCCGCCGCGCCGCGGTGCCGGCTAGCGGGGCGAGGTCGTCGTCGCCGTGGAACATCGGCAGCTCGGCGAGGTGCGCCGGCAGCGCACCGAGGAAGTGGCGCCACGGCGAGTCAGTCCGCCGCGCCTCCTGCGGCAACCACGCCGCCAGCGCGTCGCACGGGCTGTGGGCGTCGACGCCGAGGTCGGTGGCGCCGGTCGCCGAGGCCGCGAGCTCGTCGCTCACGATCATCAGCCGCCGCGGGATCATCACGAGCGTCTGGCCCGCCGCGATCGCCCGGGCGGCGCGCACCGAGCCGTCACCGCGCGCGTCGACGTGGAGCTCGACGCCGTCGATCTCGGCGCCGGCCTCGGTCGCCCACGCGAGCACGCGCGCGACCGCGGTCGCGCGCTCGGCGGCGGTCGGCGTGGCGACCGCCCGCGCCGGCAGCGGCGCCCAGCCGGGCTCGTTCACCGCGGGCGTCGGCGCGCGCCGGTCGACCACGTCGCCGTCGAGATCTGCCGCCGTCATCGGGCGAGCATACGGTGCGCCGCGCTCCGCGAGTGCGGTCGAGCACATCTCCCTCCGCCCCACGTGCGCTCGGCGTATCCTCGCCCATGTCGTGTCGTCGGTTCGGTCTGGTGCTGCTCGGCGTCGCCGCGATCTGCGTGCTGCTCGCGCTGCGGGGCTCGTTCGTCTACGACTTCAAGCGGTACACCGTCGACGATGGCCTCGACGCGAGCCGCTGGACCTGGCTGGGCGTCGCCGGGGCCGGGCTGCTGGCGCTGGTCGCGGTGCGGCGGCGGGCGCTGACCGGGGTCGCGGCGGTGGCGAACGTGATCGCGGCGGCGGCGCTGGTCGCGGCGCTGGCGTGGACCGTGCGCGCCACACCGCGTCGGCCGGCCGCGCCCGAGCGACCCGAGGTCAACTGCGACAACCAGAACATCGGCGTCGCCTGCCGCCTCGGCCGGGTCCTCGACTGGTCGCCGGCGCCGCCGCCGGCCGCGCCGTCGCGGGCGCTGCTGATCGCGACCCTGGGCGCCTACGCGCTCGTCGGCGCGGTCCTGGTCGATCAGGTGCGGCGGCGCCGCGGCGCGCGCTGAGCCCTACTTGCGATCGCAGGCCTCGTCGATCCAGGCGCGCAGGCCGGCGGCCCCGAGCACCGCGGTGTACGCCTCCCAGATCTTCGACCCGTGCTCGGACAGGTCCTGCGGGTGATCGAGCGGCGTGGTCACGCCGTCGTGCTCCCACTGGAGCTGGCGCTGCTGGTCGGTGAACACGAGGCGATGGATCCCGGCCGGCCCGGTGAAGGTCATCGACCCTGACGGATAGTCGTCGGTCCAGTGCGACTCGCCCTCGTCGCCGGGATCTGCGTTGGCCATCTGGGTGCGGGCCGCCTCGGCCTCGCTCTGGAGCGCGGCCACGACCGCGCGCGGCACCGCGACGACCTTCTTCGCCGCGCGGTCGTCCTTCCAGCCGACGGTCAGCTCGGCCTCGCCCTCGAACCGGTCGCCCTGCGCCGTCAGCCGCGCCGCGAAGTCGTGGGTGCACCCGAGCCCGATCCACACGTCCTTGATCTCGATGACCTCGGCGCCGAGCAGCGGCCCGGCGTCGGTCGAGCCGGGCACCGCGACCGGCTCGTTGTGCGGCACGGCGGTCGCGGCCGGCGGTCCGCCGCCTCCGCACGCCGCGCAGACCAGGATGACGACGAGGGCCGGGTCGAGGGCGCGCATGGCCGCAGGCTAGCAGCTCGATCGGTGCGGCGTTGGCGCCGGATCCGCGGCGCCGCGTCGGGATCGGACCACGGCGCGGCGTTGGCGCCGGATCCGTGGCACGGCGTTGGCGCCGGATCCGCGGCGCCGCGTCGGCATCGGGCCGCGGCGTCGGATCGCCCGCGACCGTCGCGGCGCCGGCCCGGATCGCCCGCGACCACCGCGGCGCGCGTGTTACCGTCGGTGCCATGCGCAGATCGCTGGGGTTCGTGATGGCCGCGCTGCTCGGGCTGGTATCCGCGGGGCTCGGCGGGTGCGGCGACGACGGGACGTCCACGCCGACCGGGCCGTACTTCCGCTTCGATCTGCCGGGCGATCCGACGGCCGCGATCCCGATGGCCGAGCTGCCGTACCCGAACGACGCGCTGCGCGGCGCCGATGGACGCATCCAGGTCACGGTCGACAGCTTCGCCCACAGCCCCGACGCCGATCCGGGCGTGGTCGCGACCGCCACCGCGGCGCTGGCGCGGCGGCGCGGCTTCGGCGTGTTCACCGGCGCGATCTTCCCGGTCGCCGCGCTCGCCGCGGGCGAGACGCTGGACCCGGCCACGCTCACCGACGCGACCGTGACGCTGGTGGCGCTGGCCGACGGCGCGCGCGTGCCGCTCGAGATCACCGCCAAGCCCGACGGCAGCCTCCACCTGCAGCCGCGGCTCGGCCACGTGCTGGCCCAGGGCGCCCCGTACGCCTACGTCCTGGGCGCAGGCATCAAGACCACGCGCGGCGCCGCGCTGGTCGCCGATCCCGATCTGACCGCGCTGCTGACCACGGATCAGCCGTCGGGCCCCGCCGCCCGCGCCGCCGTCGCGTACGCGCCGCTGCGCGCCTACCTGCTCGCGCAGGCGATCGATCCCGCGACGATCGTCGGCGCGACCGTGTTCACGACCGCGGACTACACGCCCGAGCTGGTCGCCGCGCGCGCGATCCTCGACGCGCAGGCGCCGGCGACGGCGGTGATCGATCGCGTCTACCGCGCCGGCGCCGAGCTCGACGGCTTCCTGGGCACGCCGACCGACGACGACTTCCCGGGCGTCGACAACCCGGGCGGGATCGCGCACGCGCACCTGCGGGCGATGGTGCTGGGTCACTTCGCCGCCGCCGACTTCGCCAGCGCCGCGCCGCGCACGCTCGGCGCGTGGACCTACGACGCCAGCGGCGCGCCGATCGTCAAGGGCACCGAGGACGTGCCGTTCCTGCTGGCGCTGCCGGCCAGCGGCGGCCTCCAGGACATGCCGATCATGGTGTTCAACCACGGCTTCGGCGGCTCGCGCGCGGTGGTGGCGTCGGTCGCCAACGCGATGGCGGCCCGCGGCATCGCGGTGATCGGCATCGACAGCCCGTCGCACGGCGAGCGCTACTCCCGGGCCCGCGACCTGGTCCACAACTTCACCGGCGCCGACGGCGCTGACGGGCTCGCCGACGACGCCAACGCCGCGAGCCAGCTCGAGTTCCTCGACATCATCGGCGACCCCGCGGCCGGGATCGCGCAGCTCGACGTGCAGGTCATGTCGGCCAGCTTCCGGCAGAGCGTCGTCGACATCATGTCGGAGGTGCGGCTGGTCGACGACGGCGACTGGACCGCGCTGGCCGCGGACTTCCCGGGGCTGTCGTTCCGCGCCGATCGCCTGGTCTACTCGGGCCAGTCGATGGGCGGCATCCTGGGCAGCGTCGTCACGACGATCGATCCGCGGGTCGGCGCCGCGGTGCTCGGCGTCGCCGGCGGCGGGCTCCTGCAGCACGCGACCGAGAACTCGCCGTGGCTGTGGCAGGCCTTCGGCGTGGTCCTGGGCGGGGCGATGGGCGTCGCGCCCGAGCGCGCCGACCCTGGCGTCGCGCCGCCGCACACGGACCTGGCGTTCGTGCTGATGCAGACGCTGATCGAGGACGCCGACCCGTTGACCTACGCGCCGCAGACGATCCGCGCGCCGCTCGGCGCGCCCAAGCACGTCGCGCTGCTCAACGCGTTCTCCGACGAGATCCTGCCCAACCAGGCGTCCGAGGCCCTGGCCCTGGCGATGGGCCTCGAGTGGATGACGACGCCGCTGTCGGCGCCGGGCCCGCGCTACATCGAGCCGGTGGCCGTGCGGGCCGCGCCGCTCACCGCCAACGTCACCGTCGGCGCCACCGCGGTGACCGCGGGCTGGGTCGTGCTCACGCCCGCCACCCACGGCATGCAGACCAACCACCGCGACGAGTCGCAGTACGACGTGAGCTTCCCGCCGTTCCACCTGCGCGCGGCGCCGCTGGCGATCACCAACCCGATCGTCGAGGTCCAGCAGATGACCGCCGAGTTCGCCCGGACCTACATCGACACGGGCACGCCGACGCTGGTCGATCCGTTCTAGTGCTCCGACCGGATGATTCTGAACCCGCCACGATTGCTTCAGGTCGCTTCGCGCCCGTGGGAACCCTGCCGATCCATCTCCATGGGCGTCGTTCCAGCTCCGCGAGTTCCGGGCAGTAGCCCTTCGTCGTTGCGCCTCGCCCCTGGAGCGCCTCGACGCCGTGGACGGATCACAAGCACCCGGTCGGAGCACTAGCGTGACCATGGACGCCGCGTGCCGTCATCCGCTGTGCGCCCTCATCGGCGGCGCGTGCAGCCTCGCGGCCGGGGTCTCGCGCGGCTGCCGCGCCGGGCCGCGGCCGGATCGCGCGATCGCGCCCGAGGTGATCGACCGGGTCCGCGCGCTGCTGGCCCAGCTCGATCCGGCCGCGCGCGCGCAGCCAGGTGTCTCGGCACGTCAGGTCGACGCCGCGACCGAGCTGGCGCAGCTCATCCGCCGCGAGGCCCGCGACGACCGCAACCTGCTGGTCCTGGTCCGGACCGAGGAGCTCGAGCCCGAGCTCGCGACCCGGCTCGAGGCCCTGTGTCGCCGGACCCCGGCGGGGCGCTGAGCGACGGCCGCTACGGCCGCGGCGGACCGCAGTCGGTCATGCACACCGAGTCGCAGCCCGGGATGCCGCACGGATAGCAGCACTGCAGGCCGTCGGCGCACGGCGTCGCGGTGGCCTGGTCGCCCTGCGGGTGGCCCTCGCCGATCCGGCAGATCGTGCCCTCGCCGCCAGCACCGGGCGCGACCGGATCGCCGGGCTCGTCGGGCGGCGCGACCGGGTCGCCGGGGTCGCCCGCGGGCGAGGTCGAGCGGGGACCGCCACACGCGGCGGACAGGATCAGGCCGAGCACCAGGCACGCGCGCATGCGCAGACGCTACCGCGGCCGGCCGAGCCGCGCGACCACGACCGCGCAGGAGCCGGGCGCTGATCGTCGTCAGGTCGATGAACCCCCGCGCCACCTGGTACGTTCGATCGCGGATGAGGACCCCGCTCGCGCTCGTCCTGGCGCTGGTCGGCTGCGGCGCCGACGGCGCCTTGCTCCCGAGCGCGAGCGCCACGCCGCGTCCGGTGAAGAAGCTCGCGCAGGTGGCGCGCTACCAGCGGCTCGCGGTGCCGGTCGCGTTCGCCCAGGACGGCGCGCAGTGGATCGGCGCGGTCGACCACGACCTCGTGATCTACGACGGCGAGCGCGAGGTCCGGCGCATGGCGGTGATGGTCGGCGGCACCGACGCGGCCCTGGCGCCGCTGCCCGACGGCGGCTGGATCGCCGGGGCGCGCGTGCTCGCGGCCGACGGCGCCGCGCGCTTCGACGGCTGGGGCTGGGCCCACCGCTACGGCCGGTTCGGCAGCCCCAAGGCCGCGGCGATCAGCCCCGACGGTCGCGTGGCGATCGTCGACGGCGCCGACTCGCCGAGCACGTGCCTGTGCGACCAGGAGCGCGGCACCGGGGGCGGCTCGTCCGGGGCGCTGGTGCGCATCACGATCGGCAGCGAGCAGCACGGCGAGCGCGTGCTGGCCGAGCACGCCGGTCATCGCGAGTACAAGGTCGCCGCGTCGTCGACGGCGGTCGCCGCGATCGACGGCGCCGAGCTCACGGTCTGGCCCGCGCAGGGCGACGGTCCGGCCACGACGGCGGCGCTCGGCCTCACGGGGATCAAGACGCTGGCCTGGGCCAGCGATCGGTACCTGGTCGCCACGCGCTACGTCGACCTCGATCGCACCGACGTGGTCGTGCTCGATCGCGACCTCGCCTGGCGGCCGGCGTGGACCTGGTCGGTCGCGGGCATGGTGCGCGATCTGAAGGTCCGCCCCGGCGGCGCCGAGCTGGCGATCGCCTGGACCAACTACCGCGCGACCGATCGGGTGCTGGTCGACGACCGCCGGGTCGAGGTCTTCGCCCTCGACGGGGACCGCCGCGCGTCGGTCGATACGATCGGCTCGCCCGCGTCGATCGCCTGGTCGCCGCGGGGTGACGCGCTCCTGGTCGCGACGGTCGGCAACGCGCCCCGCGAGCAGGCGGTCCTGCGCTTCGCGGCGCGGTGACGGCGCGCGACTGGCGGTGGCGGCCTCCTGATCAGCCCGTCAAACGGGCTCCGTCTTGGTCCGCAAGGATCTTGCGGGGTTGACGAGGGGGCGATGGTGCGCACCTTGTGTGCCAGGAGGTCTTCATGACAACCCCGACCAAGCCCGGTGATCCCGCCGGCAAGCATGTGATTCCGCTTAGCTACGAAGAGATCGTGCGCGAGACCGTGATCTTGCCCGACAGCTCGCATCGGCCCACGGTCCCCGAAGAGGAGGCCGCGCTGCACCGCAAGCCGGCCCCGCTGAGCCTGCACCCATCCATGGCGCCGATCCGGAGCGCGCTCGCCGAGCTCGACGCCGTCGATCTGACCGATCTCGAGGTCGTCTTGACCGAGGGCCACGTGACGCTGTCTGGCTCGGTGGCGACCCGCGCCGATCGCGACCGCATCGTGGCCGCCGTCGAGGCCGTGCCCGATCACCTGGGCGTCATCGACACGCTGCGGATCCGCCTGGACTGATCGCGGCGCGCGCGGGGCTCACTCGCCGCCGTACGCGTCGCCGCCGTACGCGTCGCCGCCGTAGCCGTCACCGCCGTAGCCGGCGGCGTCGTCGATCTCGAACGACGAGCCGTCGAGCAGCCAGCTCTCGGGGCCCGGCGCCGCGACGACCGCGCCGCGCCAGGAGCCACCGTCGCGGCGGAGCTCGACGGTGAACGTGCGACCGCACTCGGTCGACGTGTCGCCGCAGCCCATCGTGGCGTCGAGCCGGGGCCCCTCGGCGCCCGGCGTGAGCGTGCCGGAGAACATCTCCAGGCCGCTCCGCTTGTCGAGCGCGTTGCCGCTGACGTCGCACCGGTGCGGCCCGTAGGCGTCCCCGCCGACCAGGAACTGGCAGCCGTGGATCCCGTCGGCGATCGACTCGGGCGCGCTCGAGGCGTTGTTGGGCGCGGTCGGCGTCGAGGACTTGGCGGTGCAGCCGGTGAGGGCGGCGGCGAGGAGTGACAAGGGCAGCAGGAGCTTCATCGGCACCAGCGTCGCAGACGCGTCGGCCCGGTCACACCCCGGCGACGGGTACGAACCGGGTACCGCGCGCCGTGACGGGCGCCCGTCGGGGTTCACGGTCGGCTACCCGCGCGACGACGTCCCGGTGGTCGAGGTCGCGTACGCGCTCCAGTTCGACGTGACCAGCGGTCCGCGCGGGCCGCGAACTCGAGCACGCGCCGATGTAAGCGGCTCTCAGCCCCCGCTCCGATCGGGCCGCCGCCGGGCCGTGTTACCTCGACGACATGCGATCTTGGACCTGGGCGCTGGCTGTTCTCGGGTGCGTCGCGTGCAGCGGCGGCGGCGGCCCGTCCTCGATGGTCGACGCGACCGTCGTCGATGGGCCCGACCCCACGGTCGACGCGGCGATCGACGCCGCCGGGCCGCTCGGGGACATCCTCGCCGAGCTCCAGGCGATCCCGGGGCTGACGGTCACCGAGCGCACGACGATGGCGCCGGGCTACCGGTTCTTCGTCATGGAGTACGATCAGCCGGTCGACCACCGCGACCCCGCGGGCCAGCGGTTCCCGCAGCGCATGACGCTGATGCACCGCGACTACGGCGCGCCGATGGTCGTGCACAACAGCGGCTACTTCGTGTCGACGCGCGGCTTCCGCGCGCAGCTCACCCAGGTGATCGACGGCAACCAGCTGTCGATGGAGCACCGCTACTTCGCGCCGTCGCGGCCGCAGCCGGCCGACTGGACCAAGCTCGACATCTTCCAGGCCGCCAGCGACCAGCACCGGATCACCCAGGCGCTCAAGGCCCGGCTCTACCGTGGCAAGTGGCTGACGACCGGCGCCAGCAAGGGCGGCATGACCTCGCTGTTCCACCGCCGGTTCTTCCCCGACGACGTCGACGCCACGGTCGCGTACGTCGCGCCGATCGACTACCCCGAGGACGCGGTCGCGTCGCCGACCAACCGCTACTTCGTGTTCCTCGAGAACGTCGGCACGGATCCGGGCTGCCGGCAGCGGCTCAAGGACTTCCAGAACCTGGTGCTGGCGCGCCGCGACGCGATGAAGGCGCAGATGCGCGCGGTCGCGACGTTCACCCAGATCCTCGGTGAGGATCGCGCGCTCGAGTTCGCGACCGAGGAGCTGCCGTTCATCTTCTGGCAGTACGGCGCGCAGTCCAACTGCGCGACCATCCCCACCGCGAGCGCGTCCGACGCGGCGGTGTTCCAGTTCCTCGACGACACGATCAGCGTCGCGTCCTACGCCGACGCCGACCTCACCGACTACCTGCCGTACTACCACCAGTCGGCGACGCAGCTCGGCTACCCGGCCGGCGACGAGAGCTACCTGGTCGGCCTGCAGTTCCCCGGCGCCGACACCGCGCGGGCCTACGTGCCCGCCAACATCCCGACGCCGGCCTACGACGACGGCGCGGCCATGCGCGACGTGCAGCAGTGGATCGCCACCAGCGGCGAGCGGATCATGTTGATCTACGGCGAGAACGATCCCTGGAGCGCCGGCGCGGTCGACCTCGGCGCCGCGACCGACTCGTTCAAGTTCATCGCGCCCGGCGACAACCACGGCGCGTCGATGGCGTCGCTGACCAGCGCCGACACCACGCTCGCGGTCGACACGGTCCGGCGCTGGGCCGGCGTCAGCGCCAAGCCGCACAAGCGCCTCGATCCGCGCGAGCGCACCGTCGAGCAGGACGAGTTCGAGCTCCGGCGCGCCCATCGGCTGCGCTGAGCCGCAGCGGTCCGTCGCCGAGCCCACGCGGGTGCGGGGGTGCTCCGCAGCCCGAGGTCTCGTTCTGGGTCCGTCACGCCGGTCGGCCTGCGCGCCCCGTCGACCGAGGCGCGGTTGCGCGCCGGGAGCCGGCGGCCGACCGCGCCGGCGCGGTACGCTGCGGCGTGCGCTTCCTCCATCCCGACCATGACGAGCAGCTCGAGCTGTCGACCGACGACGTCTTCCTGAGCCCGGGCTACTTCGACGGCGGCTCGCGCCTCGACACCGATCTGGCGCCGCCCGACTTCGCCGGCGGGGCCCACCCGATCGTCTCGGCGAACATGAACGCGGTGACCGGCAAGCGCATGGCCGAGACGATGGCCCGGTTCGGCGGCCTCGGCGTGCTGCCGCAGGACATGGCGCTCGAGACCGTCGAGCGCATCGTCACCCACATCCACACCGCCGACATCCGCTTCGACACGCCGCTGGCGGTGTCGCCCCGGGCGACCTTGCGCGACGTCCAGGGGATCATCCGCAAGCGCTCGCACGATCTCGTGGTCGTGGTCGACGACGACCGCCGGCCGATCGGCATCGTCACCCACGCCGACCTGCGCGACCGCGATCAGTACGTGCCGGCGGCGCGGCTGATGTCGCAGCGCCTGTTCACGCTGCCGGCCGACGTCTCGAACCGCGACGCGTTCCTGGCGATGGACGAGGCCCGGGTCAAGGCGGCGCCCGTGCTCGATGGCGACGGCCGGCTGCTGGGCGTGATCACCCGCACCGACGCGGTCCGGCTCGAGCTCCTGCGCCCGGCGCTCGGCGCGCGCGGCCAGCTCATGGTGGCCGCGGCGATCGGCATCTCGGCCGAGGCCGCGACCACCGCCGCGCAGCTGCTCGAGCTGGGCGTGTCGGCGATCGTGATCGACACCGCCCACGGCCACCAGCGCCGCATGCTCGAGGCGCTGCGCGCGGTCCGCGCGGTGGTCGGGGAGCGGGTGCCGCTGGTCGCCGGCAACGTCTGCACCGCCGAGGGCACCCGCGCGCTGATCGAGGCCGGCGCCGACGTCGTCAAGGTCAACGTCGGGCCGGGGGCGATGTGCACGACCCGGATGCAGACCGGCGCCGGGCGGCCGACGTTCTCGAGCGTGCTGGCGTGCGCGCGCGAGGCCCGGACCCACGGCAAGCACGTCTGGGCCGACGGCGGCGTCCGCCACCCGCGCGACGTCGCGCTGTACCTCGCGGCCGGCGCCGCGCGCGTGATGATCGGCACCGCGCTGGCCGGCACCTACGAGAGCCCCGGCGACGTCAAGGAGGACCGCGAGGGCCACCTGTACAAGGAGAACTACGGCATGGCGAGCGGCCGCGCGGTCGGCGATCGCGCGGCCGACCTCGACCCGTTCGAGGCCGCCAAGAAGGGGTTCTTCCGCGAGGGCATCTCGAGCTCGCGCATCTACATCCGCGAGGGCGCCGAGAGCGTCGGCGCCGTGCTGATGAACATGATCACCGGCGTGCAGTCGGCGCTGACCTACGTCGGCGCGCGCACGCTCGCCGAGTTCACCGACCGCGCCGTCGTCGGGGTCCAGAGCCTGGCCGGCTACGGCGAGGGCACGCCCCACGGCGCGATCCGGCGCTGACCCGTCGACGGCCGGGCGGGCGTGGTCACGGCGCCCGCGGCCGAGCGGTGGCGGCTCAGTCGGACTCTTGCGCGTGCGCGGCCTGGGCGGCGCCGAGCAGCACGGGCGGCAGCTTGGTCGGCGCGAGCCGGACCTTGCCGTCGTGGACCGCGGCGATCTCGGGGCCCGTCAGCGTGAAGTCCCCGGCGCCCTCGATGTAGATCACGATGTGGTCCTTCTCGACCATGCGGACGGCGCCGATCTCCTCGCCGCCTTCCTCGAGGAACACCTGGTCGCCGACCTGGATGAAGTATGTACGAAGCGGCATCCGAGCCTCCAGGCTCGATCCTGCCACGCGCGACACCCCGGGCGCCAGCGGCGGGCCAGCGGTGCGCGGTCGCAGCCGGCCGAGGCCGCCAGGCGCGGCGCACGCGGCGGTCACCGCGCGGCGCAGATCGAGCTCGATCGCCGGGCCGGCGTTGCTATCTTGAGCGCCACATGCCCGCCGTCACGTCTCGCGCGCTCCCGCTGGTGATCCTCGTCGGCCTCGGTGGCGCGTGCGCCGGGACCGCGGCTCCAGACCAGGCGACGCCGGCGGCGAGCGGCGCGGCGCCGACCCAGGCGACGCCGGCGGTGAGCGGCGCGGCGCTGAAGATCCGCGAGCTGTACGCGCGCCAGGGCGACGCGATCGTCGAGGCGCCGGCCGAGGATCAGGCCGTGGCCCAGGGCTACGCCGACGCGCCGCACGGCCCGACGGTCGACGGCCTGACGATGACGATCTTGACCGCGCGCACGCGCTACGCCGTCGGCGAGCCGGTGCGGGTGGTCCACGTCGTCGAGGTCGCGGCCGGCCACGAGTCGTTCGTGATGGGGCCCAAGCCGGCCTACGGCGAGTACGTCGACGGCGCGCTCCGCACGACCGCGCCGGAGGTGCCGGACTATCCGTGGGTGGGCGTCTACGACGGGGCGGTGCTGCCCGGCCCCGACGCCGACGTCAACTTCGAGGTCACCAGCTACACCTTCGCGACGCCCGGTCCGCACACGGTCGAGTGGCGGATCGGCGCCCACCGCTCGAACGCGATTGCGCTCGAGATCGTCCGCTGAGCCCCGCGGCGCGGCCGCGTCACAGCAGGCCGGACGGGTCGGGGCCGCCGATCTCGTCGTGGATCAGCGCGCCGCTGGCGTCGACCTCGCCGCGCCAGTCGCGGGCCGGCGCGCCCTTCTTGACGTAGACGTGGCCGTTGATGGTCACGGTCTGATCGGCCGTGAGCTGCAGCACGTCGGCGAACGGCGTGTCGACGCCGCCACGCCCGCGCCCGCGCCAGTCCCACACGGTCGCGCCCGACGGGTCGAGCTTGATCAGCCGCGGGACGCCGCCCCAGGCCGGGTTGACGTACTCGAGCACGAACAGGATCACCCCGTCGGGGGCCAGCGCCGCGCTGCCGCCCTCGGACTCCGGGAAGCCCTTGCGGCTGAAGTCGAGCTCCCACACCGGCGCGCCGGCGCCGTCGAAGCGGGCGGCCACCGCGGTCGAGAGCCCGGCGCGGCCCGGGCGCGGCGTGACCCGGGTGCCGACGACGACCACGCCGCCGTCGTCGGTGGCGACGATCGGCGCGAACACCCGGTCGTGGTTGCCGAGGTGACGGCGGTGGTGCGAGTACAGCTTGATGCCGTGGGTCTGGGCGGCGCGCTCGCCGAGCTCCTGGCGCGCGGCGTCGACCGCGCCGTCGCTGGGCGCGGGCGGCCCCGGCGGCGGTGGCGGCGGCGGTGGCTCGACCGCGACCGCCACCTCGGGCCCCGGCGGCGGCGGCCCCAGCGGGACCGGCGGCGGGGGTGTGCAGGACAGGGCCAGCGGCGCGAGCAGCGACCACGCCGCGATCGATCGCAGGGACATCGCCCCATCGTACCGCGGACGCCGCCCGCGCCGCCCGCGCCGCGCGCGCCCGATGTACCCTCGCGCCGATGCACCCCAGCCTGGCTCCCCACGTCGGCAAGCTGACCATCGTCACGATCCTCGGCGACGCCGAGGCCTGGTTCTTCGACTGGGCCACGCTGCCCGAGGCCGCGCGCGCCGACCTGCTCGCCCACCACCTGCCGGCCGTGCGCGATCGCATGGCCGCGACCAAGCCCGACTGGCTCGCGAAGATGCAGCCGGTCGCGCTCCTGGGCGAGTCGATGCCGCCGCCGATCCGCGGCCGGGTCGATCTCAGCGCGCCGCACAGCGGGGTCCTGCTGTTCGCGCCCGAGCACGAGGCCGTCGTCTACGCGCCCGGCGGCGATGACGACCGGCTGATCCTGTTCGCCGATCTCGAGATGCTGTCGCCCCGCGACGCGATCGAGGCCACGCTCGATCCGGCCGCCGCCGCCTTCGCCTACGAGGTCGATCGCTCCGAGAGCGAGGGCTTCACGGTCGGCGAGATCGAGATGATCATGTCGATGGCCGGCGCCGAGCTGACGCTCCTGTGAGCCGACGCCGTGTAGGCTCGGCCGATGACCGCCGACCCGCTCGCTCCCCCTGACTGGCAGGCGCTCGAGGCCGAGCTCGTGACCGAGCTGCGCGCCGCGATCGACGTGATCGCCCTGGGCCACGGCGACGAGCCGCTGGCGGCGATCGTGCTGTGGGCCGATCCGTACAAGGGCTGGTACGAGGTCCACCTCGACACCGCCGCGCGCAACCAGGCGGGCGCCAAGGCGCGCAACGCGCAGATGCGCGCGCTGATCCCCGAGGTCGCGGGCCGGCCCGACAGCTGGCAGACCGCCAAGACCGTCGCGGCCCGGACCGAGGCCCGCACGTTCGACCCACGCTACGGCGAGTACACGTCGTGCGACGAGGCCGTCCATGAGTTCACGATCAGCTACGATCCGTTCCTGCGCTCGCCCCAGTACGAGGCGCTCAACCAGGGCGGCGAGGACGGTTGGCTCGAGGGGCACGTCCGGTTCGCGATCGCCCGCGCGATCCTGCACCTGGTCGAGGCCGGGGCGTTCGCCGCGGTCAACCGGGGCCCCGCGCTCCACCTCGGCTACGCCTACCCGGACTCGGGCGACGCGATCATCGTCGCGCTGATCACCGACGACGACGCGGCCTGACCCCGGCCCGCGCGCCGTCGCCGATCACCGACGCCGACGCGGCCTGACGCCGCCGCGCGCGCGGCTCACGACCGCAGCGGGAACTCGTCGAGCACGGTCCAGGGGCCGCCGTCGACCTGCGCGATCAGGCTGATCGCGCCGAACCGCAGCCGGTCGGGCAGGCGGCGCGCCGCGATCTGCGCGAACACGGCGGCGGTGCAGGTCGCGTTGCGCGGGTGCATGAGCGTGATGTGCGCCGCCAGGGCGCGGGGCGCCGCGGTGACGCCGGCCAGCACCGCGGCCCGGAGCTGCTCGAACGGCGCGGGATCGCCGATCGCCGGCAGCAGCACGCCGGCGCCGTCCGCGAACCGGCGCGGCGGCCCGAAGGTCAGCGCCAGGCTCGGCAGCGCGGCGGCCAGGTTGCCGCGGATGCGCGGGAGCTCGAGCAGCTCGTCCTCGCGGCACAGCGTGACGTGGCTCCGGATCAGGCGGTGCTGCGCCGGGTTGAACTCGGCGCGCACCTCCTCGAGCGCGGCCGCGTCCCGGTCGTCGACGAACAGCGTGAGCTGGGTGCGGGTCGTGGTCATCGCGCGCCATTGTGACCTCGCGCGCGCGGATCTGCCGGCCGCCACGCAACCGCTGGCCGCGGCGGTCGATAGCAGGGCATGTCGATGGAGAAGGTGATCCGTGAGCGTTGGGCCCGCCGCTCGGACGAGGAGCTGCTGCACGCCTGGTACTTCGACGACCTCTCGGCCGAGGGCAAGCGCGTCATCGCCGGCCTGATCGAGGAGCGGATCGGCGACCTCGCCAGCTACCTGGCCCGCTGGGCCGCGGTCCAGGGCGAGCCGATGGGCCGGCTCACGGCGCACCGGGTCGAGGTCGACGCGGCGGGGCTCCCGGCGATGCGGGGCGCGGTGGTCTTCGCCGAGCACGGCGTCGGGTTCATCCCGGGCGGCCGCCACCGCGAGCTCGACGATCCCGGGGTCGCCCTGGCGACGCGCGTGACCGCCGGCCTGCTCGCCGGCGCGGTCGTCGGGCACGTCGTCGGAGAGGTCCTGCGTCAGCAGCATCGGGTGCCCAACCGCCTGCGCTGCAACCTCCCGGTGCCGCTGCTGGCCCGGATGGACGACCACGCGCTGTGGATCCCGACCGATCAGATCGACGCGGTGGTGTGGGGCCCGTTCGGCGGCGAGGTCTGGCGGGGGGACAGGCGCTGGTTCGCGGCCGAGCTGGCCACGGACACCGAGGCCGCGGTCGCTGCGTGGGCCGACCTGCAGGAGCTGCCGCTGCGGTCGACCTCGGCGGCCCCGCGCTGGGCGTGACGGCGCGCACGGACAACCCGCGCTGGGCCCACGCCGAGAGCGAGGTCCGCGCCGACGCCAGGATCCGCGCCGCGCTCATGGCGACGTGAGGTGCGCGCGCCCGCTCACGCGCCGGTGAAGGCGCGCTCGAGCGCGGCGACGTCGAGCTTGCCCATCGTCAGCATCGCCGCGAACGCGCGGTCGCGCGCGGCGGTGTCGGGGCCGGCCATCCACGCGGCGATCGCGCTCGGCACGACCTGCCACGACACGCCGAACCGATCCTTCAACCAGCCGCACGGGCCAGGCGTGCCGCCGTCGACCAGCGCGTCCCAGCAGCGATCGACCTCGGCCTGATCGGCGCACATCACCTGCAGCGACAGCGCCTCGTTGAACGCGACGTCGTGGGCGAGGTGGCTGTCCATCGCCACCAGCTCGTGCCCGGCGAGCGTGCAGCGCCCGTGCTTGAGCGTGCCGGCGGGGCCCTCGTCGGGCCCGTACGGCTCGAGGCTGTCGACGCGGCCGTCGGGGAAGATCGCGGCGTACCGGCGCAGCGCCTCCTCGGCCCGACCGTGCTGGGCGCCCGCGAACATCAGGCACGGGACGATCGTGTCGCCGGCGGGCGCGCGCCGGCCGGTGATCACCTGCCACGACACGCCGAACCGATCCTGGACCCAGCCGTAGCACGGGCTCCACGGGTACTGGTCGAGCGGCATCCGCACCTCGCCTCCCTCGGCGAGCCGACCGAACAGTCGACGGGCAGCTGTGCTGTCGTCGAGCTGCACGAACAGCGAGAGGCTCGGGTTGAGCGTGAACATCGGGCCGCCGTTGAGCAAGGTGCAGCGCTGCCCGGCGAGCTCGACCTCGATGGTGAGCACGCTGCCGCGCGGCCGGCCGCTGGGGTTGTCGGTGGCCTCGGGGTAGCGCGCCACCGCGGTCGTCCGGCCGCCCGGGAAGAGCTCGGTGTAGAGCGCCGCGGCCGCCTCGGCTTGATCGTCGAGCCAGACGCACGGCACGAGCATGGTGGTCATCGCCATCGGTAGCAGCGGCCCCCGAGGTTGCGCAAGCGCGTCGCTGCGGATCGCGCGGCTCCGCGTGGCGCGGCTCCGCGTCGCGCGGGACGCAGCCCGGGATCATCGCGTCGACCGCGTCCTGAACGGACCGCGGCGCAGGTCGCGCAGGCCGCGCGCGCCGGCGCGGTGGCGGCGCGCGCGCCATCGATCACCGGCGGGCGCCGGCGCAGGTCGCGCAGGCCGCGCGCGCCGGCGCGGTGGCGGCGCGCGCGCCATCGATCACCGGCGGGCGCCGGCGCAGGTCGCGCAGGCCGCGCGCGCCGGCGCGGTGGCGGCGCGCGCGCCATCGATCACCGGCGAGCGCCGGCGCAGGTCGCGCAGGCCGCGCGCGCCGGCGCGGTGGCGGCGCGCGCGCCATCGATCACCGGCGGGCGCCGGCGCAGGTCGCGAGGGGCCGCGCGCGCCGGCGCGGTGGCGGCGCGGTGGCGGCGCGGGCCGCGGATCACGGGCGGGTTCCGGCGAACGTCTCGAAGTACTGGGCGATCGTGGCCGGCGTGCCGCTGATGTAGACGACGTCGTCGGCGCCGATCACGAAGTCGCCCGGGAAGTCGACGACGACCTCGTCGGTCCGCTCGACCGCGATCACCAGGCACCCGGTGCGCTCGCGCACCTTCGCGGCGCGCAGGCGTTGCCCGGCCAGGGCGCCGGCCAGGGTCTTGACCAGCTTGATCTCGGGCTGCAGGGTCACGGCCTCCTCGCCCAGGATCTGGAACGACAGCAGCTGACCCGCGACCTGCCCGATCGACAGGACGAAGTCGGCGCCTGCGCGGTGGACCCGGGCGACGTGGTCGGCGTTGTCGACGCTGGCGATCACCGCGGCGTCGCTGACCAGATCGCGGACGACGGCCGCGGCGAACGTGGTCTCGCTGTCGCTCTCCATGACCAGCAGCACCGCCTGCGCCCCGGCGATGCCCGCGCGGCGGAGCAGCTCAGGATCGAGGATGTCGCCGACCACGTCGACGCCGGCGCCGGGCTGATCGTCGATGACCGTGACCTCCTCGCCGGCGTCGCGCAGGAACTCGGCGACCTTGCGGCCGGTCTCGTCGTTGCCGAGGATCAAGAACCGGCCGGTGCGCGCCACCGGCGTCGCCAGCTCGCCCAGCCGCGCGATCGCGTCGCGGCTGCCCGCGGCGACCAGGATCGTCCCGACCTCCATCGGCTGGGTCGGGGACGGCGGCGCGTCGAGCTCACCGCCGATCCACTTGCCGATGATCGTGGCGCCGGTCTCGCCGCGCAGGTTGGCGGTCGCCAGGGTCGTGCCGACCAGCGCGCTGCCGCGGTGCACGCGGACCTCGGCGATCTCGAGGGCCTTGCCCAGGCGGCGCTCGCCGGTGACGCGCGGGCTGATCTTCACGCTGGCCTTGGCTGCGAGCGCGGCCGCGAGGGCGTGGCGCGGCGTGAACACCGCGGTGGCCCCGGCGCGCATCATCGGCGCGCGCCGGCTCGGGGTCTCGACCAGCGCGACGATCGGCCCCTTGAAGCCGCGCTGGCGCGCGCTCAGCGTCAGCACCGCGTTCTGGTGATCCTGGCCGTTCGCGACGATGCCGCGGACGCCGCGCAGCTCACCGAGGACGTCGTCGTCGAGATCGAGATCGCCGTGGACGACCGTGTGGCCGCGATCGCGGATGCGGCGGGCGATCGCCAGGTCGTTCTCGAGGATCACCACCGGGACCCGCTCGCGGGTCAGCTCGTCGACCAAGGTCGCGACCGCCGGGCCCCAGCGGTAGACCAGCACGGTGCCGGCGCGGGTCGGCAGCTTGGTCGGCAGGCGTCCCTCGAACCGCTCCTCGAAGAACGGGATCAGGAACACAGGGAAGACCAGGAAGGTCATGAACACGCCGACGAACTGGGTCACGACCGTGAACACGACCATCACCGGGTGAGTCCAGCCCGAGTCGGCGCCGTAGCCGGTCGTGGTCACGGTCTCGCCGGCCCACTCGAGCGCCTGCCAGAAGCCGCGCTCCTTGCCCTCGAGGTGCGCCATCCCGAGCATGTAGAGGAACGCCAGCAGGACCAGCGTCACGGGCAGCGCCGCGACCAGCACCAGCAGGCGTCGACTCGAGCGTCGCATCGACTGCTAGTGTCGCCCGGCCGTCAGGCGCGCGTCACCCGTGGGACCACAAACCGCGGGCGCGAGGGGCTCGCGGGCCGCCCCTCGGGCCACGGGCCGGCCCGGGCGCGGCCTCGCCACGAGGGCAGCAGGCGGTAACCTGGGCCATGTCGGTGCGTAGCTGGTCCATGGTCACCTCGCGCCGCGCGGTCCTCGTCGCGCTGGTCCTCCTTGGCGCGTGCGACCGCGGCGGTGAGCGTGCGACGCCGACGGCGCGACCGGCGCCGGCGGATCCGTCGGCCCCCGCCGGGCCGGCGCCCGAGCCGATCACCCCGGCGGCGGGGCCGGGCCACGAGGTCGCGATCCTCGCCGGCGGGTGCTTCTGGGGCATGGAGGAGCTGCTGCGGCAGGTCGACGGCGTCGTCGACACCGAGGTCGGCTACATCGGGGGCGATCCCGCGACCGCGCGCTACGACCTCGTCCACCGCGGCGACACCGGCCACGCCGAGTCGGTCAAGGTCGAGTTCGATCCGGCCCGGCTCAGCTACGAGGTCCTGCTCCAGCGCTGGTACTTCCGCATGCACGACCCGACCACGCTCGATCGCCAGGGCAACGATCGCGGCTCGCAGTACCGCTCGACGATCTTCTACACGACCGCGGCCCAGCGCTCGACCGCGCTGGCGGTGCGGGCCCGGGTCGACGCCAGCGGGGTCTGGCCGACGCCGGTCGTCACCACCGTCGAGCCGGCCAGCGTGTTCACCGCGGCCGAGGCCGACCATCAGGACTACCTGCAGGCCAACCCCGACGGGTACACCTGCCACTTCCTGCGCGAGTGATCACGCGCGCGGCGCTCCGTTCGTGAGTGATCGCGGCGTGGCGTTCCACTCGGCGCGCGTGACCGCGAGCGCGCACGGCGTTCAGCGGCGGCGCGCACCTGCGACGCGCGTGATCACGCGCGCGGCGCGCGACGGCGACGACGCCCGACCAGCGCGGCGCCCAGGACCAGCAGGCCGGCGCCGCCGCTGGCGTGGCCGCCCGCGGCGCAGCCGCCGCTGACGTCGACCTCCTCGGTCGGGGGCGTCGTCGTCGGGTCGCCGGCCACCGGCTGCACCAGCGCGGCGTGCATGACCAGGTAGATCTCGGCGTCGTAGAAGAACTGGAAGTGCCCGACGAACTCGCCGTCGCAGCCGAGCCCGATGTTGGTCGCGCCCGGGATGATCGACGTCCGGTACGGCTGGATGTACTCGTCGGTGCACGTGTAGATCGACGTCACCGGCACGGTCGCCGGCAGCGGCGCGCTGTTGACGGTCTCGAGGAACGCGCTGCCCGGCGACAGGTCGTCGAGGGCCGGCCAGCCCGCGTAGGCGGCGGCCAGGGGCGCCTTGGGGAGGCCGTGCTGCGGCGAGATGAACGTGACCAGCCGCGACACGTGCTCGTCGCCGCCGAGCGCCTGGATGTAGTGGCGCGCGATCAGCCCGCCGGTGCACTCGGCCAGGATGTCGATCTTGTCCTCGCCGGTCTGGGCGCGGAGCTCGTCGACCACGACCGCGAGCCGCTCGGAGTTCTCGAACAGGTCGCCGCTGAGCAGATCCGGCGGCTCGTACACCACCGGCCGGAACCCGTCGCGCTCGAGCCGGGCCTTGATCGGATCGAACCAGACCGCCGGGATCGTGACCCCGGTGATGAGCAGGACCGTGCGTGGCTGGGCCAGCGGCGTCGGGCCGGGCTCCAGCTCGCCGATCACCCGCTCGTCGGCGTACTTGGCGAGGAACAGGTCGCCCCAGTAGTGCGGGTCGGTGGTGTCACCCGCGGGGAGGTCGGTGCAGGTCGAGAGGGTGGCGAGGGCGGCGAGGACGGCCTTGGTCAGCATCTTGGGTCTCCATGTGATATCGAATGAATGTTCATTCGAATTGTCGACAAACAATTGGCCCGTCACATTTCGGCGTGTCAACTGGAAAATCGGTCCGAATCCGGATTCACACGGGTTGGAACGAATATTCATTCTACGGATCGATGGCCGGGGGAGGGCCCCGCGGTCGAGCCCCGGGCTCCGGCGGCCGGTGCTAGGGTGGAGCGATGCGGTACCTCGCCCTGATCGTCCTGGCCTCGTGCGCATTCGATCCGCGCGCCGCCACGGGGACCCTGGACGCCGCGACGATCGACGGCCCGGGCGACGGCGGCGCAACGCCCGACGCCGACCTGGACGCGGCGGCGGTCGATGCGGCGCCTGACGCCCAGGTGATCGACGCGCAGGTGATCGACGCCCAGGTGATCGACGCCCAGGTGATCGATGCCCAGCCGATCGACGCCCAGCCGATCGACGCCCGCCCGATCGACGCCCAGCCGATCGACGCCCAGCCGATCGACGCCCAGCCGATCGACGCCCAGCCGCGCTGTGTCGGCTATCAGGCGGTCACCGGGGCGCCGGCCACGTCACGGTATCGACGGGTCAATACGCTGACGCTGTGGACCAGCGCCGCGGCCGACTGCAGGTCGGACGGTGGCTACCTCGTCATCCCCGAGACGACCGGTGAAGCGACCGCGGTCTACAGCTTCGTGAATCCGAACGGCAGCTCGCCGTTCTACTGGGCCGGCATCTCCGATCCGCAGCGCGACGGTATCTGGACCACGGTCGAGAACCAGACCTTCGCGAATCCACCGTTCGCGCCCGGGCAGCCCAACGCGCGCATGGGCGAGATCTACGTCCTGGTCAGCAGCAGCGGACAGTTCTACGACTGGTTCGACAACGGCACCCAGGAGTACGCGTGCGAGTGCATCCCGTGAGCCCCGCGATCCGCTGACGGGCGCGCGCGCGTGCTGACCGAGGTCGGCGCAGCGGAGCGCGCCACCCCAGGCGGAGGGCGTCACCAGGACGCGCGCGGGTGTCGCGCCGCTGGCACGTCGCCTGCACCACCCCAGCCTCGACGACCTCTCGTCGGAGCGCTCCCATGCTCGCACTCTCGCTCATCGTCGACCCGATCGAGCTCGCCCGCGTGACCGGCGGCGCCGACGCCAGCTTCGGCCGGTGCGGGCCCGGCGCGGGCATGGCGTTCCTCGGCGACGTGCGCACGCCCGCGTGCGCGCGGCACGACGGCCTGGTCGATCAGTACCGAGCCGCAGGTGACAGCGCGCTGGTCGCGCACCTCCGCGCCGCGCCCGCGCTGCCCGCGGCGATCGGCTCGTACGTCGGCGTGCGCTACCAGCAGCTCACCGACGCCCTCGGCGGCGCGGCGAAGTAGCGCGCGCGCGTAGTACGATGCGCGCATGGCCGCGACCCTGAGATGGCTGCTCGCGCTGGCGGTGCTCCCGGGCGCGTGCGGCGACGCGTCGAGCGCGCCCGACGCCGCCGTGATCGCTGACGACGCCGCGGGCCTCGACGCCGGCCTGCCCGCGACCTGCGCGGGCGCGTGTCGCACGACCGCGCTGACCGCGCGCTTCGGCGCCGCCGTGCGCACGCTCGATCACGCCATCTACGGCGTGACGATCGCGACCGGCGCGCCGCCGACGCTCTACGTCGAGATCCACCGCGGCGGCGCGGCCGGCTGCCCGACGATGACGTCGCCGACGCCGGACTACACGCTGATCCTGGGCGCCGTGCCGGTGCCGACGACCACCGCGCCGACGACGACGCCGGGGAACCTGCTCGACTTCCGTGGCGATCTGCTCGGCGGCCCGCTGGGCGCGGCCGCCACCGCGGTGACCGTGACCCCCGTCGCCGCCGACGTGTGCCCGAGCTGCGTCGGCGCGCCGGCGCCGAGCCACCCCGACGGCCTGATCGCCCTCGACGTCGACCTCACCTTCGCGGCCGGGACCGTCGTCGGGCACCTGTTCGCCAGCCACTGCGACGGCCTCGACACCGCGCCGTGAGCTGGCGGTCGGGCCTTCTCTTCGCCGGCGCCGCCGCGGTATGACGGGTCATGCGCACGTCGTCGTCCGGGCTCGGCCTCGCAGCGATCGTCGTGGCCGGGTGCGCGAGCACGCCGCCGCGCCCGACCGGGACCTATTGCTTCAGCTGCGCCGGCGTCAACCAGGTGACGTTCGCGTTCACCCCGACGCCGGCGGATCCCGAGCTCGCGTCGCTCGAGGTGACGTTCGTCGAGTGCCCGACCGAGCCGACGACGATGCCGCTGTCGTTCGAGGGCTTCGTCGTCAAGGCGGTGCCGGCGGCCGAGCACCCCGACGCCGACACCGGCTTCGCGGCCGGCGAGCTGCACATCGAGCAGTGCAGCATGGACCACCTGCGCGCGCAGCTATGGCTGCAGCGCGAGGACGGCCGCCGCATCGAGCACACCGTCGACATCCCGCTGACGGTCACGTCCCCGCCGCGCTGAGCGGATCGGGCGCGGGCTGGCGGCCGCGGTCGCTCAGCGCCTGTCAGTTCTTCGGGCACCGGTCCGCGCGCCGAGGCTCGCGTCATGAGTGGGGGCGCTATCGGGGCTTGCCCCCGACGGCGGAGGCCTTGGCGACCTGGCGACAGGCCGGCTGAACCTCAGCGCAGGACCAGCGGCGCCTGCGCGACCGGCGCGCCGTAGTCGGCGCCGCCGGTGAGCACGCGCAGGTTCGGCGCGACGTCGACCTGGCCGCCGCCGTGGGTGTGGCCGCACACGACCAGCGCGCGGGCGTCGGGGTGCGCGGCCATCGCGGCGCGCAGCGCGTCGCCCGCGGCGACGCACGTGAACCACGGCAGCCACGCGTCGTCGGAGCGCCGGCCGTCGTGCCAGCAGGCGTCGGCGAACGGCGGCACGTGCGTGACCACCAGCAGCTTGGCCGCGCGCGCGAGCGCGGCGGCGGCCGCGCGCGCGAGGTGGGCCGCGGCCTCGTCGCCGAGCGCCCGCAGCGCGGCGCAGCGGGTCGCGCGATCGAGGCCGGTGAGCTCGCGGATCTGGTACCAGTCGTTGAGCTCGACCGCCGAGCCGTCGGGGTCGCCGGCGCGCGCGTCGCCCCAGCCGTCGTGGCCGATCAGCGCCCAGCCGTCGCCGAGGTCGATCGGCCCGCACGCCGGCAGCCAGCGCAGCCACGGCGACGCGGCGGTCAGCGCGCGGGCGCGGGCGCGGACCTCGGCGATGCTGCCGCCGTAGCAGTCGTGGTTGCCGAGGACGAAGTAGATCGGGCGCGCGAGCCGCTCGGCCAGGCGCTCGAGGTGCCCGACCAGCGCGGTCGCCGTCGACTGGTCGCCGCTGAGCACGACGCCGTCGGGACCGGCCGCGGCGAGCTGCGCGGCCAGCGCGTCGAGCTCGCGCGGCGTCACGAAGTCGAGGTGGACGTCGGTGGCCCAGGCCAGGGTCGGCACCGCCGCAGGATAGCGCGCGGTGCCGGGCCCGGGGCCGTCAGTGGAACACCAGCAGCGCGCCGCTGGCGACGCTGGCGGTGGCGGTCGCCCAGAGCACGCCCCAGGTGATCCGCTCGCGGTGCAGCGGATCGAGCTGGTCGGTCTCGCGCAGGCTGTAGGCGACCGCGCTGCTGACGCCGGCCGCGGTGACCGGGATGCCGAGCAGCGGGGCGACCGCGCGCAGCTCGCGCACCAGCGCCACCGACGAGCCGATCAGCCCCCCGGTGACGTCGCCGTCGATGATCTCGGCCAGGTCGACCGGCAGGTAGTAGCCCTCGGCGTCGGAGTGGCAGCACAGGTGCGCATCGAGGTGGACCGTCAGCTCGAGGTCGAGCAGCGGATCGGCCATCGGATCGAAGTCGAGCGGCGCGGGCGCGAACGGCGCCGCGCCGGGGCGGGTGTGCGCGTAGGCCCGGCGCAGCAGGTGCAACCAGGTGTACGGGACGTGGTCGGCGTACGGCAGCACCTCGACGTCGAACGTCGCGGGTTCGACGTGGGGCGCGTGGCCGGCGGCGATCAGCGCGCGATCGAGCCGCGCCAGCTCCTCCTCGAAGTAGGCGCGCCCCTCGGCGTCCTGGGTCAGCTGGGCGCGCATGCCGACGGTGACCGCGAGGCTCATGGCGGCAGCATCGCCGAAGCCCGCGCGCGTCGCCAGGCGTCGCGGGCAGGTCGCGCCGGTCACGCGCGGGCGGCGCCGCGGTCACTCGCAGGCGACGCCGCCGATGGCGTCGAGCTCGTTCCATCCGATCACCGCGCGCGAGTCGAGGGTGACCCGGATGCTCGCGACCGGCGCCTGGGCGCACCCCAGCGCGACCGCCAGCTCGTGGCCGGCGGGGCCCA
Organism: Myxococcales bacterium; assembly: GCA_016717005.1. Taxonomy (NCBI): domain Bacteria; kingdom Pseudomonadati; phylum Myxococcota; class Myxococcia; order Myxococcales; species Myxococcales bacterium. The sequence goes on along the minus strand of JADJUF010000037.1, from coordinate 775,953 downwards.
GCGGCGCGGCCGCGCCCCAGTAGACGATCCGACGCGCGCCGTCGGCGTCCGCGACCTCGACCCGCGTGATCGCGCCGGGGTTGTACGACTCGATGACGCGGAGTCCGGCGAGGCGGGTCGGCTGCGCCAGCGCGACCTCGATCCACTCGTCGCGATCGTCGGCGCCGCGCGACGCCCAGGCCTGGGGCGCGTCGGTGCCGAGCGCCTCGACGTCGGGCGCGCCGAGCACGCGCGCGGCCGACCAGGCGTCGTCGCTCCACTGCGACGAGAAGCCGAGCACGCGCGTGGCCCAGACCATCTTGGCCGTGGCGGGCGGCGGGGGCGCCGCCGGCGTCGCGACCGGCGTCGGCGTCGGGTGATCGAGCTCGGCGATGGTGGCTCGATACGCGGCGGCGTCGATGCGGCCGGCCGCGACGTCCATGCACGCCAGGGTGCGGTGCGCGATCCAGCTGCGATCGGCGTCGTCGAGCGCCGTCAGCTCGAGCCCGGCGGGCAGCGCGCACGGATCGGCGTGGGCTCGGGGCGCGCTGGCGGCGATGAGCCCGCCGCCGAGGCCCGCGGCGAGCGCCACCGAGACCGCGGCGGCGGTCGCGATCGCGCCGACGCGCGGCGCCGGCTCGACGCGCACAGGTGGGGCGAGGTGCGCGGGCGCGAGGGGACGGGACGAGTCGGGGATCGCCATACCCGAGCAACGCGCGAGCGCGCCCAGAAGTTCTGGTCGCGCACGTTATGCAAGTGCGCGTGCGACCTGCCGCGCCGCGTCGAGCGTCATGGGGGCGGGCTAGGGTGACCCGATGGAGACGACTCCCGAGGACATCACCGAGCCGACCCGCTGGCGCAAGGCCGGCTGGATCGCGCAGGTCCAGAAGAACGAGGACGACGACGGCTGGGCCGTGGCCATGACCCGCGTGGGCGACGACGAGCCGGCGCTGGTGGGGCCGTGGACGATGGGCCGCGACAAGCGCAACCCCAAGCCGCTCGACGCCGGCGCGTTCGCCACGCTGGTCAAGACCGCGAGCGAGGTGCTGCGGCGCCACGAGCAGTCGGCGCGCGCGGCCCTGCACAGGACCTTGACGTTCACGACCGACGCCGGCGCGCGGGTCAAGGCCGACCTCGACGTCGCGATCGACGATGACGATCCCCACGCGATCCTGGTGGTGACCGACGTCGCGACCGACGAGGAGGTCCGGCGCGGCCGCGTCCGCCAGGCGTTCAAGCTGACGGCGAGCACGGTCGAGAAGTTCGTCCGCACCGGCGAGGGCTGAGGGCGAGCACGGTCGAGAAGTTCGTCCGCACCGGCGAGGGCTGAGGGCGAGCACGGTCGAGAAGTTCGTCCGCACCGGCGAGGGCTGAGGGCGAGCACGGTCGAGAAGTTCGTCCGCACCGGCGAGGGCTGAGGGCGAGCACGGTCGAGAAGTTCGTCCGCACCGGCGAGGGCTGAGGGCGAGCACGGTCGAGAAGTTCGTCCGCACCGGCGAGGGCTGACCGCCCGGCCGGCGTGTGCGATCGTCGGCGCGTGGACACCGGCATCGCCAACATCCTGCACCGCGGCACGATCGCGACGATCGCGGGCGTGCGGACCTTCGAGCGCGGCGAGCGCTGCTTCGCCGCCGGCCGCGTGGCCGAGGTCATCGCCGGCCCCGGCGAGCTGCGCGGCGTCGTGCGCCCGACCGAGGCGACGCGCGCGCCCTACGCGGTGCGGCTGTGGGTGCGCGCCGACGGCCTGGCCTACGCGTGCACGTGCCCGGTCGGCCTCGAGCGCCACCTGTGCAAGCACACGGTCGCGATCACGCTGGCGCACCTCGAGCGGCAGCGCGTCGACGCCGAGCGCGGCGTCGACCTGCTGCGCCAGGCCCTGACCGCGATCCCGACGCCGGCGCTGGTCGACGGGTTGCTCGGGCTGGCGCGCCGCGACGCCGCGCTCGCCGACGAGCTCAAGCGCCTGTGCCTCGACGCGCTGGCGCGGACCTGATCGGCCACGGCCCCAGGCACGCGTTCGCAGATCCGGTCGACGCCCGGGACGGGCGCGTCAGCCCGCGGCGTGGGTCGCGATCGCGTCCCAGCAGGCCTGCTCGGCCAGCGCGAGCGTCGCGGCGTCGAGCGTCGGCAGCCGGCCTTCCCAGTGCGCGCGCATCATCCGCGTGAACCCGCCGAACACCAGCTCCATCAGCAGGTGCGGATCGCCGGCCTTGACCACGCCCGCGGCCTGGGCCGCGCGCACGAACCCGGCGCCGAAATCCTGGAGGCCGGTGTCGAGGCGCAGGCTCTCGGCGTCGAGGTACGAGCGGTGGTGGTGCAGCTCGAGGAACTCGAACGCGTGGGGCTGATCGTGCGCGAACGTCGCCATCGCGCCCCAGATCGCGGCGAACTGCTCCCGCGGCGTCGCGGTCGCCGGGAACGCGGCGTAGATCGTGCGCGCGACCGCCTCTTTCCAGCGGCGGTACAGCACGTTCACCAGCGCGGTCTTGCCGGGGAAGTAGTGATAGATCGTGCCGGCGGCGACGCCGGCGGCGCGGGCCAGCTCGGGCACGGCGGTGCCGTGGAAGCCGCGATCGACGAACAGCCGCAGGGCCGCGGCCAGGATCGCGTCGTACTTGTCGCCCACGGGCGCGACGGAGGGGTCACGGACTGCCATCTGGTACCGAATGAATGTTCAGATGAATCTGTGCGCCATGTCAAGTCCCAAACAAAACAGTTGACTGAGGCCAGGATCGTGATCAATGAATGATGCATGAACCGAATGAACGTTCAATCAATCATGGCCACGGCGTGCCTGCTGGCGCTCGGCGCTTGCACCGTGGACGGGGCCGACGGGCCCGCCGCGGGCGCGCTCGAGGGCCGGCTCGCGGCGGGCGCCGCCTTGCCGATCCTGCGCGGCGGCGCGGTCGCGCTGACCGCGGACCAGGCCGGGGTGGCGCGACCGGTGACGCCCGGGGTGCGCGGCGGCCAGGTGGTCGTCCGCGCGGTCGGTGACGACCGCCTGGCGGTCCAGGCGCTCACGATCGATCTCGACGACGTCGACCTCGAGCACGCGCTCGGCGACACGACCCGCGTCTTGCACCTGACCGACCTGCACCTGCGCCTGGGCACCCAGCGCGACGGCGTCGCGGCGTGGCGGGCCGACGGCGCCGGCGTCGACACGTCGACCACGGTCGAGCTGGTGCTCGACTGGGCGCTGCGGGCCGACGACGGCGACGTGCTGCCGTTCGCCAGCCAGCGCATCGGCGACGTCGGGCTCGAGCTGCAGGTCACCGCCGACGGGCCCGCGGTGGTCGCGACCGTCGACGCGCGGGTCGCGGGGCCGATCTGGAACTTCGGCGACGTGATCGTGCGCGATCTCGACCTGACCCTCGCGCTGGCGGACGCGCCGTGACCGGCGCCCGCGGTTGGGCCGCGCTCGCGGCCCTCGCGCTGGGCTGCGGCGGCGGCCCGGGCGATCTGCTCGAGCGGGTCGACGTCGCCGACCTGCCGCCGGGCGACGCCACCGGCGCCGACGCGACCGGCAGCTACGACCTGACGCTGTACACCAGCGCGTGCGCGGGGCGGTGCACGGTCAAGGTCGGCAGCTTCACCGCGTCGCTGTGCGACGTCGGCGAGGTCGATCACGGCGGCGCCGACGTGACGCAGACCGACGGGCGGCTGGTGCTCGACACCTCCAGCCTCGCCCTCGACCGCCTCGCCGGCGGGCTCGACGGCGACGGCACGTTCGTCGTGGGCGGCTGGGGCACCCAGCAGGGCGGCGCGGTCGAGGTGCTGATCCGCGCCGACGGCGCGCTGGCCGACGGCGCGATCACCGGCGTCGCGACCGCGCGGGCCCACGGCGCCGTCGACGGCCAGGCGATCGACTGCACCTCGAGCTACGAGGTCACGGGGGCGCGGGCGCCGTGACCCGCCGCGCGGTGAGGCGTCCGCGACGGCCAGGCGATCGACTGCACCTCGAGCTACGAGGTCACGGGGGCGCGCGCGCCGTGACGCGCCGCGCGGTGAGCGTCCGCGACGGCCACGCGATCGATTGCACCTCGAGCTCCGAGGTCACCGGGGCGCGCGCGCCGTGACCGGCCGCGCGGTGAGGCGTCCGCGACGGCCACGCGATCGACTGCACCTCGAGCTACGAGGTCACGGGGGCGCGCGCGCCGTGACGCGCCGCGCGGTGAGCGTCCGCGACGGCCACGCGATCGATTGCACCTCGAGCTACGAGGTCACGGGGGCGCGCGCGCCGTGACCGGCGCGATCAGGCGTCCGCGACGGCCACGCGCTCGACGGCGCCTCGCGCTACGAGGTCACGGGCGGGCCCGCCGTGACCCGCTGCGCGATCAGGCGTCCGACGCGCAGCTGGCGCGCCGTGATCTGACGCGCGTCACGGCGTCGGCGGGGCAGGCGGCGCGCCGTCATCGGAGCCGCGGCGGCCCGGGCGGGCGCCGGGCGGGCGATCGCCAGGCCCCCGGGCCGGCAGGGCCGCGCTCATCTCCTCGGCGCTGATCGCGCCGTCGTGGTCGGCGTCGACGGTCGCGAAGTCGAGCGCGGGGCCGCGGCCGCGGGCGCCGAACTGCGCGAACTCGTCCTCGGTCAGGCGCCCGTCTTCGTTGGCGTCGAGGCGCCCGATCATGTCGACGACCCGGCTCTCGCGCATCGCGGCGCGCTCGGCGTCCGACAGCGCGCCGTCCTGATCGGCGTCGTACATGTCCATCATCTCGGCGCGGCGCTCGGTGCGCGCGGCCTGGCGCTCCTCGCGGCTGCGCGGGTCACCCCGACCGGCCCACGGGCGGTCCGCGCGATCGCTCGGCGCCTGGTCGGCGCCATCCGGCCGGTCGGGCAGCTGCGGCCGCGGGCGGATCGGCACCCGGCGATCCCGGCTCGGCCCCGGAGGCTGCACGCCGGCGGGCGCCCGCTGCGCCGCGGTCGGCGCCGGCGGCGAGGCCTTCTTCTCGGCGCAGCCGGACAGCGCGAGGGCGGCGAGGAGCGGGGTGATCCAGCGGGGCGTCATGGGGGGCTCCAGGTGAGGATGAAGGATAGACGATCCCGCTGGTCGGCGATTCACCGGGCAGCCGGGCGCTCCGGACCGCCGCTCCAGGGAGCCCGGCGACCGGGAGGTCACAGGAGCGGCAGCGCGCCGGTGATGGCGTCGACCTCGTCGGCCCAGGCCGGGCCGATCGCCAGGCAGGTGCGGGTCGGCACGCCCTTGAACTCGGTCACCCCGGCGTCGACGATCACCGCGCACGGCAGCCCGGCGGCCTGGGCCCGCGCGGCCACGTCCTCGAGCTCCTGCTCCGAGGCCACGCCGACGCACACCTTGGTGAAGCGCCCGCCCAGCCACGCCGCCATCGCCGGCGTCACCGTGAAGGCGAAGCCATCGCCGGCGAGCGCGCCGCGGTCGAGCAGCACCTTGAGCGACGCGTGCGCCCCCTGGGCGATCATCTTGCCCTTGCGCATGTTCAGGTCCTTGCGCATCACGATGACCTGCTTGGCGTCCATCGCGCGATGGTCGGCGGGCGCGACCGCGCTGTCCACCGCGGGCGGCGATCGTCGATCCGCTGGGCTACGCGGTCACGGGCCCCAGCACTGGAGCGCGCCGGAGATCGCGTTCGGGCACTGGCTGGTGCGCAGGTCGGAGCAGCTGAGCATGCCGGCGTCGGTGCCGTCGCCGCACTGCCAGAAGTCGCAACCCGGTGTGCAGGTGGCGCCGACGCACTCCGGGCGCCGCGGCGCGCACGAGAAGCCCAGCGACTGGCAGGGGTCGTCGATGTTCGAGTGCATCACCTGGATGCAGATCTCATCAGCGGTGCAGGTGCTGCACACGCCGGCGTCGGTGGCCGCCGCGCTGTTGCCCGCGCACGCGGCGAGGGACAGCGCGAGGGCGAGCGCGCCGCGGAACGCCCGGACGCGGAGCTCGTCGCCCGGGTTGCCGACGAGCTTCGCGGCGACGCGGGAGGTCCCACCGGCGCAGGCGCGCGGCGATGGGGCGAGCGGCGTCATCGCCTGGACGAGCGGTGTCATCGACCGAGCGTACTGGACGCGGCGGCGCCCGGAGCCAGCGCGTGCGTGCGCGCGATCACGGCATGTCGTACCGATGCGGTACGAGCAGGCATGGCTCGCAGCGTCCATCAGATCCTGGGGTTGCTCGGCACCAAGGACCCGGCCACCGTGCTGGTCTATCCGCTGGCGATGGCGTCGGCGGACGTGACCCGCGCGCGCGTCGCGAGCTGGGCCGGCGTGTGGGGCGCCGACTTCGGTCGCCTGACCGCGTCGATCACATCGGACGAGAAGGCGGCGCTGGTCGAGGCCGGCGCGCGCGAGCAGCCGACCCGCGAGTGAGCGCTCGGCTCACGGCGTCGGGCAGGCGATCGGCTCGGGCGGCGGCGGGTTGCACTTCACGCCGGGGTCGCAGTCGGCGACGACGGTCACGCAGGTGCCCGGCGCCTGCTCGCTGATCGCGACCACGCTGACCGGCGGACACGCGATCTTGATCGGCGCGGGCGGGTTGCACGGCGGTATCGGCTCATCCGGCGCGCGGACGCGGCGCGCGCACGGGTCGTCCTGCGCCAGGCACTCGCGGTCGCGGCGCAGCACGTCCCAGCGGCGGCTCGGCGCGGCGGCGACCGCGGCGTCGATGGGCGGCGGCGGCTGATCGTAGCGCGGGCACGGCAGCGCGATCTGCGTGCCGTCGATCGTGCAGTGGCCGGGCGGCTGCTCGATCACCTGGAAGGCGCCGGCGGGCGCGTCGGCCGGGCACGCGATCGCGAGCGGCGGCGGCGGGTTGCAGGTCGCGACCTCGGGCGGCGGGCAGTCGACCCGGGGCATGGCCTCGCAGCCCGTCGGCGTGCGCTGCACCTGCCAGCTCGGCGCGCGCGCGGGGTGCGTCGCGCCCGACGTGCTGTCGCCGCAGCCGCCGGCGCTGGCCCCCGCGATGACGATCACGAACGGAGCGGCGAACCGGGTGCGCAGGGCCATGTCCGACGGTATCGCAGGCGACCCGGGCGGGCCACCGACTCAGCGGCCCCGGCTCACGCGGGCGCGGTCGGCGCGGCCGGCGGCCGCTCGCGCAGGCTGGCGACGAGCAGCGCGGCCACGCCGAGCACGACCCAGGCGTCGGCGACGTTCCAGACTGGCCAGCGGTGGACGTGGATGAAGTCGACGACGTAGCCGCGCGCGAGGCGATCGATCAGGTTGCCGAGCGCGCCGGCCAGCACCAGCACGTAGCCGGCGACCGCCAGCGACGTCGCGCCGCGCCGCCGCCACAGCGCCGCGCCGAGGAAGCCCAGCGCCGCCAGGCCGGCCACCAGGATCACCGCGGTGCGGCCGCTCGCCGGCAGCACGCGCTCGAGGTTGAACGCGACGCCGTGGTTCTGGTGGTACGCGAGATCGATCCCGGTCATCACCGGGCGCGGTCCGCCGTCGCGCAGCGCGTGCTCGGCGCCGAGCTTGGTGGCGTGATCGCACCCGACCAGCAGCGCCAGCGCCAGGACGACGAGCCGGGACCAGGGACGCGGGCGCATGTGGATCCAACCCGGCCCACCGCGGCGCTCATTCCCTGGCACCCGCCGTCCGCGGGTGAGGCCGCGCACGCGGCCGGCGCGCCACCGAACTCGACTCGCCCAGGCGCCGACAGCTGTGCCATGCTGCGCGCCATGCGACTTCTCGTGCGATCGTTCATCTCCGGCGCCCTGCTGGCCGCCGTCGCTGTGGTGGCCGCCTGCGGCGACGACGAGGTCCCGCCGTTCGACGTGCGGCCCTCGGTCCAGCAGCTCCACGTCACGCACGCGCCGCCGGCCACCGAGCTGGCGGTGTTCGACCGCGCCGGCGCCCAGGTCGCCGTCGGCACGACCGACGAGCTCGGCAGCCTGATGTTCCGCGGCCTGGCCCCCGGCGACGGCTACGTCATCAAGACCACCACCGCGATGCCCGCCCTCAAGACCCGCTCGTTCGAGGTCATGTCGGTCGAGTCGAGCAAGGTCGAGCCGCGCTTCTACAGCGACCAGGCGCTGACCAAGGGCTACCAGTACATCCGCACCCGCGACGGCACGACGCTGTCGGCGTACATCACGTTCCCGGCCGGCGACCCGCCGTACCCGACGGTGGTCAGCTACTCCGGCTACGAGCCGTCGAAGCCCGGCGAGCCGATCGGCGACGGCTCGCTGGCGGGCCTGTGCGACGGCATCCCGTCGATCTGCGACGCGCCCAACGATCCGTCGGCGCTGATCGCGTCGTTCTTCGGCTACGCCACGGTCAACGTCAACATCCGCGGCACCGGCTGCTCGGGCGGCGCGTTCGACTTCTTCGAGACGATGCAGCTGCTCGACGGCTACGACGTGATCGAGACCGTCGGCGCCCAGCCGTGGGTGATGAACAACAAGGTCGGCATGGTCGGCCTGTCGTACCCGGGCATCACGCAGCTGTTCGTGGCCCAGACCCAGCCGCCGCACCTGGCGGCGATCGCGCCGCTGTCGGTGATCGGCGCCGCCAACACCACGATGCTGCCCGGCGGCATCCTCAACGATGGCTTCGCGACCGCGTGGATCACCAACGTGATCTCGAAGGCCAAGCCCTACGGCCAGGGCTGGGAGCAGAGCCAGGTCGACAAGGGCGACACGGTGTGCGCCGAGAACCAGCTCCTGCACGGCCAGTACATCGACAACGTCGAGCAGGCGCGCCAGATCAGCTACTACGTGCCCGCCGAGCACGACCGCTTCAACCTCGCGACCTTCGTCGACAAGATCAACGTGCCGGTGTTCCTCGCCAGCGCCTGGCAGGACGAGCAGACCGGCCCGTACTTCTTCACGATGCTCGACAAGTTCACGAGCTCGCCGGCGCTGCGCATGACCGTCTACAACGGCGTCCACATCGACGCGTTCCAGCCGGCGGTGCTCCAGGAGTGGGGCACGTTCCTCGAGCTGTTCGTGGCCAAGCGGGTCCCGATCGATCTGCCGGTGTCGCGGGCGATCGCGCCGCAGCTCTACGAGACGGTGTTCGGCGTCAACGACATGCGGATCGACGCGAGCCGGTTCGTCAACGCGGCCAGCTACGACGCCGCGGTCAGCGAGTGGATGGCCGAGCCGCCGCTGCGGGCGCTGTTCGAGAGCGGCGCCGGCGGCCTGACGATCGGCGAGCCGGTGCCGACCTTCGAGCAGTCGTTCGCGCGCTGGCCGGCGCCGGGCACCACGCCGCTGCGCCTGTACGCGCACCCCGACGGCGCGCTCCTGCCGGCGACGCCGACGGCGCTGGCCGCCCCGTTCACCTTCAAGCTCGACCCGGACGCGGGCCGCGTCAGCATCCTGGCGCCGGGCGGCGACGTCTGGGACGTGCTCCCCGACTACCGGTGGCCGCAGCCGGCCGCGGGCTCGGCGGTGGTGTTCGACAGCGCGCCGCTGGCCGCCGACACGGTCATGTACGGCACCGCGTCGGTCGACCTGTGGCTGCGGTCGCCGGTCGACGACGCCGACCTCGAGGTCAACCTCACCGAGATCCGGCCCGACGGCCAGGAGATGTACATCCAGTCGGGCTGGATCCGGGCCAGCCTCCGCGGCAGCGGCCCCGGCGCGACCGAGCTGGATCCGGCGCCGGCGTTCACGCAGGCCCTGGCGGCGCCGCTGGTGCCGGGCGCGTGGACCCAGGTGCGGGTCGGCACCGCCGGCATCCAGCACGCGGTCCGCGCCGGCTCGCGCCTGCGCGTGACCGTCGACACCCCCGGCGGCAGCCGCGCCGAGTGGTTCTTCCTCAACAAGCCGTTCAGCGGCGACGTGGTCTACGAGATCGGCCACGACGGCGACCACCCGTCGAGCGTGGTGCTGCCGGTGGTGCCGGGCGTGAGCATCCCCAGCCCGCTGCCGCCGTGTCCGTCGCTGCGCGGCCAGCAGTGCCGCACGTTCGCGCCGTACGCCAACACCGAGTCGCTGTAGGCGCGCGCGTCCATGGACGAGCTCGACGAGCTGCGCGCCGAGCTGCGGCGCGCGATGGCGATCAGCGAGCGCGCCGAGCAGACCGCCGCCGAGCTCGGCTACGTGGTCGAGACGCTGCTCGAGATCCTGCGCGCGCGGGGCCAGCTCGGCGAGGGCCACCTGCGCATGCTCACGCGCCTGCGCCAGCACGCGCGGCTGATCACCGAGCCGCAGATCCGGCTCGAGTCCGCGCCCGACAAGTACGGGATGGCGGGCGCCGAGATCGACTGCGCCAGCCGCATGCACCTGTGCCACGGCCGGTGCTGCGCGTACGACATCAGCCTGTCGGAGCAGGATCTGGTCGAGGGCAAGCTGGCGTGGCGGCTCGAGCAGCCCTACGTCCTGCCGCACGGCGACCACGGCTCGTGCGCGTACCAGGATCGCACCGACGGCGGTTGCCAGTGCTACGCGCACCGCCCGGCCCAGTGCCGACAGTACGACTGCCGCGAGGACGCCAACATCTGGGTCGACTTCGAGGCCGGCATCGCCGCGCCGCTGCGCCCCGGGCTGGTGCCGCTCCGGCGCAAGCCGACCGCGCCGTGAGCCCCGGGCTGGTGCCACTCCGACGCACGCCAACCGCGCCGTGAGGCCCGGGCCGCCGCGCCGGTACACGCCGACCGCGCCGTGAGGCCCGGGCTGGTGCCGCGCCGGTACACTCCGACCGCGGCGTGCGGCCTGCTAGATCGACCCGGCGTGCCCGTCGACGAGCAATAGGCTGAGCCGCACCGGGACCTGCAGATCCCGGCGACGACGTGATCGCGCGGGCCTGCGCGCGGCACGCGGGTTGCTCTACCCAAAGGGCCGGGATGCGCGCCGCCCGGTTCGATCGCGGGTCGGTCCTAACCAACGGCGCAGATCATGGTCCAAGCAGCATGACGATCTCTCGCGCCTTCGCCCTCGCCTTCCTCGCCCTGTCGCTCACCGCCTGCGTCGTCAAGACCCGCCCCGGGCCGCGCGCGGCCGAGCGCCGTGACGACGCCCGCGACCATCGGGTCGAGGCCATGACCGGCTGGGACAAGCTCGGCGAGCGCTGGGTCAACGGCCGCGCCGATCGCGACGTCATCCCCGTCGGGCGCGACGACGGCCGCTTCACCACCATCAAGCTCAAGGCCGAGCACAGCGCGCTCGAGCTGTTCGACGTCGTCGTGGTGTTCGGCGACGGCACCTCGTTCTCCCCCGGCACGCGCCTCGTCTTCGGCCAGGGCGCGTGGAGCCGCGACATCGATCTGCCCGGCGGCAACCGCGCGATCCGCCGCGTCGAGTTCCGCTACGGCAACCTCCCCGGCGGCGGCAAGGCCCAGCTCGAGCTCTGGGCCCGCTGAGGGCGCGGCCGCGGCGGCGCACGATCTACCCGACGGCCGACCCGACGGCGCGTCAGGTGACGGTCGTCGCCGCCCGGGCCATCGACGACGTCGGCGTTCGATGGGCCCTTCGTCATCCCAACGAAAACTGAACGGTAGCGTCAGATAATCAAGCTTTTGTTAGAGCGCCGATCCCCTGAGGATGCCGCCATGCGCACCTCGGTCATCGCCCTCGCCAGCCTCACCTCCGCCACCCTCGCCTGCACCGACGCGGCCGCGCCGCCGCCGCCGCCGCCGGTCCCGCCGTCGCCGCTGGCGCGGTGCGCCGATCCGGCGGTCGCGGTCACGACCCGGTGGCGGGTCGACAACGTCCACGCGCCGATCACCGCGCTGGCGGGCGCCGGGGCGTCCTTCGTGATCGCCAGCGCCGACGGCGCGGTCAAGCCCTGGCACCTGTCGGCGGCCGGCGCCACGGCCGTGCGCCCGGGCTACGGCGAGCCCCTCGCCACCAGCGGCGTGGCCACCGCCGCGCTCACGGCCACCGCCGACGGCACGGTCGCGGCGATCGACGTCGAGGGCGGCGCGTCGACCTGGATCGTGGCCGCCGGCGCGCTCGGGCCGCGCCAGGCGCTCTTGCCCGCCGCCGGCGTCGCGGCGGCGCTCGACGACGACGGCCGCTGGCTGGCCGGCGCCACCGACTCCTTCGCGGGCGATCTGACGCTGGTCGAGCTGGCGACCGGCGCGCGCGTGGGCCCGCTGACGACGACCTTGTGGCACGCCGCGGCCGCGCGCCTGGCCCCCGGCGATCGCTGGCTCACGGTCGGCGAGTGGTACGGCTGCCCGGCGATCGAGCGGCGCGACCTCGCCGACCCGACCGCGGCCGCCGTCGCCTGGGACACCTGCAACGGCGCCGGCGGCGGTCTCGCGCAGGGCTGGTTCCGCAGCCTCGCCACCGATCCCAGCGGTGCGTCGGTGGTCGCGGCCGGCGATCAGCTCATCGCACGGTTCGACAGCGACCAGCTCGCGGCCGGGCCGCGCGCCCTCGCCACCACCGACGTCCGGATCGATCGCGTGCTCCGCCTCGACGGCGACGGCCTCGCCGTGACCCTGGCCCAGCGCGGCGACGGCGCCGAGCTGACCTGGTGGACGCTCGCCGACCTCCGGCCCGTGCGCACCGAGCCCATCGCCGCCGCGGTCGACATCGCGATCGAGCCGACCACCGGCGTCATCGTCGCCGCCAGCGCCGACGGCCTCGTCCGCGGCTACGCCTGCGAGTGACCGTTCACTGCGCGACGTAGCTCATCTCGTCGACGGTCGCGCCGGCCGAGAACCAGCTGCCCGACGCGATCGCGCCGGCGGTGAGGCACAGCTCCCAGCCGGCCTCGTCGCCCATCGCCATCGTGTAGGCGACGCACCAGCCGCCGCCGGCGCCGGGCTTGGCGGCGAAGACCTCGAGGCCGTCGCCGTTGTCGAGGTCGCCGAGCTGGTCCGAGTGCGCGGCCGGGGTCGCGGCGATCAGCATCTTCTTGGGATCGAGCGCCGCGACCTGGGCGTGGACCTCGTCCATCGTGAGCGAGCCGTCGAGGTGCCACAGGCCGGCGGGGCTGGCCACCCAGTAGCCGGCGGGCGCGAAGCCGTCGCCGGGCGCCTGCTCGCCGACGCACTCGATCTTGGACAGCTGCAGGTCGCCCATCGGGTGCGCCATGGCGACGGTGCAGGTCATCGCGCCGGCGGCCTCGGTGGTGGGCGGGCCGTCATCGACCGGCGGCGTGACCTTGTGGGTCAGCGCGAACGACCAGCGCGCGCCCTGCTCGAGCAGCGCCGCGTAGACCGGACCGCTGGCGCCGCCGCCGGTGTTGCCGGGCGTGGTCGGCGTCGACTTGCCGCCGCACGCCGCGGCGAGGATCACGAGAGCCGCGAGCTTGTTCATCGCGCGTTCTATACACCATCGCCGGCGGCCCGCGCGTCGCGGCGCCAGCGCCACGCCAGCCACGCCAGCGCCCCGGCCACCAGCGCCCAGCCGAGCCCGCGGGTCCACGCGGCGATCGTGGTGTCGCGCCCGAGCACGTGCCAGCGCGTGAAGATGTTGGTGAAGTCGTGCTCGCCGCCGCCGACCAGCGGCAGCTCCTGGGCGCGGGCGTCGGCCATGTAGCGCGCGATGTTCCACAGGTTCTGGCCGAACCAGATCACCCCGACCGCGACGCCGTGGGGCTGCCGGCGCAGGAAGAACGTCGCCGCGGTCGCGACCGGGAACGTCAGCTGCCCGAGCACGCCGCCGTACAGCGCCGCGGTGGCGCCGAACACGCCGTAGACCATGTGGCCGGCCTCGTGGAACGCCAGGTTGGCGCCGTCGACCACCGGCGTCCAGCCGCTGTCGTCGCCGAGCACCAGCACCGCGAGCAAGGCCGCCAGCGCCGCGACGCCGACGAGCTCCGCGGTGCGGACCGGCTGCCACGGCGCCAGCTCGATGCGGATCATCGACCCCACGGTACCGCGAAAGCCCGAGTAAGCGGGCGGTCAGCGACGGTCGCGCTCGCCGCGGCCGCCAGGCCGATGATCCGCGCGCGCACCGCCGCGCATCGCTGCTAGCGTCCGGGCATGCGCACCGCCCGCCCGATCGCGCTCGCCACCGTCGTCGGCATGCTGGCCCCGCTCGTCGCCTGCGGCGGCGACGACGGCGGCCCCGCGCCGGTCGTCGACATCCCGGGCTGCGCCGGCGCGACGCTCCTGTCGAAGCCACACGACCCGGCCGAGCGGGGGCCGTGGCCGGTCGGCGCGCGCACCGTCGCGCTGGGTCGGCTCGGCAAGGTCGAGGTCTGGTACCCGGCCACCCGCGGCAGCGAGGCTGGGCAGACGCCGGCGCGCTACGACCTGCGCCAGGCGCTCAACCCGATGCAGCAGGACGTCATCAGCGACGCCGACAACCCGTGGCAGACCTGCGACTGCTACCGCGACCTGCCCCTCGACGACGCCCACGGCCCGTACCCGGCGGTGGTGTTCGTCCACGGCACCGCCGCGTTCCGCCACCAGTCGCTGCCGATCGTCACGCACTGGGCCAGCCGCGGCTTCGTGGTGATCGCCGCCGATCACCCGGGCCTGATCCTCGGCGACATCCTGACGATGCTGTGCCCCGACACGCCGACCGGCGCCCGCGACCTGGCCGGCGACGTCGCCGCCGAGATCGCCGCGCTGGGCGCGCCCACCGACGACCTGGCGTTCCTGGCCGGGCACGTCGACGCCACCCGGATCGGCGTCGCCGGGCACTCGGCCGGCGCCGGCGTGGCCGCGTCGTCGACCGCGCTGCCGGGCGTGCGCGTGGTGATCAGCATGGCCGGCAACCAGGCCGCGGCCGCCTCGTCGACGCTCGAGCGCGTGCTGTTCATGGCCGGCGACCAGGACGGCATCGTCCAGCCGTCGGCGGCGCACACCGCGTGGTCGACCTCGGCCACGCCCCGCCACTACCTCAGCATCGTCGGCGGCGCCCACCTCGCGTTCTCCGATCTGTGCGAGACCAAGAACGCCGCGGGCAAGGACCTGCTCGAGATCGCCAACGACTACCAGCTGTGCGGCGCGGCCGCGGCCGGCCTGTTGTTCGACTGCGACCCAGCCTACATCCCCGGGCCCGAGGCCTGGGACATCATCAACTTCGCGTCGACCACGGTGCTCGAGTCGACGCTGCAGTGCGCCAGCGGCGGCCCGACCATCGACCAGGTCGACGACACCTACCCCAAGGCCCACAACTACGAGGAGGCCCTGTGACCGCGCGCTGACCAAACCGGTGGACCCGGCGAGGACGCAGCGACGAGATCGCGCACGCGCGCGCCGGGTTCGCTGGCCGCCCGACCTTGACAGGACCGGTGGCCCCGGCGAGTCCGCGACGACGAGATCGCGCACGCGCGCGCCGGGTTGGTTGGCTGGCCGACCTTGTTCCGCCAGCGGATCGTGTATCGTCCGCTCGTGGGCTACATGGTCCGGTACTACGCGGCGCAGCCGATCACGTCGAAGGCCTTGCACCAGGCCCTGCAGGCGATCGATCCGGCGCTCAAGATCGACCTCGGTGAGCTGCTGCACGGCGATCAGTCGCTGGGGCAGGTCGAGGTCAACCAGGCCAGCGGCGACCTGTTCGAGGACGACCTGCGCACCACCATCGGCGTCGTCGAGTCGACCGGCCAGGGCGCGGCGGTGGTGCCGCGGCTGCGCGCCAGCCGCGCGGTCGTCGTCGCGGACCTCGACTGGGGCGGGCGCGGGCCTGACGCCACGCTCGCGCTGGTCGCGCCGCTGTGGACCGCGCTGCGGCAGCTGTCGCCGGGGCTCGCGCAGTGGGACGGCCACGGCGTGTACGACGGCGATCATCGCCTCGTCGATCTCACCGGTCGCTGACGCAGCGCGCGTGCCGCGCGCAGTTCGCTCGACGGGCCAGCGCCTGTCAGCGGATGTACCCGCGTGGGTACTTCGCGCGCGGGTGGCGGATGCTGCATCGTCCGCCGCCAAGAGGTGCCCATGCGTTTTGCTTCCATCGTGTCTGTGTTCGCGCTCTCGATCGGTCTCGCGGCCTGCGGCGGCAGCGGCGGCGGTGACGACGTCCCTGCCATCGACGCGCGCACCAGCGACGCGACCGGCGGCAACCCCGACGCGGCCGGCGGCGGCCCTGACGCGGCCGGCGGCGGGGTCAACGCGCTCGGCCAGGTCTGTACGCCAGGCACGTGCCCGGCCGGCAACATGTGTACCGGCGTCGGCGGCGTCGGCAGCCAGACCATGGGCTGGTGCTCGCCGATGTGTACTTCGATGGGTGGCGAGTGCGCCGCGGGCTACACCGGCCCCGGCGCGCCCGCAGGGCCAGCCGCCCAGCCAGTGCGCGATCCTTGCCGCCGTCGTGCCCGAGGGTGACCTGCCAGGCGGTGCCCGCAGAATCCGCCGGTCAGCGTCTGCGCTGTCCGCCTGACCCCGGCTGCGCGGGGCCATCCTTGGCCCGCGTGCCCCGGCCGGGGGTTGGTCGATCAGGCATCTGCGTCGTCCCGGCGTGATCGCCGGCTGACCGGCCGCGACCGCGCGACCTGGTACCTTCGGCTCAAGAGTTTCGTTGCGGCCACGCGGTTGTCACCGCGCTGACGCAATGGAGCCGTACGGCCGAGGGTGACGATGCACAAGCGAACACTGTCGTGGGTCCTGGTCGGTCTGGTGGTGGTGGCGCTGGCGGCGTGCAAGAAGAAGGCGCCTGACGAGCGGTCTGGTCCCGGCCCCGGGCCCGGCACCGCGCGTCCGCCGGCGGGCCCGACCGTCGAGCTACGCATCGCCTACGGCAGCGAGAAGAAGGCCTGGCTCGAGGAGCAGATCGCCGCGTTCAACGCCAGCGCGCCGCGCACCGCCAGCGGCGGGCCCATCCACGTCACCGGCGCCGCGTCGGGCTCGGGCGAGGCGATGGCGGCGATCCTCGACGGCAGCAGCAAGCCGCACGTCTACAGCCCGGCCTCGGGCGCGTACATCGCGCTGCTCAACCAGGCGTGGCTGTCGCGCGACAACCACACCAGGCCGCTGGCGCCCGCCGGCGAGCCGATCGTGCTGTCGCCGATCGTCATCGCGATGTGGAAGCCGATGGCCGAGGCGCTGGGCTGGCCCGACAAGGACATCGGCTGGGCCGACCTGGTCAAGCTCAGCAAGGACCCGCGCGGCTGGGCCGCGTACGACCGCCCCGAGTGGGGCACGTTCAAGCTGGGCCACACCCACCCCGAGTACTCGAACTCGGGCCTGCTCGCGGTGCTGGCCGCGACCTACGCCGGCACCGGCAAAGACCTCGGGGCTGACGGCGGCCGATCTCGACGCCGCGCCCACCGCCGCGTTCCTGGCCGAGGTCGAGGACTCGATCGTCCACTACGGCAAGTCGACCAGCCTGTTCATCGACAAGATGGTCGAGCGCGGCCCGACGTACCTGTCGGCGGCGGTGCTGTACGAGAACCTGGTGATCGAGGCCAACAGCAAGGACCCGGCGCCGGCGCCGCCGCTGGTCGCGATCTACCCGGTCGAGGGCACGTTCTGGTCGGATCACCCGTACGCGATCCTCGACGCCGACTGGGTCGGCGCGCCCGAGCGCGAGGCCGCGACCGCGTTCCTCGCGTACGTCAAGGCGCGCCCGGCCCAGGACCGCGCGCTGGCGCTGGGGTTCCGGCCGGCCGATCCCGCGGTGGCGATCGCGGCGCCGATCGATCGCGCGCACGGCGCCGATCCGACGCAGCCCCAGACGCTCCTGCAGGTGCCCGACGGCGCCACGCTCGAGCGCCTGGTCGGGCTGTGGCGCGCCAACAAGAAGGCCAGCGAGGTGACGCTGGTGTTCGACAAGTCCGGCAGCATGGAGGGCCAGCCGCTGGCCGAGGCCAAGGCCGGCGCGCGCGCGTTCCTGGCCACGCTCGACGACCGCGATCACGTGACGCTGGTGTTCTTCGACGACAAGGTCTACCCGCCGGTCGGCCCGGTCGAGCTGGGCCGGTCGCGCGCGATGCTCGAGCAGCGCCTCGACGGCGCGATCGCCGCCGGCGGCACCGCGCTCTACGACGCGGTCAGCGCCGCCCACACCGGCCTGCGCGCGGCGCTGGCCAAGAACCCGCACCGGATCCACGCGCTCGTGGTCATGACCGACGGCGTCGACGAGAGCTCGCGCAAGACCCTCGACCAGCTCACCAAACAGGTCACCGTCGAGGGCGAGCGCGCGGTCAGCGTGTTCACGATCGCCTACGGCGCCGAGGCCAACGCCGGCGTGCTCGGTCAGCTGGCCGAGAAGTCGCGGGGCACGTTCTCGCGCGGTAGCCTGGCCGACATCCGCCAGGTGTTCCGCGACATCGGCACCTTCTTCTGACCGCCATGGCCGCCCGCTCCGCCTTCGCCCGCATCCTCGCCCGCGCCGCCATCGGCCCGGTCAACCTCGGCGTCGTCGGCGCCGCGGTCGCGGGGGCGGTCGCGCTGGCGAGCTGGCCGATCGCCCTGCTCGGCGGCGCCGCGTACGTGGCGCTGGTCGCCGCCGACGTCTCGAACCCGGGCTTCCGGCGCACCGTGCTGTCGGGCCGGGCCGAGCGCCCGGCGCTGCCGGCGCCCAAGACCGTCGCCGACCCCGCGCTGCGCAAGGCCGCCGAGGCGGTGGCGACCGCGCACGCCGAGATCGAGCGCATCGCCGCGGCGGTGCCCGACCGCATCCGGCGCAACGTCACCGGCGCGCTGGCGGCGACCGAGGAGCTGATCAGCCACGCCGCGGCGCTGGTCGTGCGCGGCGACGCCCTGGCCCGCTACCTGGCCGGCGCCGCGCGGGCCGAGGCCGCGGCCGAGGTGACCCAGCTCGACGGCCTCGTCGCCGCGGCGACCGACGCCGCGGCCCGCCGCCAGTACGAGCTCGCCGCCGAGGCCGCCCGGGGCCGGGTCAAGGCGCTCGACGAGATCGAGGTCGCGCACCAGCGCATCCTGGCCAACCTGACCCGGCTGGTCGCGGCGCTGCGCGGCGTGCCGACCAGCCTGATCCAGCTCCAGGCCCTCGACGACCAGGCCTCGGACGCGCTCACCGGCGACGTCGGCGGTGAGCTCGATCGCATGAACATCGAGCTGCGGGCCTTCGAGGACACCCTCGCGACCCTCGTGGAGGTTCCAACGTGAAGCAGAAGTGGATCATCGTCGTCGTGTTCGTCGCGTTCGCGGCCCTCCTGGTCGTGCTCGTGAGCGGCAAGAAGAAGTCGTCGTCACCGCCCGGCGCTGGCTCCGGCACCGGCACGGCCGCCGGCACCGCCGCGCCGCCGCAGGGCGGGGTGACCAAGATCGAGTTCATGTACTCGAGCGAGAAGAAGGACTGGGTCGAGGCCACGGTCGCGGCGTTCGAGCAGGCCAACCCCGACGTCGACGTCGTGCCGGTCAGCAAGGGCTCGCTCGAGGCCGCCGCCGCGATCCTCGACGGCAGCGCCAAGCCGGTGCTGTGGAGCCCGGCCGACTCGCTGATCGTCAACCTGCTCGCCACCGACTGGCAGACCAAGTACGGCAAGCGGCCGTTCCCGGCCGATGGCGAGGCCGGGCCCCAGCAGCTCTTGCTGTCGCCGCTGGTGTTCGCGGTGTGGGAGGACCGGGCCAAGGTGCTGATGGCCGCGTCGGGCGACGACGGCCTGAGCTGGAAGGCGATCCACAAGGCCGTGTCCTCGCCCAAGGGCTGGGCGGCGATCGGCGGCAAGCCGGCCTGGGGCTTCGTCAAGCTCGGCCACACCGATCCCAACAAGTCCAACTCGGGCCTGCAGGCGCTGTTGCTGATGACGCTCGAGTACTACACCAAGACCAGCGGCCTCACCGTCGACGAGCTGCTCGACGAGAAGTACCAGACCTGGGTCAAGGAGATCGAGCGCGGCGTGCCGATGTTCGAGGCCTCGACCGGCACGTTCATGACCGACATGGTCCGGTTCGGCCCGTCGAAGTACGACATCGCGGTGGTCTACGAGAGCCTGGCGATCTCGCAGCTCGAGAACGCCCAGGGCCGCTGGGGCAACCTGCACATCTACTACCCGCCGGTGACGCTGTGGAGCGATCACCCGATCGTGCTGCTCGGCGGCGACGCGGTCACGCCGGCCCAGGCCAAGGCCGGGCGCCGGCTGATCGACTACCTGCGCGGCCGCGACGCCCAGAGCCGCGCGCTCGGGTTCGGCTTCCGGCCGGCCGACACGTCGATGCCGATCAAGACCGCCGACGGCGCCAACCCGTTCACGCGCCTGGCCCCGTACGGGCTCGCGCTCGAGCTGCCGGCCGCGACCACGCCGCCCGACGGCGCGGTCATCCGCAACCTGCTGATGATGTGGACGCGGGTCGCGCGGCCGCAGTGAGCCGCGGGACGCGCGCTGCATGAGCACGAGCCGCGTGGCCAGGAGCCGTGAGCCGCGCGCCGTCTGACCGTGCGGCGCAGCGCGGCCAGGCCGCGCCCGGCCCGCAGACCGAGCGCACCAGCGGCGCGGCCGCAACCACGGCCGGACCGAGCGGCGCGGACCGAGCGGCGCGGACTGCGCGCCGCGTCAGCGCTTGACGATCGTCACGGTCAGCACCGCCTGGAGCTGCGGCGCGCTCGCGCTCGAGACGTTCGCGGTGGCGGCGCTGGGATCGATCGAGATCGCCTTGACCTCGATCGAGTGGTCGCCCGGCGTCAGCGTGTAGCTGCGCGCGAACGACCAGTTGGCGATCATCTGGCCGACGGTCGTGGTGTTGGCGGCGACGACGCGGCGTACGCCGCCCTGGTTCGACGCGACGCCGTCGACGAAGATCGCGACGTCGACGACGGCGTACGCGGCGCCGAGCCCGGTGCACTGGATGCCGCCGTTGGTCGCGACCTGGACCACGGCGTCGGCTGGCACGTTGACCAGCTGCGACAGCCCGGGGATCGTCGTGTAGCTGGTGAGGCCCGCGGTCACGGCGAGCTGGCCGGTGCCGTAGACCTCGCGCACGTCCTGGCCGGTGGTGCCGGTGGGGCCGGGCACGCCCTGCTGGCCGGGCTGGCCGGGCTGCCCAGGCGGACCCTCGGGGCCCTCGGGGCCGACCTCGCCCTCGACGCCACCGGGGCCGGCGCACGCGGCGCACGTGAGGAGCAGAGCGACGATCGTCTTCGCGCGCATCGCGCCGACGCTACCAGAGGCCGGGGCGGTGTGTACGATGCGGCATGCGCGCGCTCGCCGTCGTCCTCGTCGCGGTCCTCGGCTGCAGCAAGTCGGCGCCGCCGCCGCCGCCGCCGCCGCCGCCGCAACCGGTCGCGCCCGCCGCGCCGGCCGCGTGCCTGCGCGACGTCGGCCAGGTCCAGCCCGCGCGCGGCGCCCCGAGCGAGCCGCTGCGCCCGACCCACACGTTCTCGATCGTCGCGCGCGATCCGGTCACCGGCGATCTCGGCGTCGCGGTGCAGTCGCACTGGTTCGCGGTCGGCGCCGGCGTCACCTGGGCCGCGTCGGGCGTCGGCGCGATCGCGACGCAGTCGTTCGCCGAGCCCGCCTACGGCCGCAAGGGCCTCGAGCGCATGACCGCCGGCGCCAGCGCGCCCGACGCGCTGGCCGCGCTCCTGGCCGAGGACGCCAAGCGCGACGTCCGCCAGGTCGCGTTCGTCGACGCCCAGGGCCAGGTCGCCGCGCACACCGGCGCCGCCAACATCCCGTTCGCCGGCCATCACCTCGGCGCCGGCTACTCGGTCCAGGCCAACCTGATGGCCAACGACAAGGTCGTGCCGGCGATGGCCAAGGCCTACGAGGGCGCCACCGGCGATCTGGCCGCGCGCATGCTCGCGGCCCTGGCCGCGGCCCAGGACGCCGGCGGCGACGTCCGCGGCTGCCAGTCGGCGGCGATGCTGATCGTCAAGGGCACGCCCTCGGCCGAGCCGTCCCACGACACGCTGGTCGACCTGCGCGTCGACGACGCCGCCGATCCGATCGCCGAGCTGACCCGGCTGCTGGCCCTGCAGCGGGTCTACGACCACATGAACGCCGGCGACCTCGCGGTCGAGCACGGCGACGTCGCCGGCGCGCGCGATCACTACGGCGCCGCCGCGGCCGCCGCGCCCGGCCTGGCCGAGGTCCGCTACTGGCAGGCGGTCGGCCTGGCCAGCGCCGGCGATCTCGACGGCAGCCTGCCGATCTTTCGCACGCTGTTCGCCGAGGACCGCCGCTGGATCGAGGTCACCCGCCGCATCCAGCCGGCGGTGGTCCCGGCGACGCCCGCCGGCGACGCGTTGATCGAGAAGATCCTCGCGGTCGCGCCGTCTCCAAAGTGAGGTGGCGCCCCCGATCGTGAACTCATGCTCGCGGGGTGATACTGTGGAAGCGATGGACGTCGATCGCGACCTGCTCGAGCGCTGGCGCGGTGGCGACCAGGCCGCCGGCCGCGATCTGTTCGCGCGCTACTTCGATCCGCTGTTCCGGTTCTTCGGCAACAAGTGCGGCGAGCCCGACGAGATGGTCCAGGCGACGTTCTTCGCGATGGTCAAGGCCCGCGATCAGTTCGCCGGGCGCTCGAGCTTCCGCACCTACCTGTTCACGATCGCGCGCAACGAGCTGTACCGGCACCTGCGCACGCTCAAGCGCGAGCGCGAGTTCGATCCCGAGCTGTCGTCGATCGCCCAGATCGCGACCAGCGCCGGTGGCAAGCTCGC
Source organism: Myxococcales bacterium (assembly GCA_016717005.1). Classification (NCBI taxonomy): domain Bacteria; kingdom Pseudomonadati; phylum Myxococcota; class Myxococcia; order Myxococcales; species Myxococcales bacterium. Next base: position 753,589 of record JADJUF010000037.1, on the reverse strand, counting down.
CCGCAACGAGGATCACCGCCGCCTGTGCGCCGCGCTCCGCTCGCTCACGGTCGAGCAGCAGACCCTGCTCGAGCTGCACTACTGGGAGGGCCTCGACGCCGCCGCCCTGGCCGAGGTGTTCGACGCCGGGGTCCAGGCCATCCGCCAGCGCCTGTCGCGAGCCCGCGCCGCGCTGCGGGACGCCATGGCCGCCGCCAACGCCGCGCCACCCCACGCCCTGGCCACGGTCGACGACCTCGACACCTGGGCCCGGGCGCTGGCGTAGGCCTCCGAGATTTCCTCGCATCGCCCCGGCGGCTGCGACGACATCTGGCGCGGCGGCGCAAGTGCACGGGCGCAGTCGGCGATTTTGTTTCGAGAATTTCCGTTCAACTTCAGCTGGTTGAATCGCAGGACACCCGTTTCGGGTGAGCGGTCACACGATCCTCGGTCACAACCGGGCCGGCCAGAATCTATCCAGGCACACCCTGGAGCTGGCATGACCCGAACCCACCTGGCACTCCCGTTCGCACTCCTCGCCCTCGCCGCGTGCGTCGACGAGACCGAGGATCGTCTCGGCTCGACCGATCACGACCTGATCGCATGTCCGAAGTGGGGCTGCAGCGAGAACTCCCCGATTCTCGGGCCCTTTGGCATGCACGAGCTCGAGGAGCTCGGCACGCCGAACGACGCCGGCATCTCGGTCATCGCGCTGCGGAAGGGCGCGGCCAGCTATCGCGTGGACGTCGCCGCCGATCGGCTGCGCGGCCTGAACCCCAACGGCTCGATCGGCCTGCAGGGGGCCGCGCTGATCGGGTCCACGATCCGCCTCTCGACGCCCAGCGGCCCGGCGTCGCTGCACATCATGAACGTCTCGGAGACGGTCAAGTTCTGGCGCGGCCCGGCGACGACGGTCGAGACCTACGAGCTCGGCTGGACCGGGGCTGGCTATCCGAACATGGCTGCGCCGTACCCGCTGTGCCTGAACCCGCCGAACCGACTCGACGGCGAGGGCCAGTACTGGCTCAAGCCCTACGAGGCGATCCTCTACACCGGCGATCGCTACGACGCCGACGCCAAGCTCGTGACCGCAGCGAGCTACCGGGGCGCCGGGACCTGGTTCAACATCGCCTGCGCTGGTGGCGCGCTCGCCAAGCTGCACCTGAACCGTCACACCACCGCCGGGACGGTGGCGGGCTTCCAGTCGACCGTGCCGCAGCGGCAGGCGATGCTCAAGATGTACACTGGCGACTTCTGCGGCACCGGGGAAGCGTTCACGCGGCAGGGCACGTCGCTGCGCTGGACCAGCGACCAGGGCGGGAGCAGCGTCGGTGGTGGCACCGCGTCGTACGAGTCGCTGTGGACGGCTGACGGCGCGATCTGTCTCAGCACGCACCGGCTCCACGGCTCGGCCTACGACATGGACGCGGAGCTCGGGGCGACGTGCGCGCTGCCGACGTGCTCGTCGGTCGCCGGGTTCCCCGGCCCCGCGGGCACCGGCGCGTACCTGCTGACCCAGAGCGCTGCGATCCCGTGATCAGGTCCGCGCGCGCAGGGCTGCCAGGGCCCAGCGTCGGCGCGCGATGATGGGCCGCGGCGCGCTCGCCGTCAGCCGATCGAGCAGCGCCGACGCTGCGTCGATCAGGCGGCGCGCGCGCTCGGGTTGGTCCGCGCGCAGCGCCGCGAAGGCGCCGCCGAGATCCAGGTCGGCGGCGTAGAGCACGATCCACCAGGGCGAGGTCGGCGTGATCTCCGGTCGCGCTGCGACGAACGCGGCGAGTCCCCGCGCGTCGGGGCCGTCACCGGCGAGCGCGTAGGCGCGGGCGGTCGCAACGTGTTGATCGTCCGCGCCGTGGGCGCTGGCGGCCTCGACCTGGCGCGCGAGCCGGTTGACCGCGGCGACGTCGAAGCGCCCGGCGGCGATGATCAAGAGCTCGTGGTCACACTCGCCGATCGATCCGCCCAGGTGGGGGTGGAGCGCTACCAGGGCGTCGCAGACCGGCGCCAGCGCCGTCCAGGCAGCGTCGGGGTCGGCGATCAGCTCGCCGACCACCGCGCGCGCGTCGAGGGTCGATGGATGGTTGGCACCGAGCAGGCGGCTGCGGGTCTCGACCAGGGCGCGCCCGAGCTGCGCCTGCGCGGCCTCGTCGTCGGTGATGACCAACAGGCTCATCAGACCCACGCTCATCTCGATCGCCGCGCTGCCGGTCAGGCCGGCCGAGTCGGCGCGCGCGCGCTCGAACGCGGCCCGGGCCGCGGCGCGGTCTCCGCGGGCCAGCTCGACGGTGCCGACGTTGTGGTGCAAGAGCGCCCGCGGAAACGCCGCGCGATCGTCGAGACGGCGGGTGATGGCTTCGATCAGCGGCAGCCCATCGGTCGCGCGCGCGGGCCCGGCCGTCGTCGCGATCGCATACGCCGCCCGTGCGTACGCCTCGATCGCGAGCGGCTCGTCGCCGACCTCGAGCGCGAGCCGCGTGGCCTCGGTGAAGCGGGCCCCGCCGCGGTCGTCGCGTGATTGCGCGAGCGTGATCCGGCCGCTCGCCAGCAGCGCTCGGGCCACCAGCGGCACGTACCCCAGGGCCTCGGCCCGCGCGACCGCCGCGTCGGCGTCGCGGGTCGCGGCGTCGGTGTCGGCGGCGTCGCGCTCGACGTCGACCCGCGCGATCAGATCGGCGATCGCGTCGGCCTCGTCGGCCTGGGCCGGCGTCGGCGGCGCGACCGGCGACGCCAGCGCGTCGTCGTCCTCGCAGGTGGCCAGCTCGGGCAGGCCGCCGACGGCGATCACCAGGCCGGGCAGCGCGTCGATGGCGGCGCGCCCGGCCAGCTCGCCGAGCGTGGCCAGCGCGGTCTTGCGCCGGGCCAGGCAGGCGGTGCGGCGATCGTAGGCGGGCTCGGACAGCTCGCGCCGCTGGTGGGCCTGACACGACGCGCGGTGGATCGACGCCCAGTCGCTGGCGTAGCGATCGAGCGCGCCGATGATGCGCGGCACCGACTCGCGGGTGTAGCCGCCGGTCAGCGCGGCCAGGTGGCTGTTGGCGGCGGTGCGCCGGGCGCCGCCCCAGCTCGCGGCGATCGCGCCGGCGCTGCCCTGGCACGGCTCGGGCGCCTGGTTGGCGCGACCGAGCGTGAACGCCGCGGCCACCGCGCCGAGCGCGACCACGCCGCCGCCGTAGAGCGCGCGCCGGCGCCAGCGCGTCGCCGGATCGAGCGCGAGCGCCGCGAGCAGCGCGTCCATCGACGGGAAGCGCGCGTCGGCCGTCGCCGCGGTCGCGCGGGTGAGGATCGGCTCGAGCCAGCGTGGCACCGGCCCACGCGCGGCCACCGCCTCGCGCAGCGCCACGCCCAGCGCGTACTGATCGACCGCGGCGGTCAGCGCCAGGCCGCTGCGCTGCTCCGGCGCCATGTACCGGGGCGTGCCGGCGATCTCGCCCAGCTCGTCGGTGGCCTCGCGCGCCAGGCCGAAGTCGAGCACGCGCACGCGCCCGTCGGCGCCGAGGATCGCGTTGTCGGGCTTGAAGTCGCGGTGGACCAGGCCGGCCCGGTGCGCGGCGGCGAGGCCGTCGCCGCACTGCCGGTAGGCGCGCACCAGCTCGGGCACGCTGGCGCCGTCGGTGGCGACCGTGCGCAGGGTCTTGCCCTTGACCAGCTCCATCACCAGGAACACGCCCTCGCGCGCCTCGAACACGTCGTAGATCGGCACGACGTTCGGGTGCGACAGCCGGGCCAGCGCCCGACCCTCGTCGCGGGCCCGGGCGCGGGCGTCGTCGTCGCCGGCCGACGCCAGCTTGAGCGCGACGCCGCGGTTGAGATCGGGGTCCCACGCCGACCAGACCACGCCCATGCCGCCGGCGCCGGCGCGCTCGATCAGCCGGTACCGACCGACCTGCACGGCCGCCACGTCGCCGAACAGCGCCGCCGCCGCCTTGGCCTTGGCCAGCGCGCGCTCGAGCGGATCGGCCATCGGCGCCGCGCGCACCGGGTGGCCATGGCCGACGGTGCTGGGCGTCGCCTGCGCGCGGGCGTGGTCGGCCCGCTCGGTCGGGGCCGCGGCCGCGAGGTCGCCAGCCCGCTGGGTCGCGGCCGCGCCGTCGGCGCGCGGGGTCGCGGCCGCGCCGTCGGCGCGCGCGTCATCGCGGCGCGGCGTCTCGGGCACAGTCGGGGCGAGCGGATCGGCCATGGCGCGCGACGGACACGATAGTATCCCGCCGTGGATGTAGCCGCAGACGATGGAGGCCTGACCCGGCCGGTGCCCGGCGCGCTCGAGTACGTCGGCCTGGCCGCGGGGCTGGCGCCGTTCCTGTTCCGGCTCGCCCGGGCCGAGACCCGCACCGTCGACGGCGTCGTCGTCGCGGTCCACTTCCGCGACTGGGTGGCGCTCGGCGGCGGCGCGCTGGCGCTCGCGGTCGGGCTGCTGGCGCTCGCGCGGGTGCGGCGGCTGGCGCGCCGGCAGCGTGGGCTGGCGGTGGCGATCGCCGTCGGCGTGCTCGGCCTCGGCGTGGTCCAGGTGCTGCGCGGCGTCGGCACGATCGGCGGCCCGTCGGTGGGCGCGCGCGCCGCGGTCACGGTGCCGACCCCGCCGCCGCCGCCGCCCGATCCGGTCGCGGGCTGCGCGGCCGGCGACGGCGCCGCGTGCGCTCAGCTCGGCCTGGCCGCGGTCGATCGCGCCGACTGGAGCGACGCGCGCGCGCGCTTCACCGCCGGGTGCGAGCTCAAGCACGGCCCCGCCTGCAAGGCCCTCGGCGTGCTGTACCAGCACGGCGACGGCGTCGACGCCAACCCGGTCAAGGCCGGGACGCTCTACGCCCAGGCCTGCGATCTGGGCGAGCGCCAGGGCTGCCACCTGCTCGGCGGCCTCCGCGCCGCGGGCCTCGGCGTCGCGCAGGACCTGGTCGGGGCCGCCGGCATGTTCCGGCGCGCGTGCGAGCAGGGCTACAACCCGAGCTGCTACGAGCTCGCGCTCCTGTTCGACCGCGGCGCGGGCATCGCGCGCGACGACGCCCGCGCGTTCGCGCTGTACGCGCAGACGTGCGAGGCCAAGGACGCCCGCGGCTGTCGCAACGCCGCGGTCATGCTCGACGCCGGCCGCGGCGTGGCCGTCGACGCGGCCCGCGCGCTGACGATGCTCGACCGCGCGTGCGAGCTCGAGCACGGCCAGGCCTGCGGCGAGCTCGGCGACCTCTACGCCGCCGGCACCGGCGTGACCAAGGACGGCGTGCGCGCCCGCGGCTACTTCGAGCGCGCGTGCACGCTGACCTACGGCGAGGGCTGCAACAAGCTCGGCGGCATGGCCGAGCGCGGCGACGGCGAGCCGGTCGATCTGGCCAAGGCCGACCAGCGCTACGCCCAGGCGTGCGACCTGGGTGCCGGGTACGGCTGCGCGAACCTGGCGCGACGGCGCGGCGGGCTGCCCGCGCAGCGCGACCTGTATCAGCGCGGCTGCGAGCTCGGCGCCCGCGGGGTGTGCGTCGATCTCGGCATGGCGGCGTACCAGGGCAAGGCGCTGCCCAAGGATCTGGTCGCCGCGCTGGCGCTGTTCGAGCGCGGCTGCGACCTCGGCGATCCGGTCGCGTGCCGCAACGCCGCGATCCAGTACTTCCGCGGCGAGGGCGTGGCGCGCGACCGCGATCGCTCGCACGCGCGGTTCGTGCAGGCGTGCGCGGGCGGCGACGCGCCGTCGTGCAAGGACGCGCCGTCGTGCAAGGAGCTGCAGTAGCGATGCCGCTGGTCGCGGTGCACCGCGCGCTCGATGAGGTGTTCGCGCGGGTCCGCGAGCTCTTGCTCATCGGCGACGGCGCCCGCGCGGCAGCGGTGCTGACCAGCTACCGCGCGCTGACCGAGGCCCACGCAGCGGCCGAGGAGGCCGCGCTGGTGCCGCTGCTCGACGCGCGCGCCCGCTGGCCGGCCGAGCTGTACCTCGGCCAGCATCGCAAGCTGTTCGAGGCGATCGATCGCCTGGCCGCCGCGTGCGGCGCGGTGGTCGTCGGCGCCCCGGGCTGGCGCACCGCGGCCCTGGCCGCGCTCGACGCCGCGGTGCCGCTGCACCACCTGGCCGAGCACCACCACCTCGCCGAGGAGCAGGATCTGTTCGCGGTGGTCGCGGCCCAGGCCCCCGAGCGCCTGGCGGACGTGGCGGCGCAGTTCTGGGTCGAGCTCGACGGCCACCGCGCGATCCTCGAGGACGCCGACCTCGCGCTGGCTCGCTGACGGGCGGCTGGTGCGCGCCCGCTGACGCCGGCCGACTGCCCCGTCGACCACACCGCGGTCCGTGGTCCGCGGCCGCCCACGGAGCGGGACCTGCAGATCCATCCGGCCGACCCATCACCGGGACGTCCAGGTCTCGACACCCAGCGATGTCGGGGCCTTGGCGTTGGCGAACGGCTTGCTTTGAGCAGACCCATGCGCACCGTCCTCCCCGCCGCCCTCGCCCTCGCCGTGCTCGCCTGTGGCGGCGTCGATCCGGTCCCGGCCGTCGACGCCACCAACCCCGACGCCGCGGTCGACGCACCGGTCGACGCACCGGCCCCGACCTGCGACGTGTCGGGCATCCCCGCGTACGTGCCGATGCCGATCGTCGAGCAGACGGTGCTGCCGAGCCTCACCGCGCAGGGCGGCGAGGTCATCAACGACACGCTCCAGGGCACGCTCAAGCGCCACTACCTGGTCGTGCCCGGCGCGGGGCAGCCGCGCCCCGACAAGGTGTTCCTGTGGCTGGCCGGCTCGGGCGCCGAGCCGCACCAGTTCACCAACATCCTGACGATCGCCGCGTCCGCCGGCTACGTCGGCATCTCGCTCGCGTACGACAACGAGACCCAGGTCGCGCAGCTGTGCAGCAGCGCGACGGTGCCCGCGTGCAACAGCCGCATGAACCTGGAGTGCGGCGATCAGGTGCGGCGCGAGCTCATCTACGGCCGCGACGTGTCCGACACGCCGTGCATCGACGTGCCGCGCCCCGACTCGATCGAGCACCGCGTGATCCGGCTGGTGCAGTACCTCGACGCGAACTTCCCCAGCGTCGGCGTGCGCCAGTTCCTCAACGCCGCCGGCGACGGCCTGGCCTGGGACCGGTGGGCGATCGGCGGCTGGTCCCAGGGCGGCGGCCACGCCGGGGTCCTCGCCGGCGATCACCTGGTCGCGCGCGCGCTGTACATGTCCAAGGCCGGCGACTCGGTGCTGTGCCCGCTGACCTCCGCCGATCCCGACCGCGACTGCGACGTCGACGGCGACGGCCTGTTCGATCCGACCAACGAGGACGAGCTGATGGTGCCGGCGCCGGCGTCGCTGCGGCCGCGCCTGACGCCCGGCGGCCGCCAGTTCGGCGCGATCCACGAGCGCGAGGGCGCCTGGAACTACAGCCGCGAGACCTTCGAGGCGTTCGGCATGGGCGCCAAGGCCGACGCCGTGCGCGTCGACGGCCTCGGTCCGTACCCCGCCGCCTACGCCGACCTCCAGTGCGCCCACGTGTTCTCGACCGACGCCGCGCCGAACTCCGACCCCAACGACTTCCACATCTCGATGGCGATCGACGCCGCGATGGCCCGCGACGCCAATGGCGACCTCGTGCTCGCGCCGATGATCCGCTACGCGCTCGGCGTGCCGGTGCCGTGAGCCGCGGGCGCGCGTGCCCCACCGGGTTCGGGCGCCGCCGCCGTCACGGGTCGAGCAGCGTCCGCGCCAGCGCGAGCAGCTGGTCGGTGGCGAAGGGCTTCTGCACGAAGGCCTGGCCCGCGTCGAGCAGGAGCTCCACGCCGGCGATCCGTTCGCTGTAGCCCGAGGTGAAGATGACCTTGAGCCCGGGCTGGTCGCGCTGCAGGCCCGCGGCCAGCTCCCGCCCGCCCACGCCGCCGGGCATCGCGAGGTCGGTGATCACCAGCGCGATCTGCGCCTGGTGCGCGTGCCAGACCGCCCGCGCGGCCACGCCGTCCGCGGCGTCGAGCACGCGGTAGCCGCCGGCCTCGAGCGCCCTGCGCATCAACCGGCGCAGGGCCGCGTCGTCCTCGACCACGAGGACGGTCTCGGTGCCGCCGCGCGCGCTGGGCCGCGGCGCCGCCTCGACGGGCTCCGCCGCGTACGCCTCGTGGACGGGGAGGAAGGCGCTCATCTTCGTGCCGCGTCCGACGACGCTCTCGACCTCGAGCCAGCCGTGGTGCTGCTTGACGATGCCGAAGACGCTGGCGAGGCCCAGGCCGGTGCCGTGGCCCACCTCCTTGGTGGTGAAGAACGGCTCGAAGATGCGCGGGATGATCTCCGGTGCGATGCCAACGCCCGTGTCGTTCACGCTCAGCCACACGTAGCGGCCCGCCGCGACCTCGGGGCTGTCCTGGAGCTCACCGGCGTCGACCTTGCGCGCGCCGGTCTCGACGACGATCCGCCCGCCCTGGGGCATCGCGTCCCGGGCGTTGACGACCAGGTTCATCATCACCTGCTCGAGCATCCCCGCGTCGGCGCGCGTGATCAGCGGCCCGGAGTGGAGGTGCAGCTCGAGGTGCACGTCCTCCCGGAGGAGCCGCTGGAGCATCTTGGCCACGTTGAGCAAGATCTCGTTGAGGTCGATGCGCGTCGGCTGCATCACCTCCTTGCGGCTGAACAGCAGCAGCTGCCGGGTGATCTTGGCCCCGCGCTGGGCGGCCGCCAGGATCTCGCGCATCGACTCCTGGAGCGGCGCCGGCGCCTGGTCGTCCAGCGCGGCCAGCTCGCTCTCCATGATGATCACGGCGAGGATGTTGTTGAAGTCGTGGGCCACGCCCCCGGCGAGCTGGCCGATGCTCTCCAGCTTCTGCGCCTGGAGGAACTGCCGCTCGAGCTGCCGCTCGCGCGTCACGTCGCGCTTGACGGCGGCGTAGTTGATGACGGTCCCGCGCGGATCGCGCACCGGCGAGATCGTGGCCTCCTCCTCGTACAGCGTCCCGTCCTTGCGCCGGTTGACGAGGCTGCCGGACCAGACCTCACCGCGCTTCAGCACCGCCCACATCGCGCGATAGAACGCCGCGTCCTGCTGACCGCTCTTGAGCAGGCGCGGGTTCTGGCCGAGCGCCTCGGCGCGCGTGTAGCCCGTCGAGCGCTCGAACGCCGGATTGGCGTAGACGATCGCGCCGCGCAGGTCGGTGATCAGGATGGTGTCCGACGCCTGCTCGACCACGGTCGCGAGCTCGGTCAGCGCCTGCGCCGCGCGCCGCTGCTCGGTGATGTCGTGGAACGTCGTCACCACGCTGGTCCGGCGGTCCGCCGAGTCGAGCACCTCGCGCGAGTTGATCGAGAGGAGCCGGCGCTGCGGGTCCCCGACGTCGACGCTCATGATGAAGTTGTCGACCGGCCGCCCGGTGCGGCTGGTGACGATCGAGGGGAGCTCATCGGTCGGGAGGAGCGTGCCGTCCTCGTGCTGCGCGCGCCAGCGGGGATCGACCGCGCGCGTCCCGATGAGCTGGTCGAGGGGCAGCCCGAGCATGTCGGCGGCGTGCTGGTTGGCGAGGAGGACCTTGTCGTCGACGTCCCGCACGACCAGGCCCTCGCGCATGGCGCTGAGCACCGAGGCGTGGAGCGCGTCGCGCTGCTGCAGCAGCTCCGCGCTCCGCTTGCGCTCGGAGATGTCGAAGAACGTCACCACGATCTGGACCAGCTGTCCGTCCTGGTCCCGATGCGGGTGCGCGTCGCACTGCACCCAGACCGGGTCCGCCAGGGCCGGCCGGCAGATGCCCAGCTCGAGGCGCTCGACGTGCCCGCCGCTGGCCAGCGCCCGGCTGACCGGATACTCCTCCGGCGGCATGCGCGTGCCGTCGGTCCGCACGAAGCGCCACCCGGGGTCGTCGGCCTTGCGGGCCTCCATCGCGTCCTGCGACAGCCCGAGCAGCGCCACGGCGACCGGGTTGGCGTAGCGCACGGAGCTGTCCGGCCCGTGCGCCACGAGGCCGATCGGCATGCGCTCGAGCAGCTCGCGGACCTCGCGCTCGCGCTCGGCGAGCCGGGCCTGCGCGCCCTGGAGCTCGGTGACGTCGGTGGAGATGCCGCAGATGGCGGCGATGGCCCCGCCGGCGTCGTGGATCGGAAACTTGGTGGTGATGAAGGTGCGCGGCCCCTGCGGCAGGTCCTCGACATGCCCGATGGTGTGCGGCTGGCCGGTGCGGATGATCTCCAGATCCTGGGCCGTGCGCTCCGCGGCGATCGCCGGCGGCATCAGGTCGGTGTAGCGCTTGCCGAGCAGCTCCGCCGCCGGCCGGCCGGCGAGCTCCTCGAGCTTGTGATTGGACAGGATCAGCCGGCCCGCCAGATCGAACGCGAAGATCATGGCCGGGGACTGATCGAGGATCGTCTGCAGGCGCGCGTGCGCCTCGCGCAGCGCCCGTTCGATCCGCACGAGCTCGGTGATGTCCTCGTGCGCGACCACCACGCGCACCGGCGCGGGCCCGGCGAACCGGGTCACCCGACCGAGGAACCAGCGCTCCTCCGTCGGCGCGTGGCACGGATACTCCAGCGAGTACTCCTGCTGCCGCTCGTCGATGACGGCGCGCAGCCCCGCGGCGAAGGCGGCGGCGTCGGGTTGCTCGGGGCCGGTCGCGGCGTCGCAGACGGCGAGGTAGCTGACGCCCGGCCAGGCCACCTGCACCCCGTTGGCCTCGGCGAAGCGATCCCAGGCCGCGTTGGTGGCGATGATCGCCCCGCGCTCGTCGAGCACGCAGATGTGCGCGGCGAGCGAGTCGAGCGTCCCCTGGACGAACCGCTGGGCCTCGGCGCCGGCGGCCTCAGCCCGCTTCCGCGCGGTGAGGTCGCGGCCGATGCCGAGCACCACGTCGGGGCGCCCCTCGTGCCGGACGAGCGAGGGCTGCAGCTCGAGCACCAGGCTGCGCCCGTCCCGGCAGCGCACCTGGTACTCCACCAGCCGCTCCAGGTGGCCAGCCGTGGTGAGTTCGCGCAGCTGCTGGAGCGCCGACGGGAGCTGGTCCTCGGAGAGCAACGACCCGAAACTGTGCGATGAGATCTCGTCGGCGCGGTAGCCGAGCAGGTCCAACGCCGCCGGGTTCGCATCGAGGAAGTTGCCCGCGAGGTCGGCGAGGAAGACGAGGTCGCGGGAGCGCTCGAACAGCGCCCGGAACAGACCTTCGGGCATGCTCCGCGCCGCCGCTGACGGATCCGGTACAGCGCTCGTCCTCACATCGACCATTGACTACCTCCGATGCTTGCCGCGAACATCGGAGTGTACCCCAGTCGACGGTGCTAGCTCGGCGCTCTGGAGGAGCGCGCCGGGCGCGGCGACCGGACGCCCGCGAAGGTCAGTGCGGGGTCAGCTGCAGGCCGAGCTTGACGTCGACGTCGGTGGGGTCGCCGTCGCCGTCCTGACCGGCGGAAGGTCCACTTGGTCATCAGGCCCTCGACGCAGTCGCTGAGCTTGTCGTCGACGCCGGCCGCGCGGTGGTCGGTGACCGCGCCGCGGTCGGTGACGGAGAAGGTCAGGGTCACCTTGCCCGAGAGCGTGCCGTCGGTGACCAGCGACTTCTTGTAGCAGCGCTGCAGGCCGCCGATGTACGTGGTCGAGATCTTCCTGATGATCGAGTCGACCGACGGGTCGCCCGGCGGGGTCGGGGTCGGGATCGGCTTGATCCGGCCCGGCGGGCCGACCTCGGGGTCCTTGGGCAGGGCGGTGATCACGGTCGGGCGATCGATCACCGGATCCTGGCCGGTGCCGACCCGCGGCGTCGCGTCGCCGGGACGCACCCGCCCGGTCTGATCGCCGATCGACGCGGTCTGGTTCGAGTCCTTGATCTCCCGGAGCTGCTGCGCCAGATCGGTGCCGGGCTTCTTGGCGGTGAGGTCACCGACCAGCGGGCCGTCGGTGCCGTCGGGCGCGAACAGCAGGTCGGCCATCCGGGTCGCGTCGACCGGCTCGGTCAGGGTCGGCGTCGACGGCCGCGTGCTCGGCCCCGGCGTGCTCGGGCGCGTCGTCGGGGTCGGCTCGGCCGGCCTGGTCGTCGGCGTCGGCGTGGCCTGGGTGCCCGGCCCGGATCGGTCGGCGGCTGCTGCACGTCGAAGATCGGATCGCTGGCGTCGATGATCGCGACCGTGTCATCGCGGTACTGCTCGGTGGCCCGGTGCGCCATCGTCGGCGTCGCCGGCGGGTCGTTGAGGTGCGCGGCCACCATCAGGCCGACGTGCGCGACGATCGACGCAGCGACGAAGGCCGCGACCCGCCCGTCGATGCGATCGGCCAGCGTGGCCTGGAGCGCGCGGGGCAGCGCCGCCACCGGCGCGCGCGCGGGCAGCCGCACGCCCTAGCCGAAGAGCGGGAGGATTCGAGGACTTGGAGTGCGTCGCGGACATGTACAAGCAAACGCGCGACCAGCGGCGACGATCTAGCGGGGGGCGGGCGGCGGAGGCAGGGGCGCCCGGCGCGGGCGTCGGCCTCCGAGGGGGGCGCCCGGGTAATCGCCGTCACGGCCGTGGGCAATCGCTGTCACGGGCGGTGAGCCCAAGGCGGTCGCCGTCACAGCGGTGGGCGATCCGGGGGCGGTGTGGCACGATCCTGGTTGCGCGACACCTCGGTCCAGCCGATTGTTCGGCCATGTCTGTTCGACGCGCGCTCAGCCTTGCCCTGGTCGGTCTCCTCGCTACCTCCTGCGGCCCGTCGGGGTCCGGGGACGACGACGACGACGTCATCGACGCGGGGATCGACGCCTCGGTCGACCAGGACGACGACGGCATCCTCGACACGCTCGACAACTGCCCGACGATCGCCAACCCCGACCAGGCCGACTTCGACGGTGACGGCCAGGGCGACGCCTGCGACCTCGACGACGACAACGACGGGGTCGACGACATCAGCGACAACTGCCGCTTCATCCCCAACACCGATCAGTCGGACCTCGACGACGACATCATCGGCGACGCCTGCGACGGCGACGACGACAACGACGGCGTCCTCGACGACCGGACAACCTGCCGGACCCAGCCTTAACGCCGATCAGGCCGACAGCGACGGCAATATGGTCGGCAACGCCTGCCAGGGCGTGCTGAACCCGCAGATCGCCGGCAAGATCCCGGGCGGCGGCTCCGTTCACCGTCGGGTCGCGACCGCCGGCCGGTACTGAACGTCGTCGTCCCCAACGCGCGCCGCTGACCGTCGCGGGCTGCCGACCGACGCGGTGATCATCCATGCCTGGCTCTACTGGGCGGTCATCGGCACCACCACGACGATGGTCGATCCAAGGCAGCCCGGTCACCGGCACCATCCTGGGCATCACGCCCGACACCCGCTGGGGCATCGGCATCAACACGCTCTACCGCGACGTCACCGCTGATCACCGGCAACGGCACTTTACACGGTCAACGGGCTGCCGTCGCGCACCGACCGCGTCTTCGACAGCCAGGGGTGTCAGCCCGTCGTGATGCACCAGGACCCCAACGACGCCCGCAACAACTTCGTCGTAGATCAAGGACGGCGCGCTGTAAGAGCAGGGCGCGCCGATGACGACGGTGCTGACCGGCGTGCCGGTGCCCGGAGGGCTACGAGACCGCCACGGTCACGCACATGGTCCTCGACGGCCAGCCCCAGGCCGACGACACGCTCACGATCAACGGCGTGTCCTACGGCGGCAACGACGCCTTCCCGGGGCAACGTCGGCGCGATGTGGGACGTCCGCATCGACGAGATCACCGCGTCACTGCCGCCGGCCCAGGCCGATCTGACCAACATCACCGGCACCGTCACCGCGATCGGGACGACTGCGTCGGGCCGCTGTTCATGTCAGTCGCCGTGACCAACATCGGCACCGTGATCATCGGGCGTGAGGTGCCGGCTCGCGCGGCCGTCGTCCCGGTCGCGCCGGCGCCGGCCGCGGTCCAGCGCACCGCCCCGCCGTCGGGTCGACCCGGCACGCGCCACCGCTGATCGCCGCGCGCGCGATGGCGAGGGCGGGTTGGGGGTGTGGTCCCATGGGCGCGTGGGTGAGGGGTTCCGTTCGCCGGTGCACGGGTGACCGGCGCGTTCAAACAGAATGAGTGGACCAGATGTCTACGAAGCTCGGTGGACACGTGGCGACGGCTGCGACGACGCGCTCGGCGGTCATCGCGCGATCGAATGGACGTAGGCAAGGCACGTCACAGGGAGCGAGCGTGAGTTCGTCCAGCCCCGTCGAAGACCACATGGCGCGATACTTTGGCGAGACGCTGGGCCAGCCGTCTGCGGGCACATCGCTCGAGTTCCCGGTCGTCCGCCGGTCGGGCTGGCGGCGCAGCAGATCTCGATCTGGTCGACCTTCGGGATGAGTCGACAAACGCTGAAGCACCGACGGACTGCGCGGCCGGTCCGGCAGGAGTTGGTCTTTGCGTCTGACGAGAAGTACGACTGTCGTGAGATCCCCACGGCGCTGGCGCTCGTCGCCGCGGTCGCTGTGGACACGGGCATCGGGTTCGGGCCGGGCTACGTCACGGAGCTCCCTGGCTGCATCCCAGGTACTCGAATCTCGGCCATCGCGACCTATCAGCCGACGCTCTGGCCGGATGACGCCGAGTCCGTCGTCGGGATGGACGTGCCGACGCAGGTGCGGTGGCTGCTGCCGCTGTCGCCGCATGAGTACGGGCTCGTGCGCGGCAAGGGGATCGAGGCGCTCGAGCAGTACCTCGAGCGAGATGATGTCGACGTCCTCGACCTGGTCCGACCCTGATCCGACCCTCGCGTGCAGCTGCCCCCTGCGCAGAGATCCACCGCCATGAACCCGCGGGTCGCCGATAGTCTCGTTCGCGAGCTCCTCGCACAGGGCTTTGATTCTGCGCTTGACGGCCCGAACCACGCCCTCGGCATCACTCGGTCGGCGCTTCCGACGGTGAAGCTCGGCGAGCGCCTCGTGCTCATGGGCCGTAAGCGATATTCCGCAGCACGCGCGGTCGAGGGCGAACCCGCGGGCCGGGCCCCCGCGGTGGCCGAGGACGCCGCAGCGTTCCTGACGGCCATCGATGGCGTCTTGGTCGAGCTCGGATTCGAAGGAGCGGACGAGCGTGGGCGGCTGTGGCGCGCCCGGTTCGTGCAAGCGCTGGTCGAGGTCGGGTTCTGCGTGGACGGTTCTGGTCCGAGCGGCGTCCAGGTCGCGAACCTCGAGACGCTGTCGACGACCAGGCTGTGTCGCTGGATCAGCGACGTGGTCGATCGCCGTTCCGCGACGGCCGAGCTGCGCCTCGACAAGACCGACGCTGACGCCGAGTTCATGACCGACGTGACGCTGCTCCTGGCGGTGTTCGAGCGCGAGCTGGAGGTTGCGCTCGAGGAGCTGTAGCCTGGTGGCGCCGCAGCGCACCATCGCCAGGCTGTCGATGCCGCCCACCCACCGCCGAAGCGGACAGATGATAGAAAGACCTGAATCGAAGAGCCTGGAGTCAGCGCTGGCGGATTGCCGGGGGAGAATCGGCGAGGCGTTCGACGCGTCGACCGATGGCGAGCGCACGTGCGCATCGGTCGGCGGTGACGAATGACGGGCCACATCAAGATCGCGTTTCCGTGTACAGGGCCAGGCGGCGAGCAAGAAACCGAGACGATGTGGGCGACCGCAGTCGTCGACGGATACCAGGTCGACAACATCCCCTTCTACGCGACCGGCCTGGCCTGCGGAGACGTCGTGTCGGCGCAGCCGCAGCTCGACGGCATGTTGCGGTTCGTCGGGCTGACGCGCAGCGGGGGCCACACCACCGTCAGAGTGGTCATCCCCGAACCCAAGAAGGTCGGCGAAGTCCGGGCCGCGCTCCGAGCCCTCGGATGCGAATCAGAGGGGAGCGACGTCCCATGTCTCGTCGCCGTCGATGTCCCACCCGACGTGCGCTACTCGGATGTGCGTGCCCTGTTGGACAGGCTGCTCGCTGAAGCCGTCTTGGACTACGAAGAAGCTTGCCTTGGGCAGGCCGACGATTGACGCTGCCTGTGAGGGATCGCGCAGCCATGATCCAGGCGGAGTCCCTCGAGGTTCCTCTCGTCGCAGCGCTCGTGGAGTCGTCGTCATGAGAAACCAGCCCAACGGACCCGGCGCCAGGGAGCGCCGCCGGAACCTCCGCGGCCCTGCGCGTCGATGGCGCCGGTGCGCCGAGCGTCGCGCGTGTAAGATACTCTCTAGGTCACAAGACGAACGCGCCGAAGATGATCGCGCAGCCATGAACCAGGCCGAGTCGCTCGAGTTTCCTCTCGACGTCGATGAGGATTGGCCGCCCGTGAGCATCGAGTGCATGCCGGTGCGACGGACCGCCTCCGGACACGAGGTCTTGGTCGCGCCGCTGTTTGTGAAGGGCCTGTCGGTGGGCGACGTGATCGACGCGACGCGCGAGGGCGCCCGGGTGCTCGCCTGGCGGCACGTGTCTCGTTCGAAGAACACCACCGTCTGGCTCTTGGTCGTCAAGAAAGAGGCGACGGGCGGTTTGCCAAACGTGCTGGCCGGGTTGCGTGACGCCGGTTGCGGCACGGTGGAGGCCGGCAGCCTGGGCGCATACTCGATCAACGTGCCGGACGTGGTCTCCATCACCGTGGTCGACGCCTTGCTGGCACGTCTGGACCCAGCGTCGATCGCTGTTGCCTTCCCGTCCATGCGCCACGCCGAAGCGGACGAACAGATCGAAGAGTAGACGCGGCCGCGGGGGGCGCGGGGGGCGCGGGAGGGGCGAGGGCAGGAACGCGACCATCTTGGGCGTGCATAGGTGGACGAGGCCGTCCTCGCACACGGTGAGGAAGCGGGCGCCGGCGCGGTGACCGACGCCACGCCCGTCGCCGAGCGGTTGGGCCGCGAGGCCCTCGCCGGCGTGCGCGAGGGCCTGCTGCTCTCGGAGCCGCGGCCGATCTTCCTCGGCAGCGACACGCGACGCTCACCGCGTGAGTGGTACGTCTCGCCCGGTACGCGCGGTCGCGCTCGAGCGCCTGTCGCCGCCGCCGCGGCTTCACCGCACGGCGGCGAGGGTACGACACCTGCGCCAACGGCAAGGGCCGGCTGTGCTCGACCGCCACGCACCTCAGCCGCATCGCCACCTCGTACACGTACGATCCGGAGGGCAATCGCGACTCGGAGACCCTGTCGTACAGCCTGAGCGGCCTGACCGGCTCGCGCACCTCGAGCTTCGCGATCGGCCCGGGCGGCCGGGTGCGCGAGCAGTCGTACCCCGACAACGCGACGTCACAGACCACCTACAAGACCAAGGCCCAGTACCTGTACGACGACCGGGGCCAGCCGACCACGCTGCGGTGGCTCCCGGCCAACGGCGCGGCCGCGCGCAACGTCGCGGTCCAGACCCGCAACGTCGGCGGGCAGGTGCTCACGCGGGTCGCCAGCCTCAGCGGGGTCGCGGCGACGCCGGCGTCCCCGCCCTGGCGCAACTTCACCAGCACGTGGGCCTACGACAAGCTGAGCCGCGTCCTGTCGCAAGCGGTCACCGACAGCTCGTCCGTCGCCTACGCGTCCCAGGCGCTGACCTACCGCGGGCTGGACGACCCGTGGACGATGCAGCACAAGCTGGGCGGGGCGACGTACAACTTCACCTTCGACTACTCGGCGCGGCACGAGCTGACCAGCGTCGCCGAGAGCGGGAACCGCTACACCGCGGCGTACACGTTCCACCCGAGCGGCAAGCTGAACACCGCGACGGTCTGCGCGGGGCCGCTGCCCACGTGCGTGCCGCAGACGGGCGGGGCCGTGCTGGCGCGCAACGCCACCTACGTCTACGGCTCGATGGTCGACCCCGAGGCGCCGACCGCGTTGACGACGCCGAGCGGGACCTTCCGCGAGTACGCGTACGACACGGTCGGCAACATGAGCAGCGTCCGGCCGGGCGCGACCGGGACGCCGATCACCGACGGGTTCTCGTACGACGGCGACGACCAGCTGCGGCGCGCCATCAAGTACAGCAACGGCTTCCAGACCGGCCGTGAGGAGTACTACTACGACCTCGACGGCAACCGGCGCGCGGTGGTCACCCTCTCGGGGCTCGGCGTGCCGACGTCGGCCCGGGTCTTCATCGGCGACGCCGAGATCGAGCTGACGAACACCGGCGCGATCAACAAGGTCTACTCCTACCTCTCGATGGGCACGCCGGTGGCGAAGGTCGTCTCGCCGACGGGCGGCTGGCTGCAGTCCTCGAGCTCGACGGTCGCGTCGTCGGTCGAGCTGCAGTACCAGGGCCTGGCGAACAACACCCTGCTCTCGGTCCAGCCCACCGGCGTCGTGCAGTCCGGCTTCGTCTACGGCCCGTACGGCGACGTCATCCAGACCTCGGGCACCGCCGGCGGGCTCACCGGCCAGCACCGCCGCTTCAACGACAAGTTCCGCGACGACCAGACCGGCCTGAGCTACTACGGCGTCCGCTACTACGACCCGACGCTCCTCGCCTGGACGCAGGCCGACCCGCTGTATCGGTTTGTGCCGGATGCGGCGTGGGGAGATCCGCGCAAGGCTGGACTCTACCAGTTTGTCTTGTCGAACCCGTTGAGCTACATTGATCCCGACGGGCGACAGGTTCTCATATACGGGTCGGAAAGGCAGGCGGAGCCATTGCGCCAAGCGTATATGAAAGTACTAGGCGTTGGTGTGACCGTGGTACCGTCAGGTATCCCCGACCACTTGTCAGTAGTAGTCAACGCGCCGAAAGAATGGAAGTTCACGAAAACGCAGCAGATGCTCGTGGATGCGGCTCGTGACAATTCGAAAATCGTGGTTCTTCACAACGCGAACATGGGCGATGCTAGTATGTTTGACCCGCGCGAAGTAAAGAGAGCGGGTGACGCCGCGAAGAAGTTCAATCCTGTTGAGAATGGTGGCGGAGTTACCGCAGTAACGGCAACTGGCGGCGGGAATGTGACGGTCGGTGGAAACGCTGCAGAGATCGTCGCTGACGTCGCCGTCGATTTTTCCTCGCTACCGCAAGTTGCTGCAGCCAACGGCGGCAAGACTGAGCAGACTCCAGACACGGTTCTCGTCCACGAAATGGCCCATGCATACGGAGGCTGTACGGGGGGTCATGCGCACTCGTGTGCAAAGACTAGCGAGAATAGGTATCGCGATGATACTGGAAAGACGTATCGCGACACTCAAAAGGACTGATATGAAAGAACTTGCACTGCTGGCGTTGCTCGCGGGATGCATCCGCCGAGATGTCTGCGAGAACGTGGCGCCAACAGCTCAGGCCGCTGGCGCGGTGGCGCTGCCTTCGGAACTCCACAAAATTTCGTCATATTGGATCCGGCTCGGGCCTGAGGTCGAGATGCATTTTCGAGGTTGCGGGATGCCGGGTAGTGTTGTCGATGCCGAATCGTGGGCTAGTGCGCTCTCTGACGATGGCTTCATAGTGCAGACCGCGGATGGTGGGTGGGTCTCACCCGGACCGATGGCAGTTCGATTCAGGAAAGGCGACCTTGTCGGAGACGTTTACGGAGCACAAGACGCAAAGGGATGTCGCGGCTATGTCGTTCGAATGCAGTTCCTGCGTGGTCGCGCTGCCTCGTGGCAGCGCCCGTTTGGCGGTGGAGGCGGGGTCGGGCGCTGCATTCGATTCTTCTCTGCGGATGCGCGGTTCCCGTTCGCCGAGCGCGACTACAGCTGGAACTGTGAGTAGCCCTTATATCGGATGGAGCAGGCTGCGGTTGCGCCGCCTGACGGCGAGGACCAGTTGATGGACCACAGTGTTGACGCAGGTGCGCGCCGTTGCTCTCGCTGAGCCCGAGCCCCGCCGGTCTGCGCCGCTGCCTCACCGCACGACGGCAAGGTAGACGCGGCCGGGGGCGCGGGGAGGGCTGGGCGCGCCAGGTGTCGAGGCGGCTGCCCTGGTGGGAGTAGGCGACGGGGCAGGTGGCGGCGCAGGGCTGGGCGTGGCGAAGGCCCGTCGGGCGGGGCCGCGGTGAGCACCGACCGGGCCATGGTTTTCCATGGCCCGGCCCGCTTTTGCGTGGCAGGGTGGAGGAGCGATGGGTGACCAGTCCCAGATCTCGGCGACGATCTCGGTCGCGACCAAGGAGCAGCTCGACCGCTTCACGGAGAGCCATGGGCTCAAGAAGAACTACGTGGTCGAGCAGGCGCTCTTGTACTTCATGGAGGCGCGCCGGGAGTTGCCGGACGAGGCGCTGGTGCCGGTCCGGCTCGTGCTCGAGGACAAGGCGTTCGCGCGCGTGGTCGAGCTGCTCGAGCGCCCGCCGGCGCCGACGGCCGCCCTGCGCGAGTTGATGCGTGGCAAGGGCCGTTGAGATCCGCCCGCTCGCGCGCGACGACGACCGCGGCGGGTTCTCGTGCGGCGAGCCGGACCTCGACCGCTTCTTCGAGCACTACGCGGGGCAGAACCAGTTCAAGCTCCACCTGGCGGTCACCTACGTCGCCGTGGTCGATGGCCGGATCGTCGGCTTCGCCACGGTCGCGCCGTCATCGATCGAGCGGGCGAACGTCCCCGGCGCGCGGCTGCGCAAGCGTCTCCCGAGCTACCCGTTGCCCGTGCTCCGGCTCGCCCGGCTGGGCGTCGATGTCCGGGCCCAGGGCCTCGGCATCGGCAAGGCGCTGCTGCGCACGGTGCTCCAGCTGGCGATCGAGCAGCGCGATCGCCTGGGGTGCGTCGGCGTGGTGACCGACGCCAAGCCGGACGCTGTGCGGTTCTACGCGGGCCTGGGCTTCGAGGCTCTCGACGGCGTGCGCGAGGGCCTGCTGGTCTCGGAGCCGCTGCCGATGTTCCTCGGCATCGACACGATCGCCGCGACGCTCACGGCCTGAGGGCGCGGTGCTGCGGGGTGCGACGCACCCGGCGCGCGAGGTCCATCGCACTCGCCTGAACCGAGGGCGTGCGCACGCGGGCGCGCGCGGTCCATCGCCCTCGTCTGAACCGAGGGCGTGCGCACGCGGGCGCGCGCGGTTCTCTCGCCTGATACGAGCGCGTGCGTTCGACGAGCTGTCGTCGCCGGCGCGGCCTCACCGCACGACGGCGAGGGTGACGCGGCCGGGCGGCGTGGCGGACGGCGCGGGGAGCGACGGGGGCAGGGGCTGGGCGCGCCAGGCGTCGAGGCGGCTGCCCTGGTGGGCGTAGGCGACGGGGCAGGTGGCGGCGCAGGGCTTGGGCGTGGCGAAGGCGCGGCGGATGTCGGCGACGCCGTAGTCGGCGAGCGGGCGAGCGCCGAGGCCCATCTTGGGCGTGCACAGGTGGACGAGGCCGTCCTCGCACACGGTGAAGAAGCGGGCGCCGGCGCGGCACTTCCAGGTCACCTCGCCGTCGGCGAGCAGGTCGTCCTGGAAGTCCTCGGAGAAGACGCCGGTGCCGCGGCGATCGAGCGCGCGGATCTGCGCGTAGACCGCGCGGGCGTGGGCGTCGAGCGGCTGCACGCGGCCCGACGGATCGCGGACCAGCGAGCACTTGGCGTCGAAGCCGAGCGCGTGCACCGCCTGCGCGACCGCGAGCGCCTCCTCGGGCGGGGCCGCGCCGAACACCGTGTTGACGCGCACCCGGAAGCGCGCGTGCTCGGCCAGCAGGCGCAGCTTGCCGCGCAGCGGCTTGAGCGACTTCTTGCTGATCGCGCTGGGCGTGACGTTGTCGAGGCTCAGCTGCAGCGCGTACAGCCCGGCGTCGCCGAGCGCGACGATCAGCGCGCGCGTCAGCAGGTAGCCGTTGGTGTTCATCGCCGGCGTCATGCCGCGGGCGCGGACGTGGCGGACGATCTCGACCAGGTCGGGATGCAGGAGCGTCTCGCCGCCGGTGAGCGTCACGAACACCGTGCCCAGCCGCGCCAGGTGATCGATGCGCGCCTTCATCTCGGCTAGCGGCACCGGCGCCGACACCTGGTCGTACTCGGTGCAGTAGCCGCACGACAGGTTGCAGCGGCGCGTGACCACGACGTGCGCCATCAGCGGCCGATCCGGATCGATCGCCGCCGCCGCGATGCCGCGGAGCGCGCGCAGATCCGCGCGGACCTGACCGCGGCGGCAATGACGGAGCGGGACGATCGAAGCGACTGGGTCAGACATGTCTCGGGACAGTTGCGAGCCCCGCGCCATGCGCCAACCAGTTGGAATAATTCGGCTCGGTGTCAGGGTTCGACCAATCCCTGACAGACGATGGGCAACCTGGCGGTCGCTCGTCGCCGTGCAGGGCGAGCGCGCCGGCGCGGTCGCCAATCCCGGCGGCATCGCACGGCGTGGCGGCGCCGGCATGGGAATCGGCGCGGCACGGCCGCCAGCCTGCCCGGCGGCGGCCGACGCCGGGCGCGCCATCGAGCGATCTCGGGGCCTTGTGAAGTTTCTTCGAAAGTTGGGAGCAGGGTCGGCCGCGGCGCGACTTCGGGAGGGAGGGCACGCACCCGCCGCCCGACTCACCACGCACGACGGAGTAACGACACATGGGTTTCCTCGACAAGATCAAGAAGGCTGTTGGCAAGGTCGCGCCCCCGATGCCGATGATGCAGGCCGCGGCGCCCGCGCAGGCGGCGGCGCCGGACGACGACGAGCCGGCGGCCGCGGCGGCGCCGGCGTACGACGGGCCGACGTTCGCGTGGGACGGCGACGAGCTGCCGCTGCCCGACGGCTGGAGCGACCTGTCGATCGACGACTGGTTCTTCAAGTTCGAGACGCTGCGCGATCGCATGCGCTTCATCGACAAGGAGGACCTGCCGTCGATGACCGACGCCGACGGCGATCGGCTCGATCCCGAGGAGGTGCTGCTGATCACCCAGTTCGGGTTCCGCAGCGGCGGGCACTACGAGAAGTACAAGGCCTGGGCGGTGCGCGGCTGGGCCCGGCAGACCGGCGAGAACGTCACCGACTGTGAGTTCCGCATGGGCGCGATCGCGCGCGAGCGCCTCGGCCAGGGCAAGGCCGCGGCGATGTCGGGCGCGGGCGGTGCGCTGGCCCCGGTCGAGGGCGTGAGCTGCGCGCAGTGGGCCCAGCTCCAGGCCCAGCTCGCCGGCGGCGCCGACGCGAACGCGCTGATCGCGGCGGCCGGCATCGACGGTGAGCGCTGGGCCCGGGTCAGCGCCGAGTGGAACCGGCGGATGTCGACCGACACCACCGGCACGGTCGCGGGCGCCTACGCCAACGCGTTCGCCAGCGGCGCGGTCGGCCCCTACGGCGCGGCCGCGGCCCAGTCCTCGAGCGCGGGCTACGCCGGCGACGTCGGCGACGAGCCGGTGCCGTTCGAGCTGTTCGTCGAGGTGACCGAGGCGCTGCGCGCCGGCGACAAGCGCGGCGCCGACGCGACTCAGGTGCTGGCGTCGTTCGACCTGCGCCCGGTCGACTGGTCGAACATCGGCGCCTACTGGAACCGCAAGATCGCGCAGCAGGCGACCAAGTACCACCGGCTCTACGACGAGCTCGGCGTCAAGTTCGCCGCCAAGTACGGCAACGGCGACGGCCTCACCAACGATCAGCGCGAGGTGATGATCCTCGGCAAGATCGTGCAGATGGCCGGCGCCGGCCAGGCCGCGCAGATCCTGCCGTACCTGCGCTCGTACTTTCCCGACGACGCCGGCGACGCCAGCGCGCTCGACTGGTGGCTCGACAAGGCCTGCGACATGTGCGGCAGCGCCGGCGATCGCCGCCGGGCCCAGGCGCTCCTGACGATCCGCTACCCGCTGCAGCAGGACGAGTCGGATCCGGCGCCGGTCTGGATCGCCGCGCGCATGGAGCAGCTGTTCTAGCGCGGGGTCAGCCGGCGTCGCGCTCGAGGCTGGTGCCGAACAGGTTCTCGACGTCGCCGCCGAGCGCGCGGACCGCGTCGCGCAGGTGGTCGCGGGCCCGGCTGAGCCGCGACCGCACCGTGCCCGGCTCGATCGCGAGCGCGACCGCGATCTCGGCGCCCGACAGGCCCTCCCAGTACGCCAGCTCGAGCGCGATCTGCGCGTCGAGCGGGATCTGGCGGAGGGCCGCCTGCAGCAGCTGCGCGCGCTCGGTCCGGGCCACCCGCTCGCTCGGGGTGGTGCCGAGGTCGGTCAGCGAGACCTCGGAGAACGACACGCTGCGGCCGGCCTTGTAGCGCGCGCGCAGGTGATCGAACAGCCGGCGGGTCGCGACGCCGAACAGGTAGCTGCGGAAGCTGACGCCGTCGATCCGGTCGCGGCCCTCGACGCACGCCAGGAAGGTCTGCTGGAGGATGTCCTCGACGTCGTCGCCGAGCTTGCCGCGGAAGAACCGGCTCACCGCCTCGAAGTGGGCCGCCACCAGCTCGTTGCCGGCGCGCGCGTCACCGGCGCGCCAGGCCTCGAGCAGCTCCCAGTCGTCCGCCATTTCGCCATACTATCCACCCCCGCAGGCATGGCCAGCAACGACGACCACGACGGAACGCTGCGCGCGGCCAGGCCGGCCGCGGGCGATCTGGTCGATCGGATGCTCGCCGGCAAGCTGCGCGCGGCCCTGTTCGGCGCCCCCGCGGAGCTGCAGCTCGGGCGCCTGCGCATCGAGGGCTCGCTCGGCCGCGGCGCGATGGGCGCGATCCTGTCGGCGTTCGATCCGGTGCTCGATCGGCACGTCGCCGTGAAGAGCCTGCACCCCGATCACCGCGACGATCGCGACCAGCTCCTGCGCGAGGCGCGCATGCTGGCCAAGCTGAGCCACGCCAACGTCGTCGCGATCTACGACGTCGTCGAGGACGCCGACGGGCTGTACCTGGTGATGGAGCAGCTCGACGGCGGCGACCTCCGCGCCTGGCTCGAGCAGCCGCGCACCTGGCGCGAGATCGTGGCGCTGTTCATCCAGATCGGCCACGGCCTCGCCGCGGCGCACGCGCTCGGCATCGCCCACTGCGACGTCAAGCCCGAGAACATCGTCGTCGCCGACGGCCGGCCCCGGCTGATCGACTTCGGCCTGGCGCGCCGGCGCACCGACGCGCCGTCGAGCGCCGGCACCCGCGCCTACCTCGCGCCCGAGCGGGTGGCCGGCGGCGGCGGCAGCGCGGCCGCCGATCAGTACGCGTTCTTCGCGTCGCTGGTCGAGGCGATCGAGGGCCAGCGCCCAGGCGACGGCGCGCGCTGGGCGCGGACGCCGGCGTGGCTCGAGCGCGTGGCGCGGCGCGGCCTCGAGCCCGATCCCGCGCGGCGCTTCCCCGACATGACCGCCGCGGTCGCGGCGCTGGCGCCGACGCCGCTGCGGACCAAGGTGGTGATCGGGGTCGCGGTCGCGACCGTCGCCGGGCTGACCGCGGTGGTGCTGACCCAGCGTGCCCGGGCCGCGGCCGCGCGCGAGGTCTGCCAGGGGGCCGAGGCCCAGGTGGCCAGCGTCTGGACCGAGGCCGGGCGCGCGACCGCCGCGGCCGCGTTCACCGCCACCGGCGTCGCCGACGCCGACGCGGTCTGGGCCCAGGTCGACGCGCGCCTCGATCGCTACGTCGCCGACTGGGTCCGGCTGCGCACCGCCAGCTGCAAGGCCACGCGCGTCCACCACGATCAGAGCGCCGACGTGCTCGACCTGTCGATGCGCTGCTTCGATCGCCAGCTCGCGGCGCTGACCAGCGTCACGACGCTGTTCGCCGATCCCAACCCGACCGTGGTCCAGCGCGCGGTCCGCACCGTCGGCGAGCTCGGCGACCTCGACGCCTGCGTCGATCCGGTGGCGCTGACGCGCGCGGTGCCGCTGCCGACCGGCGACGCCGCGCGGGCCCAGCTGCGCGCGCTCGAGGCCCGCTTCGACGCGCAGCAGCACCTCGAGCGGCGCGGTCAGCACCAGGAGGCGCTCGCCGCCAGCGACGGCCTCGTCGACGACGTGCGCGCGCTCGGCTACGCGCCGCTGACCGCGCGCGTGCTGCTCCTGCGCGCGGCGCTGCAGGTGACGCTCGGCGATCCCGGTGCGGCCGAGCAGACCTTCCGCGCGGCGGCGTCGGCCGCGGCCCAGGCGCAGGACGACGCCAAGGTGGCCGAGGTCTGGATCCGCGTGCTCGATCTGCTGGCCCAGCAGGGCCGCCTCGACGACGCGCTCACGCTCGAGCCGGTCGCGGTCACCAGCGCCGAGCGCGTCCCCGACGAGCTGGCGATCCAGGGCCGGCTGTACAACACGCTCGGCGGCATCTACCTCGCGAAGGCGCGCTACCCCGACGCGTACCGCGCCTACGAGCGCGCGCTCGCGCTGCAGCGGCAGCTCGGCGCCGACGGCAACCCGGCGCTGACGCCGGCGCTGGCCAACCTCGGCCTGGCGCGCTGGTACGCCGGCGATCCGCGCGGCGCGCTGCGCGATCTGCAGGAGGCGCTCGAGCGCATGCAGGTCGAGCTCGGGCCCGATCATTCGAGCGTGGCGTACGTGCACCAGAACCTCGCCGACATCTATCGCCAGCTCGGCGACGGCGATCAGGCCGCGCCGCACTACCAGGAGGTGATCCGGATCTGGCAGCAGAGCCTCGGCGCCGAGCACCCCAACCTGGCGTACCCGTACGAGCAGCTCGCGCTCCTCGCCAGCCGCCGCGGTGACTTCGCGACCGCGCGCGCCGACGTCGACCTGGCGCTCGGGCTGCGCGAGCGCGGCCTCGGCCCCGACCACCCGCTGGTGCCGCAGACGCTGACCGTCGTCGCCGAGATCGGCCTGGCCGAGGACACGCCGGCCAGCCGCGCGCGCGCCACGCACGCGGTCGCGCGCGCGATGACCACGCTCACCGCCCTGGGCGAGGCCGGCAAGCGCCAGATCGTCTACACGCTCGAGTCGCGGGCCCAGCTCGCCGAGCGCCGTCGCGATCACAAGGCCGCGCTCCGCGATCGCCAGGCCGCGCTCGCGATCCGGATCGACACGCTCGGCGCCGATCACCCCGACACCGGCATGAGCCACGCCCACGTCGCCGCCTCCTGGCTCGCGCTCGGCGACCTCGCCCAGGCCGACCGCAGCCTCGCGCGCGCGCTCGCGATCTACGACGCGCACCCCGGCGTCCACGACGCCGACGCCATCGCACTGCGCGTGACCCGCGGCGACCTCGCCGCCCGCCAGCACCGCGACGCCGACGCCACCGCGCTCTACCAGCAAGCCCTCGCCCACCTCGACCCCACCGACCCCCGCGCCGCCCCCATCCGCGCCCGCCTCGAATAGGGGGACAGGCTCCTGGGTCCTATCCGTGCTAAATCAATGACGATTTCAGGCCTACCGCGGCTGGATTCCACTCCAGAATGGAACGCCAAGGGGGACAGGCTCCCGGATTCTATTCATCTGAAATCGCACGGGAACTTGACGGGGACAGGCTCCTGGGTCCTATCCGTGCTAAATCAAAGACGATTTTCGCCCTACCGCGGCAGGATCCCACTCCAGAATGGAACGCCAAGCCGGCCTGGGGGGTGACGCATAGACCCGGCGTGGTCGCAGCGCGTCCGTAGCTGGGATGCAGCGTGTGTGGACGATCTTGCTCATGACGACGGCGTGTGTCGCGTCGGCGCCGGCGCCGCGCGCGGCGGCCCCAGTGAACGGCCTGGCGTTCCAGATCGCGCTGCCGCCAGGGGCGTTCGCCGAAGGCGCCGAGCTGGTCGTGACCCTGCGCGACCCGAGCTACGACGGCGGCTGCAACAAGTATGATCTGGAGTCGTCACCAGCGCCGTGTCCGCCGCCGCCAGACATCCGCGAGACGATGGTCGTGACAGCGCCTGCGGGCACGCGCGCGGTGACGGTCGTCAGCATGCAGTTCCGCGTCGGCGCGCTCTACGAGCTGAGCGTCGCAGGTGTGGCGGCCGACGGCTGCAACCGCGCCTACGGCTCGAGCAGCGGCGTCGCTACCGCGGCGCCGGTCGTCGTCGGCGACCTCCACGTGACCACCAGCGAGATGGCGGCGACTGCCCCGCGATGGCGTGGCGGGCGGAGCGTCACGATCGGCCCCCCCCCCCCGGCGGCGGCGCGCGGGGGCCGGGGGGCGCGCCGCCAGCGCGGCCAGATGATCGACCTCGCCGGGGGGGCCGGTGAGCCCCGGCTGGGCGGCGCAGGTCGACGACGTCGGTGCGATGGTGCGTCGCTGCGATAGTGCGTCGTCGAGTCGGACACCGCGCGGCGTAGATCGACGACGCCGTCGGTGCGTCGATGGAGGCATGCCCCGCGTGCTCACCACCGCCGCCATCTTCACCGCCCTCGTCGCCTCCTCCATGTCGCTCGCGTGCACCCGGTCGTCGTCGCGCGCGCGCGCGGCCGCGCCGGTCCGGTTCACGATCTCGCTCGACGCGCGCGCGTTCGCGCCGGGCTCGATGGTCGACGTCGACGTCTGGAGCCAGGCCAAGCTGATCGCGCGCGCCGGCGCCGCGCGGCCCGCGCCCGAGCGCTTCACCTTCATGGTCGACGAGCTGGCCCACGGCTTCACGATCGCCGCGCTGTCGCTCCGCATCGGTGAGGTCTACGAGATCGCCATCGGCGGCCGCGCCAGCGATGGCTGCAACCAGGCCGGCGCATCGGCCCGCGGCGTCGTGTCCGCAGGTGAGATCGCCCTGGCCGACCTCGAGATCTTCCAGACCAACGTGGCCTGCCGCGCAGCGGCGTGACGGCGGCGGCGTGACCGCGCCCCCAGCGCGGCGGCGGTGGCGTGACCGCGGCGTGACCGCGGCGTGACCGCGGCGGCGTGACCGCGACCCCGTGGCGGCGTGACCGCGGCGGCGTGACCGCGACCCCACCGTGGCGGCGTGACCGCGGCGGCGTGACCGCGACCGCGGCGTGACGGCGGCGTCGGTGTGACCGCGACCCCAGCGCGGCGGCGTGACCGCGACCGCGGCGTGACCGCGGCGGCGTGACCGCGGCGGCCATCCTCGCGCCTACTCGATCAGCCAGTGTCGCTCCGAGCGACACTCCCGCCCGGCCGGATCCCGGCCGCAGCTGGGCGGATACCGGCCACAACTGGCCGGATTTCGCCCATCTTTGTCCGAACTTCGGCCACCAGGGCGGGCATCCCGGACGCTGGCGCGCGAGGTGCAAAGGCGGCCGCCCATGTCCGGTATCCGCCCATCCCTGGTCTCGCTGCTCGGCGCCCTCGCGCTGATGGCTACTGCATGCGCCACCGAGCGCGACATCGAGGACGGCGAGCACGACAGCTTCGGCGGCGGCAAGGCCGATGGCGCGCTGGCCGACGGCACGCCCGAGGCCCGCGGCGTCCTCGCGCTGGTGAACGACCTCGCGGTCGACGTCGACGAGCTCGATCACGCCGCCGGCCTGTCGTCGCGCGCCGCCAAGAACATCATCGCCCACCGCGATCGCGGGCCGGGCGTCGAGGACGACGACCGCTTCGACGACCTCGCCGAGCTCGACGCCGTGCCGTACATCGGCCCGGCCGCGCTGGCCGTTCTGGTCGACTACGCGCGCGAGACCGGACGCATCAAGGCGCCGGCGTCGATCGACGTCGTGTTCTCGCCGCAGCCGAGCGCGACCGCGCACACCCAGCAGGTCGCGGCGTGGATCCGCGGCGCCCAGCGCTCGGTCGACATCGCGATGTACTCGTTGTCGGACGCCGAGGTCTCGGCCGCGCTCGCCGACGCGGTCACGCGCGGCGTCGCGGTCCGCTTCCTGTTCGAGACCGCCGCCGCCGACCGCAAGCTCGACCTGGCCCGGCGCCTGACCTCGAAGTCCGGCAAGCTCGAGGCGATGGGCGTCGACGTGCGCTGGGTCAACAAGGTGCTGCACCACAAGCTCGCGATCATCGACGGCCCCCGCGACGACGTCAGCCGCGCCGCGACGACGCGCCTGGTCACCGGCAGCGGCAACTGGTCGTACGGCGGCACGCAGATCTACGACGAGAACACGCTGTTCATCGAGGGCTCCGACGAGCTGGCGATCGCCTACCAGCGCGAGTTCGATCTGCTCTGGGACCACTCGGCCGACTTCGCGCTGGCCGAGCCGCTGCCGTACGTGCGCTCGACCGCCGACCTGGCCACCGCCGCCGCCGCGATCACCGACGATCCCGACGCCGCGGCCTTGTTCACCTCGGCCAACTACACGGTCGCCGACGGCTCGACCACGTTCCGCATCGAGCGCACGCGCACCACCGTCGCCGACGCGCTGGTCGCCGCGATCGCCCAGGCCGACCGCTCGATCTACATCGCGTCGGGCCACCTGCGGCTGCGCCCGGTCGCCGAGGCGCTGATCGCGCGCAAGCAGGCGCGCCCCGACCTCGACGTGCGGGTCTACCTCGACCAGCAGGAGTACATCTCGGCGTCGGGCCACACCGCGCAGCTCGCCGACCTCGAGGCGTGCCTGGCCGGCGCGGCCACGCCCGCGACGATCTGGAACTGCCAGTCGCGCGACTTCCTGTTCGGCAAGCTGGTCGGCGAGGCCGCGATCCCGGTCCGCTACAAGACCTACGCCTACCGCTGGGACGTGACCTACGCGGTGCAGATGCACAACAAGTTCATGATCGTCGACGGCACCGACCTCTACACCGGCAGCTACAACCTGTCGATGAACGCCGAGCAGTCGACGTTCGAGAACATCGTCCACCTGAACGCCGCCAGCTACGGCGCGGTCATCGCGGCCTACACCCGGGAGTTCGAGCGGCTGTGGTCGACCGGCCGCGCGCCCGACCGGCTGGCGGCGCTGCGCGCGACGATCGCCACCGCGTCGTCGGTGCCGCTGATGTTCGAGCCGATGGCGCTCGACCACGCCGAGGTCACCGCGCTCAAGGCGCTGATCCGCAGCCGGTGCCCGTCGGTCGACTCGACCGACTTCCGCACCAACCCCGCCGCGCACCGCACCTGCACGCCCTGACGGCGGCGGTCGCGTCGTCGTCGTCGCGCGCACGTCATCGGCATCGTCGCACGCACGGCGGCGTCGGTGGTCGAATCCACGACGGCGGCGGCCACGTCGAGGTGTCGCGCGCACGTCGTGACGACGGCGGCCATCACGCTGTGAAGGTGGCGCTCGCGTCGTGACGACGGCGGCGGTCACGCTGGCTCACGCCGTCGTCGGCAGCAGCGCGCGCGCCGGATCGCCGGTGCGCTCGTGCAGCAGGCGCCAGCCCAGGCGGAAGAGCCGGTCGGCGCCGTTGGCGGCGACGACCGTCGTGGCCGGATCGCGGGTCGCGTCGACGAGGTAGGCCAGCCCGAGCCCGCAGGTGGTGAGCACGGCGGTCGTCGCCTCGGCCGGCCGGAACCGCCGTCCGTCGACCTCGGCGCCGGCGACCAGGACGTTGGCGAGGTAGGCGAGCTCGGCCAGGCGCTGGCCGTGGCGAGCGGGATCGTTGTCGCGCAAGGTCGCGAGCGCGTCGGTGAGCGCGACCTCGCTCGGTCCGTCGGCCGCGTCGGTGGTCGCCGGCAGCGCCCGCTGGGTCGCGAGCCCGTCGTCGAGCACGCCGCTGGCACGGAGCAGATCGGTCAGGCGATCGGGCGCGGCGGCGGTGTCGCTGCTGTCAGCGTGGTGGTCGGCGCGGGCGGGCGGCGCGGGCGGCGCGAGCTCACGGAAGTACGCGCGCGTGACCGGGTCGCGGGTCTCGGTTCGGGCGGTCGCCAGCGGCGTGGTCGTGGCGAGCCGCAGGAACGCGCGCGCGTCGCTCGGCGCGACGTAGCCCGCGGCGGCGCGGCGGTCGGCGCGGTCGGCGCCGACGTCGGCGGCCAGCGAGTCCGCCT
Organism: Myxococcales bacterium; assembly: GCA_016717005.1. NCBI lineage: Bacteria > Pseudomonadati > Myxococcota > Myxococcia > Myxococcales > Myxococcales bacterium. Next base: position 722,154 of record JADJUF010000037.1, on the reverse strand, counting down.
CGGTCATTACCCGGTACAGGCCGCCGTCGTCGTCGAGGTCGCGCGTCGACAGCGCGCAGCACCGCGCGAGCACGCGCGCCAGCGCGTCGTGGTGGTCTTGATCGAGCGCCACCAGCACGGCGCACAGCGCGTCCCAGCCGTCGGCGTCGCGCCCGATCACGCGGTACTGGTCGAGCTCCAGCGCCGCGCCGCGCTCGAGCGCCTTCTCGAGGCGATCGCCCTCGTCCTCGGCCAGGGCCGCGACCTCGAGGGCGACCTCGTCGAGATCGAGCACCAGCACCAGCTGGTGCAGCGCGTGGGTGACCAGATCCTCGGGCAGCTCGACCAGGCGCTGGGCGGCGAACGCGGCGCCGGCCTCGAGCATGATCTCGAGCCAGGTCGTGAACCGGGCCGCGTCGAAGGTCTCGTCGTCGCCGGCGCGCGGGCTCCGCCACAGGTCGTCGTCGAAGACCCGCGCGAGCTGCGCGGTCGTGGCCAGCGCGATCAGCTCGCCGGCGTCCTCGAGCCCGACGTGCGAGATCAGCCGGCCCAGCGCCCGCGGCTCGAGCTGCCGGATCGACGCGACCAGCCCGCGGTCGTCGAGCACGCGGGCCAGGAGCTGGCGGCTGGAGGGCTGGGTGGCGCGGGTCGAGGTCAGGCTGGTCATGGGGCTCCCGCGGCGCGCGGGCCGGACGATCGACCGGTGGGCGCGTGTCGCTCGTTGCTTGATGTGGTCAGTCCGGGCGGGCGCGTCAAGGTGTCGGCGACCGTTCGCCCGGCGATCGGCCGCCACGCGGCCTCCGCGCGCGATGGCACCTCCGTCGAGGCCGCGACCTCAGGCCACCCGGAGGCGGGCGTCGAGCGCGATCGCGCCCTGGCCAGCGCCCCGGGTCACGACCGGGTTGAGGTCGAGCTCGGCCAGCTCGGGCAGGTCGCCCATCATGCGGTCGACCCGCAGGATCACGTCGATCAGCGCGGCGCGGTCGACGGCCGGGGCGCCGCGGAAGCCGTCGAGCAGCGCCTGGCCGCGGATCTGCGCGAGCATGTCCCGGGCGTCGGCGTCGGTCAGCGGGTGGACCCGGAACACGACGTCCTTCCACAGCTCGACCGCGGTGCCGCCGCTGCCGAAGCCGATCAGCGGGCCGAACCCGGGCGCGCGGGTAGCGCCGACGAACAGCTCGGCGCTGCGCGGGATCATCGGCTGCACCGTGACGCCCGCCATCTCGGCGCCGCGGCCGAGCGCGTCGAGGCGCGCCCGGATGTCGACGAAGGCCTGCCGCACCGCGGCCGCGTCGGCGACGTCGAGCACCACGCCGCCGACGTCGGTCTTGTGGGTGATCGTCGCCGACGCCAGCTTGACCGCGACCGGCAGGCCGACCGCGTGCGCGGCCGCGACCGCGGCGTCGGCGTCGGCGGCGTCGACGCTGGCCGGCTGGCGCAGGCCGTACGCGGCCAGCACCTCGTGGGTCGCCCCCGAAGGCAGCCAGCCGTGGTGCCCGGCCAGCGCCCGGCGCGCGCGCTCGGCGTCGACGTCGGGCAGCGCCGGGATGGCGCCGGGCCCGCGGGCCAGCCAGCGGCCGTAGCGCACGACCCGCGCGAGCGCGATCGCCGCGGCCTCGGGGAACGCGTACGACGGGAACCGGCCCTCGCGCAGCGACGACAGCGCCGCCGGGACGCCGTGCATGCCCATGAACGACGTCAGCACCGGCTTGGTCGCGCCGGCGCCGCCGCGCTGGATCGCCGCCGCGACCGCGGCGGCCTGGGTGCCGACCGGCGGGACGAACAGGACGATCACCGCGTCGACGTTCGGGTCGGCGAGCAGCAGCGGCAGCGCGCGCTCGTACGCGGCCGGCGTGGCGCTGGCGATCATGTCGACGGGGTTGCGGACCGAGGCCTCGGGCGGCAGGAACTCACGCAGCGCCGCGACCGTCGCCGGCGCCAGCTCGGGCACCTCGAGGCCGTGGCTCTCGCACGCGTCGGCGGCCATGATGCCGGGGCCGCCGGCGTTGGTGAGCAGCGCGACGCGGTTGCCGCGCGGCACCGGCTGGTTGGCCAGCACCATCGCGACGTCGAACAGCTCCTCGATCGTGTCGGTGCGGATGACGCCGGCCTGGCTGATCAGCGCCTCGACCGCGACCTCGCTGCCGGCCAGCGCGCCGGTGTGCGACGACGCCGCGCGCGCGCCCGCGCCGGTGCGCCCGCTCTTGACCGCGACGATCGGCTTGCGCCGCGCGACGTCCTTGCAGATGCGCAGGAACCGCGTCGGGTTGCCGAAGCTCTCGAGGTACAGGAGCACGACCTGCACCGCCGGGTCGGCGCCCCAGTACTCGATCAGATCGTTGCCCGAGACGTCGGCCTTGTTGCCGATCGACACGAACTGGTGGATGCCGATGCCGAGCTCCTTGGCGTAGTCGAGGATCGCCAGGCCGACCGCGCCCGACTGCGACGAGAACGCGACGTTGCCGTGGGGCGGCCAGGTCGGCGCGAAGGTCGCGTCGAGGGCGATCGCGGGATCGGCGTTGAGCAGGCCGAGGCAGTTGGGGCCGACCATGCGCATGCCGGCGCCGCGGACCTTCGCGAGGAGCTCGTCCTGGCGCGCGCGGCCGGCGTCGCCGGTCTCGCCGAACCCGGCCGTGATGACGAGCACCGCCTTCACGCCGGTCGCGACGCAGTCATCGATCACCTCCGGCACGCCCGCCGCCGGCACCACGATCACCGCCAGCTCGATCTGCTCCGGCACCTCGCGCAGGCTCGGGTACGCGCGCACGCCCTGGACCGAATGCGCGCCTGGGTTCACCGGGTACACCGCGCCCGTGAACCCGTTCGCGATCAGGTTGTGAAAGATCTCGGCGCCGATCGTCCCGCGCGTCCGCGACGCACCGATCACCGCCACCGTCTTCGGCTTCAACAACGAGTCGAGTGAATGCATCGAGGGGACAGGCTCCTAGGTCGCAACTATACGGCATCGAGGGGACAGGCTCCTAGGTCGCAACTATACGGGACTACGCAGGAATTTCGCCGTACCGCGGCCGAAAAAGGGACAGGCTCCTGGGTCGCAATCCATTGAAATAACAAAAGAATTCGGACGTACCGCGGCAAAGTGCCGCTTGTCGATCGGGCGACCAGACACCGAAGTCGCAGAAAGCCTTTTGGTTACGGCCTATTACGCGGATGTTCCCGGGCCGCGGTACGGTCGAAATCGGTATGGATTCTAGATGGTTAGGACCCCGGAGCCTGTCCCTTTTCCGGCCGCGGTACGGTCGAAATCGGTATGGATTCTAGATGGTTAGGACCCCGGAGCCTGTCCCTTTTCCTTTTCCGGCCGCGGTACGGTCGAAATCGGTATGGATTCTAGATGGTTAGGACCCCGGAGCCTGTCCCTTTTCCGGCCGCGGTGCTCGAAATCGGATGATCTAGATGGTTGGCCCCCGGCCCCCCCCCCCCGGCCGCGGTACGGTCGAAATCGGTATGGATTCTAGATGGTTAGGACCCCGGAGCCTGTCCCTTTTCCGGCCGCGGTGCGGTCGAAATCGGTATGGATTCTAGATGGTTAGGACCCCGGAGCCTGTCCCTTTTCCGGCCGCGGTACGGTCGAAATCGGTATGGATTCTAGATGGTTAGGACCCCGGAGCCTGTCCCCCCAATTCCTTCGCAGTCCCGCATGGTTGGGACCCCGGATCCGGTCCCCTGCGAGTAGAGTCGGGGCATGGCGCAGACAGCTCAGAATCGGACGATGGGGACGGCGGAGAATGAGGCGCAGCGGGTGTTCCAGCTGCAGCGGCAGGCGTACCTGCGGCACCCGTATCCGAGCCTGGACGAGCGGCTGGAGCATCTGCGGTTGCTCGACCGCGTGCTGGTCGAGAACCGGCGGGCGATCGCGGACGCGATCAACGCCGACTTCGGCAACCGCGCGTTCGAGGAGACGATGATCGCGGAGCTGTTCACGTCGCTCGACGGGCTGCGCGACGTGCGCAAGCACCTGAAGAAGTGGATGGCGCCGCAGAAGCGGCACGTGTCGGTGCTGTTCGCGACCGGGCAGAACCGCGTCATCCCGATGCCCAAGGGCGTGGTCGGGATCGTGGCGCCGTGGAACTACCCGCTCTTCCTCACGCTCAGCCCGCTGACGAGCGTGCTGGCGGCGGGCAACCGCGCGATGATCAAGATGGCGTCGAGCTCGCAGCACCTGTGCCGGCTGCTCGCCGAGAAGGTGCGCGAGGTGATCCCCGAGGAGGTCGTCGCGATCCTTCCGGGCGTGCGCGCGCAGGACTTCTCGTCCCTGCCGTACGACCACCTGATCTTCACCGGCTCGGCCGACGCCGGGCGCACGGTCATGCGGGCCGCGGCCGAGAACCTGACGCCGGTGACGCTCGAGCTCGGCGGCAAGTCGCCGACGATCATCGCCGACGACTTCGACGTCGACGAGGCCGCGGCGCGGATCCTCTACGCCAAGTTCTTGAACGCGGGGCAGACCTGCCTCGCGCCCGACTACGTCATGGTGCCCGAGGGCAAGCGCGACGCGTTCGTCGCCGCGGCCCGCCGGATCATGCCGGCGCGCTACCCCGACACCGACGGGCCGCAGTACACGTCGGTGATCGACGCCAAGGCCTACCGGCGCCTGCGCGCGACCCTCGACGACGCCCAGGCCAAGGGCGCCGAGGTCGTGCCGCTGTGCCCGGGCGCGACCTTCAACGACGAGCTGCGCAAGCTGCCGCCGCACCTGATCCTCGGCGCCACCGACGACATGATCGTCATGCAGGAGGAGATCTTCGGCCCGCTCTTGCCGGTCAAGACCTACCGCTCGCTCGACGAGGTGATCGCGTACATCAACGGCCGGGATCGCCCGCTCGGCCTGTACGTGTTCACCAACGACGCGGCGACCGAGCACCGGTTCCTGTACCAGACGATCTCCGGCGGCGTGACGATCAACAACTGCATGCTCCACGTCGCGCAGCACGACCTGCCCTTCGGCGGCATCGGCGCCAGCGGCATGGGCCAGTACCACGGGCACGAGGGCTTCCTCGAGTGCTCGAAGCTGCGGCCGGTGTTCACCAGCCCGCGCCTGCCGATCCTCGATCTGTTCTACCCGCCGTACACGAAGAAGCACCGCGCGATCCTGGAGTTCCTGATCCGCTGGAAGCGCTGAACCGCGTCGCCGGCGCGCGCGTCGGTCGCGGGCGGCGGCCGGTGTCCGCTGAGCCGCCTGCCCGGCCTGCCCGCCGTACACGAAGAAGCACCGGCCGATCCTCGGCGGCGCTGCCCGCGGCAGCAGCGCGGGCGATCCTGGCGTTCCTGATCCGCTGAGCCGGCGGCGCGGCGGCGCGCGCGCGTCGGTCGCAGGCTGCGCCCGGGGCTCACCAGCCCGCGCCTGCCGATCCTCGATCTGTCCTGCCCGCCGCACACGAAGAAGCACGGGGCGATCCTGGAGTTCCTGATCCGCTCGACGCGGTGAGCCGGCGGCGCGGCGACCGTCGGGCGCGGGACGCTGTGCGCGCCGCCGGGCGCATCCTCGGCGCCGGACCCGTACACAGACGATGTAAGATCGGATGGTCGCGGTGACGCTAGGGTCCGCCCGCCCCGCGGGGCCCGATCGAGATCCGCGCGATGATGACGCCGACCCCTCCGCCCCGGTCCGAGCCCGATCGCTGGTCGGCGCCGGTGTTCCCGCAGCCGGTGCGCGGCTTCGCCGGGCGGCGTGGCGAGCTCGATCGCATCCGCGCGCACATCGACCACGACAACCTGTTCTTCGTCTACGGCGTCGGCGGCATCGGCAAGAGCGAGCTGGTCTATCAGCTGCTGCGCGAGGCGCGGACCCGACCGCGCTGGGACGCCGCGACCCCGGTGCTGCTCGAGCTGCGGCCGGGCGCGACCGCCCCGCGGGCGCTGGCCCAGCTGCTCGCCGCGGTGGGCGCGGCGCCGGCGCCGCGGCGCGGTCAGCCGACCGAGCAGGCGCACCTGTCCGAGCAGCTCGAGCTGCTGGCGCACCGGCTCGAGGCGCGGCCGTTCCTGGTGTTCATCGACGACGCGCACCACCTGCCCGCGGCGACGGTGGCCGAGGCCCTGGGCTACCTGGCGCGGCGGGTGGCGACGAGCCGGCTGGTGGTCGCGTCGCGGCGCGAGCTGGCGCTGCCGCCGGCCGCGCCGCCGCCGGTGGTGACGACGCTGGGGCCGCTCGACGCCGTCGCGGCGGCGGCGATGGCGGCCGCCCTCGCCGAGCGGCTGCAGGTCCCGACGCCCGAGCCTGACGCGATGATGCAGACCACCCACGGCAGCCCGTTCCACATCCACCAGCTGCTCCGCCTCGCGCCCGGGACCGGATCGCTCGACGCGTCGCTGGCCGAGCTGACGCCGGACGCGCGGCGGGTGCTGCGTGCGGTCGCCACCGCCCAGCACCGGCCGTCGGTCGAGGTGCTGCGGCGCGCGTCGCCAGATCCCGACCGGCTCGAGCAGACGCTGGCGGAGCTCGCGCAGCGGTTCTTGATCGACCGCGCGCACGGACGCGTCGGCGTGCACGATCTGATCCGCGAGGCGCTGCTGGGCGCGAGCGCGGCCGACGAGCAGGCCGCCGCCCACGCCGACGCGGCGGCGCTGATCGTCGACGAGCTCGCCGCCGGCGATCGGCCGCCGCTGCTCGCGGTCGACGCCGCGGGCCACTACCTCGCGGCCGGGCGCCCGGCCGAGGCGTGGGCGGTGATCGAGCGCTGGCACGGACCGCTGGCGGCGGCGGGCGACGAGCACCTGCTGTCCGAGCTGCTCGAGCGCCTGCGCGCCGCGCTGCCGGCGCGGGCGGTGGCGATCGATCTGCTGATCGCGCGCGGGCTGGTGCGCGCGTCGCTGTTCGAGGAGGCCGGCCGGGTGCTGGCGCGGACGCGCGAGGCGCGGACGCCGGCCGAGGCGGCGCGCCACTGCGTCCTCGCGGGCGAGGTCGCGCAGCAGGCCGGCGACCTGGCGCGCGCCGAGGCGCTGTTCGTGCGCGCGGTGGCGCTCGCCCCCGACCCCGACGCGCGGTTCCAGGGCCAGCTGCGCATCGCGAGCGCGGCGACCTTCGCCGACGACGCCGCCCGCGCGCGCCAGGTGCTGACGGCCGCGCTCGCGGCGCTGCCGCGGCCGACCCCGCGCCAGCGCGCGCGCCGCGTGGACCCGGACCGTCAGCTGGATGGTCGAGGAGCGGTTCGAGCAAGCCGCGACCGAGGCCCGCGCCGCGCGGCTGGCGCTGGCCGGGGCGGGCCAGGACGATCTGATCAACCAGCTCGCGATGCTCGAGACCCTGGCGTGCATCGAGCACGAGGACATGGTCCACGCCCGGGCGGCGGCGCGGGTGATCGACGAGGCCGGCTCGCGGCAGCGGGTCGCGTCGCTGTACCGGGCGATCGTGCGCTACGCCGACGGCGAGGCCCGGGCCGCCAGCGTCGAGCTGCGCGCCGCGCACGCGCACATGCGCGCGCACGGCGACACGATCAACGAGTACCTCGCGGACTACTACGGCGGCGCGGCCCTGAGCGAGATCGGCGAGCTGGGCCAGGCGCAGGTCGTGGCCGAGCGCGCGTGGCAGCTCGCGCACCGGGCCGGGCTCCGCGGCCAGGCGGCGCGGTCACGGGCGCAGCAGGCGCTGTTCGCCGCCGACGCGGTCCAGAGCGGCCTGGCCCACCGGCTGGCCGCGGAGGCCCTCGCGAGCCCGCAGATCGGGCCGCGGGCCCGGGCCCGGGCCCACTGCGCCCACGCCCGCGCCTACGCGATCGAGGGCGAGCTGCCGGTCGCGCTCGACCACGTCGCCCAGGCCCGGCTCGCGGTGGCCGCGCCGGAGCTGGCGGCGGCGCGCGCGGTCGTCGATGTCGAGGAGGCCGCGATCGGGCTCACCGGCGGCGACTTCGACCGCGCGGTCGAGCTGACCGAGCGCGCCCTGGCCCACGACCGCGGGCGCGCGCGCATCTACGAGGCCTCGCGGGCCCAGCTCGTGCTCGCGGCGGCGCTGGTCGCGCGGGCGCGCCGCACCGATCTGCTGAGCGCCGGGCGCGCGATCGCGCTGGCGCGCGAGCTGGCCGATCGCGGTCACCTGCGCCCGGTGCAGGTCGGCTGCGCGATCCTGTCGGCGGCGCTGGCGCGGCGCGGGCAGCGCGATCGCGCCGCGGGCGAGGTCCTGGCCGAGGCGCTGCGCGAGCTCGATCCCGAGCGCGGCAGCCTGCACGCGGGCGCGCTGATGGCGGCGATCGACGGCGGCGCGATCGCGCGCGCGGTGCCCGGCGTGGTCGCCCTGCTCGCGCACCTGGGCTTCCGCGAGGCGATCGACGGCTACCTGGTCGATCGCCAGGGCCGGCGCGCTGCCACCGACAAGGACCTCGCGCGAGCCCGGGCGACCCACGAGCTGTTCGTCGACGAGCGCCGCGCGGTGATCGTCGCGCGCCAGGGCGCGGTCGAGATCAAGGGGCGGCCGATGCTGTGCGCGCTGCTGGCGGTGCTGGTCCAGGCGCGCGGCGCGCCGGTGTCGCCGGAGGTGCTCTACCAGCAGGCCTGGGGCGTCGCGACTTACCACCCGCTCCAGCACCGCAACGCGCTCTACGTCGCGATCAACCGCCTGCGCAGCTGCCTGCGCGAGATCTTGCCGGGGCGCGAGGTGATCGAGCGCGCGAGCACCGGCTGGCGCCTGGTCGACGACGTCGACGCGTGCGCCGCGGTGGCGGCCCCGCGATGACGCGATGACGCGATGACGCGATGACGCGGTGGCGCGATGACGCGATGACGCGATGACGCGATGACGCGATGACGCGATGACGCGATGACGCGGTGGCGCGATGACGACGCGATGACGATGACGCAGCGACGCGGTGACGCGGTGGCGCGATGACGACGCGATGACGATGACGCAGTGACGCGGTGGCGGCCCCGCGATGACGCGATGACGCGATGACGCGATGACGCGATGACGCGATGACGACGCGATGACGCGGTGACGCGGTGACGCGGTGACGCGGTGACGCGAAGACGCGGTGACGCGAAGACGCGGTGACGCGGTGACGCGGTGACGCGGTGACGCGAAGATGCGGTGGCGGCCCCGCGGTGACGCGGTGGCGCGATGACACGATGACGACGCGATGCGCAGGCGATGACGCGGTGGCGCGGTGACGACGCGATGCGCAGGCGGTGACGCGGTGACGCGATGCGCAGGCGATGACGCGCAGGCGATGACGCGCAGGCGATGACGCGCAGGCGATGACGCGCAGGCGATGACGCGATGACGCGATGACGCACAGGCGATGACGCACAGGCGATGACGCGCAGCCGGTCACAGACGATGTAAGAACCAGCGCGCCGCCCTCGGCTAGGGTCCGCGCACATGGGCGCGCGAGCGAAGGTCCTGGTTGTCCCTGGTCGAGCGGCGCGGCGCGGTGCGCGGGTGCGTGCGTGCGCGCGGGTGCGTGCGTGCGCGTCGTCGTCCCAGGACCGCGCCGACGACGCCCCACCGACGCCGCCCGACGGCGCCGCCGCTCGCGACGACGCGCGCGCGCGGGCCGACGGCGCCCACGACGGCGCCCTGTGCTGCCGCGACTGGGCGCCGTGACCGAGGCGGGCTCGGAGCGCGCGGTGGGGACCTCGGCGCCGCCCGCCACCAGCGCCGCGCCGCCCCCGCGTCCGCCCGAGGCTCGGGCGCGCCCGGCCACGCTCGGCGCCTATCGGCTGTTCGAGCGGCTCGGCGTCGGCGGCAACGCCTCGGTCTACCGGGCGCGACGCGTCGACACGCCCGACGCGCCCGACGTCGCGCTCAAGCGCCTGCACCCGCACCTGCTCGGCGACGACCTGGCGATCCAGTCGCTGGCGCGCGAGGCCCGGCTCGCCTACCTGCTCGATCACCCGGTCATCCGTCGCGTGCTGTCGCTGGGGCGCGAGCCGGAGGAGCTGTTCATGACCATGGAGTACGTCGACGGGGTCGCGCTGACCGAGGTGCTCCGGCGCGCGCGCGCGCCGCTGCCGGTGCGCGGGGTCCTGGCGCTGCTGCGGCGCCTGTGCGACGCGCTCCACCACGTCCACGAGCTGGTCGACGAGCGCGGCGCGTCGGCGGGCATCGTCCACCGCGACATCTCGCCGTCCAACCTGCTGGTGTCGACCGACGGGCGGCTCAAGCTGATCGACCTGGGCGTGGCCCGCTCGCAGGCGGCCGAGCACGCGACCAACTCGGGCTTCATCAAGGGCAAGTACGGCTACATGGCGCCCGAGGTGATGCACGGCGAGCCGTTCGATCGGCGCGCCGACGTGTTCTCGGTCGGCGTGGTCGCGTGGGAGCTGCTGACCCGGACCCGGCTGTACCCGGTCGGCAACCCGCCGGTCGACCTCGACCGCGTGCGCGGGCGCGTGGTGCCGCCGCCGTCGACGATCGAGCCGCTGTGCCCGGTCGAGCTCGACGCGATCGTGCTGCGCGCGCTGGCGGGTGCGCCCGAGGACCGGTGGCCGACGTGCGCGGCGCTGGGCGCGGCCCTGGCGCGGGCGGCTGGCCGGCTGGGGGCGGCGCTGACCGACGCCGCGATCGCCGAGCTGCTGGACCCGCGCGACGTGCAGGCGCTGCCGGCGGTGCCCGAGCGCGGCCGCGTCGCCCGGCCCCGGTTCCCGCGCGGCACGCCGGCCGAGGTCCCGACCGCGTCGACCCAGGCGAGCCGCGCGCCGACGGCGACGCCGACCCCGACGCCGGTGCCACCCACCGCCACGCCGACGCGCTGCCCGCGGTGCCGGCGCGCGTTCGCCCTGGGCGCGGCGCTGGGCGCGCTGGCGACGATCGCGGCGGTGCTCACGGGCGCGATGGTGTTGTTGCCGGCGACCGACGCGTCCGTCCGCGTGGCCCCCGCGAGCGCGCCGCCGCGCGCCGCCGGGGCGGTCGCCGTGTCGGTGGTCGGCGCGGCGGCGGTCGACGCCTCGCCGCGCGACGCCGGGGCGGTCGCCGTGTCGGTGGTCGGCGCGCCGGCGGTCGACGCCTCGCCGCGCGACGCCGGCGTGGCCGACGCCTCGCCGCGCAACGTGTCAGTGGTCGACGCGTCAGCGGTCGCCGCGCCGGTGGCCGCCGCCGCGCCGCGCGATGCCGGGGTGGTCGACGCGCCGGACGCGCCGGACGCGCCCGCGCTCGATCGCGGCCTCGCGCTCGACGTCCGCGCCGCCGACGTCACCCGGCTCGACGGGCCGTGGCCGCGCAGCCGCAGCTCCGACGCGCGCTTCCGCGCCAACCTGTGCGTCGACGCCGCCGGCGCGGTGCAGTCGGTGGCGGTGCTCGACGGGCCCGCGCGCCTGGCGCCGCGCATCACGCACGCGCTCCTGCGCTGGCGCTACCAGCCCTACCGCGCCGCCGGCGTCGCGCGGCCGGTGTGCTTCGACGTCGAGGCCCGCGTGCGCAAGGTCCGCCGCGGCGGGTGAGCGCGCGCTACAGCGCGCCGACGAACGCGCGCACCTGCAGGTACACGTACACGTACGGCGCGAAGAACAGCACCGCGTCGATGCGGTCGAGGATGCCGCCGTGGCCGGGCAGGATCGCGCCCGAGTCCTTGACGCCGGTCGAGCGCTTGAACAGCGACTCGACCAGGTCGCCCATCTGGCCGAGCATCGCGCCGGGCACCGCGAGCAGCACGAGGTCGAGCCAGGCGAGGTGGTCGAGGCGGACGAGCTTCATGACGATCGCGGCGACGAGCGAGCCGACGACGCCGCCGACCGCGCCCTCCCAGGTCTTCTTGGGCGAGACCGCCTCGTAGAGCTTGTGCTTGCCGAGGAACCGGCCGGCGAAGTACGCGCCGGTGTCGCCGACCCACGGCACGACCAGCACGAACAGCACGAGGTCGCCGCCGGCGTTGCCGCCGCCGTCGCGCTTGAGCGCGGCCGCGGTCGTGAGCAGGACGCCGGCGTAGAAGATGCCGAACACCGTCGCCGCGTAGCGCGTGGCCACGGTCGTCATGTCGCGGAACCGGAACAGGTAGTAGAGGCCGGGCCCGATCACGCCCAGGAACAGCACGGGGTAGGTGCTGCCCTCGCGCGCCAGGATCTGCCACGCCCGGGTCTGGGGCAGCGCCGCCGGGTGCAGCCAGTAGAACGCCAGCACCGTCAGGCCGCCGAACACCAGCCCCGCCACCCGATCGCTGCGATCCGGCAGGGTCATCGAGAACAGCTCGTACATCGCCAGGAGCGACGCCGCGAACACGATCGCCCAGGTCGCTACCGGCGTGTGCAGGTAGAACGCGAGCAGGAGGACGGGCGCCGCGACGACGGCGACCAGGAAACGCGACGCGAGGTTGCCGAGGGCCACTGGCGCGCAGCTAACCCCGCGGGGCCGTGGCCGTCAAGCGCCGGTCGGCTCGACGTCGACGGCGTCGTCGACGGCGACCAGGGACCGCGCCGCGAGCCGAGGCCCCCGCGGGGCCGTGGCCGTCACGCGCCGGTCGGCTCGACGTCGACGGCGTCGTCGACGGCGACCAGGAACCGCGCCGCGAGCCGAGGCCCCCGCGGGGCCGTGGCCGTCACGCGCCGGTCGGCTCGACGTCGACGGCGTCGTCGACGGCGACCAGGGACCGCGCCGCGAGCCGAGGCCCCCGCGGGGCCGTGGCCGTCACGCGCCGGTCGGCTCGACCAGGGACCGCACCGCGAGCCGAGGCCGCCGCGGGGGCGTAATCGTCACGCGCCCGTCGCCAGCGACGTCGCCGGCGTCGTCGACGGCGACCAGGGACCGCGCCGCGAGCCGAGGCCCCCGCGGGCCGTGGCCGTCACGCGCCGGTCGGCTCGACCAGGGACCGCGCCGCGAGGTCGCCGAGGCCGCCGCGGGGCCGTGGCCGTCACGCGCCGGTCGGCGCGACGTCGACGGCGTCGTCGACGTCGACCAGGGACCGCACCGCGAGCCGAGGCCCCCGCGGGGGCGTAGTCGTCACGCGCCGGTCGGCTCGACGTCGCTGGCGTCGTCGACGAGCTGGGCGCCGGTCAGGCCGAACCGCCGCTCGCGGTTCGCGTACTGCGCCAGGCAGCGCCCCAGCTCGGCGCGCCGGAAGTCGGGCCACATCACGTCGATGAACACCAGCTCGGCGTAGGCCAGCTCCCACAGCATGAAGTTCGAGATGCGCTGCTCGCCGCTGGTGCGCACGAGCAGGTCGAGCTGCGGCAGCTGGGCGGTGGGCAGGTAGCTGCCGAGCCGGTCGGCGTCGATCGCGCGGGCGTCGACCGTGCCGGCCGCGACGTCCCGCGCCAGCGCGGCCGCGGCGGCGGCCAGCGACTCGCGGCCGCCGTACGACAGCGCCAGGGTCAGGGTCATCCCGCGGTGGTGGGCCGAGTCGCGGCGCAGGGCCTCGAGCGGCTCCCGCACCATCGCCGGCAGCCGGTCGAGGTCGCCGATCGCGTGCAGCCGGATCTGGTTGTCCATGATCTCGGCCCGCTCGTCGTGGAGGTAGTCGCGCAGGAGCTCCATCAGCCCCCGGACCTCGTCGGCGGGCCGGGCCCAGTTCTGGGCCGAAAACGCGTACAGGGTCAGGGCCTCGATGCCGAGCTCCCGGGCGGCCCGGGTGATGTCCCGGACGCTCTCGGCGCCGACCCGGTGCCCCTCGAGCCGGGGCAGCCCGCGCACCTGTGCCCACCGGCCGTTGCCGTCCATGATGATGCCCACGTGGCGTGGCAGTGCGCTCATGGCGAAGGGGGGCCACGTAGCACGCGCGGTCGTGACGTTGCAACACGGCAGTTGATCCCGTAGGCTCGAAGGACCGGCGCAACGCGGGAAAAATCCATGGGAATCTTCTCCAGACTCGGCACGCTGATCAAGTCCAACATCAACGACCTCATCACCAAGGCTGAGGATCCGGAGAAGATGCTCACCCAGGTGCTGCTGGAAATGCAGCAGCAGCTGGCCGACGCCAAGAAGGCCGTCGCGGTGGCCATCGCCGACGAGAAGAAGCTGCAGAAGCAGACCGTCGCCGAGCAGGACAAGGCGAAGGAGTGGGAGCGCAAGGCGATGGTGGCGGTGCGCGGTGGCGACGACGGCCTCGCGCGCCAGGCGCTCGCGCGCAAGCAGGAGCACGAGAACGTCGCCGGTCAGTTCCAGACCCAGTGGGTCGCGCAGAAGCAGGCGGTCGAGAAGTTGAAGGACGCCCTGCGGCTCCTCAACAACAAGATCGAGGAAGCCAAGCGCAAGAAGAACATCCTCATCGCGCGGAAGAAGCGCGCCGAGGCCCAGCAGCAGATCGCCAACACGATGCAGGGCCTGGGCGACACCAGCGCGTTCGACACGTTCGATCGCATGGCCGACCGGATCGCGCTGATGGAGGCCGAGGCCGAGGCCGGGGCCGAGCTGGCCGGCGAGCTGTCGGGCGACACGCTCGAGTCGAAGTTCCTCGCGCTCGAGGCCGGCGGCGCCAACGACGACGACGCGCTGGCCGAGCTGAAGGCCAAGATGGGCCTGGCCCTCGACGCGCCCAAGGGCGGGGCGGCGCCGCAGCTCAAGGCCGGCGAGGACAAGGACGAGGACAGCCCCGGCGTCAAGGAGACGATCGCGGGCTCGAGCTTGTCGGCCGAGGATCTGAAGGAGCTCGAGGACCTCGACCTGTCGGATCTCGACACCGGCGCCAGCGCCAAGTAGGGCCCGGAGGTCACGGTGCGGCGTGAAACACCGACGACACCGCCTCCGCCAACCCGGCGAGATCGCGCCGCGCGGCCCCGTCTCGATGGGGGAACGCCGCTTGCATCACATCGCGGCATGAGCTCCCGTGGTCTTGCTGCTGCCCTGGTCCTGGCCCTGATGGCCGCGGGACCAGCTGCGGCCGAGGACCGCAGCAAGCCTCGGGTCGGCAAGGTCACCCTGAAGGTCGCGGAGGTCTTCCCCGAGACCCGCCAGGCGCTGGTCCTGGACCGGGAGACCGGCAAGCACGTCGTCGTCAGCGAGGGCGATCACGTCGGCAAGTACGAGGTGGTCGAGGTCGGCGACAACGAGGTGATCGTCCGGCTGGGCACCCGCGAGCTGGTGCTGCTGGTCGATACGCCGACGCCAACCGCACCGGCGCAGCCGCCGACGGTCGCGCCTGTGGCCTCCGGGCCGGGGCTGCTCGATCCGTACGCGGCGGCGACGCGGCCGACGGTGACCGGGCCGACGGTGACCGGGGGCCCGATCGATCCGTACGCCCCGGTCGCGCCCGTGATTCCGCCGCCGATGGGGCCGATCCGCGAGGTGCTCGCGCCGGCGCCCCAGCGGGCTGGGGCGACCAGCTCGGCGCCGGTCGACCCGTATGCCACCGCGGCGATCCCCGTGCCGGCGATCCCCGTGCCGGCGACCCCCTCGCCCGCCACGCCCGCCACGCCCGCTCCCCCGCGCGCAACGCCCGCGCCGGCCACCCCTGCGCCGGCCCCGGCCACGCCGGCGGTCGAGGCCATCCGGATCGAGTCGGTGACCCTCAAGCGCGCCGAGCTGACCCGGTCCCTGGCCGACTTCGACAAGCTGTCCAAGGACATCGGCTTCGCGCGCACCGCCGCCGGGGTGCGCCTGACCACCGTCGGCGCGGGCACGTACTTCTACGGCCTCGGGCTGCGGTCGGGCGACGTCGTGACCGCCATCGACGGCGCCCCGCTGCGCGGCCTCGACGACGCGGCCGGCGCCTACGCCCGGCTGGGCTCGGCCAAGAAGCTGACCATCGCGATCGACCGCGCGGGCGTGCAGGGCACGCTCCGCTTCGCCCTCAAGTAGCGCGATCCTGGTATCGTCAGGCCGTGCGCGTCGTCCTGCGGCTGGACTCGCCGTCCGAGTGGATCAAGGTGTTCGATCCGCGCGACGGCACGCTCGCGGTCGAGGTGTCGCCGCGGGCGGTGCTCGGCGACACGCTGCGCATCGATCTCCTGTGCGGCGAGGGCGGGCCCCGCGTGATCCTGCGCGGCCAGGTGATCGGGCACCGCGGCGACGAGGTGGCGCTGGTCGGGCTGGGCCCCGCCGAGCGCGAGAAGGTCAACTACATGAACGGGTTCGTCCGCGGCGGGTTGCTCAACCTGCGCGAGAACCGGCGCATCCCGGTGCGCCTGGCCGTCACCTACGGCGGGCTCAAGGGCCCGGTGAAGACCCACACCCGCGACATCAACGATCGCGGCGTGTTCGTCACCACCGACGAGCCGCTGCCCGAGGACGCCGAGGTGCACCTGATCATCACGATCCCGGGGCAGGCCGAGCCGCTGTCGGTGGTCGGGCGGGTCACGCACACGGTCGTGCCCGAGGATGAAGACGTCGCGGGCATGGGCATCGTGTTCCGATCGAGCGCGGCCGACGCCGAGCTGATCACCACGACCATCGACGCGCTCGAGCAGGCGTTCCTCGCCGGCACGCTGCCGGAAGACACGCTGGCGTAGCGGGCCACAGGCGCACGCCGCGCCGGAGCCCAGGGGTGCTCTCGATCCGCGCCGGCCGCGTGCGCGAGGTGGAGGCGAGGCGGAGCCGGTTGCCGGGTGGACGGCAATGACGCACCGCCTGGTACCTCGCCGCAGGGGATCTGACCGGTTGCGGGCGTCGAGGCGCGCCGAAGGCGAACCGACGCGGGCTCTCGCTGGAACTCGAGGGGTTCAACGCGGGGCGATGGATCGGCGTCAGGATCATGGGTACTGGATCGCGCACGAGGCGCGGCGCAGCGGGCGACCGCAGCTGCGCGCTGGGGCTGGCCCGCCGCGCGACCGGTGCGGTCGCGCGGTCGCGGTCAAGCGCTCAGAAGCTCCAGCCGAGGTTGAGGTTGACCAGCGGGCGCACCCGGCTCTGCTCCTCGGTCGCGGTCGAGGCGCCGTCGGTCGCGTGGGCCTCGATCGCGGTGATCGCGATGCCGAGCTGGGCCTCGACGGTGAAGCCGCCGCGCGCGGTCCACTTGTAGCCGACGAACGGGCCGACGCTGAGGCCGTCGCCGGCGGCCTGGACCCCGTCGGGGTTGTCGCCGAGCTTGACCAGCAGGTACATGACCTCGGCGCCGAGCTGCACGCCCTGGCGGAACGAGCCGACGACGTAGTACCGGACGCTGCCGCCGAGCTCGGCGGCGGTGAACGACAGGTCCTGGCCGGCCGCGGACGTCGCGGTGATCCGCCCGGCGCCGAGCGTGCCGGCGACGCCGAGCCTCGGCCCGAGCCGGTACTCGCCGGTGACCTCGAGGATCGGGAACAGCAGGTGCAAGGGCGACACGGTGAGCGCGTAGGGGCGCTCGGGCACCGGCGCTTGCGGGCGCCCAGGCTCGGTCTCCTCGGGCGGCGGTCGGTACGACGCGGGCGGCGGTTCGTGCGGCGCCTGGGCGGCGGCGAGGGCGGGACCGACGACGAGGGCGCCGAGGACGACCGAGATCCGCATCCGATCACGATACCGCGGCCGCGGTGCTGGCCACGAGCGCGCCGGTGAAATTGCGGGGCGTCGACGGTTTGTGGCAGTGTGCGTCGATGAAGCGCCGCCCGCGCGCACCGACGCCGCCCGCCGTCACCTGGCGCGACGGCGTGCACGTGCTCGGCACGTCGATCTGGTGCGACGCGCGCCGGGCCCGGGCGGTGTGCTTCGTGTCGGCGGCCGACCGGACGGCCCGCGCCGGCCACGGCCAGCTGATCGCCACCGCGACGACGCTGGCGCTGCTGGGCGCGCGCGCCGACGCGCACCTCGCGGCGCCGCTGCACCGGACGTTCTCGCTGGGGACCACGCGCCTGACGCTCTTGCCCAGCGGCTACGCGCCGGGCGCGGCGGCGCTGGTCGTCGACACCGGCAGCCACCGGGTGCTCTACGCCGGCGCGGTCGATCCGCGGCGCGCCGATCTGGCGCCGTGCGACACGCTGGTGGTGGCCGCGCCCTACGGCGAGCGTCACCACGAGTTCGCGGCCGACGCCGAGGCCCGCGCGGTCGCGCTGTGCCAGCAGATCGCCGCCGACGGCGCGGTCGCGGTGGTGCTGGTGACCAACGCGCTGCGCGGCCTGGCGGTGGCCGAGCGCCTGGCCGCGGCCGGCCTGGTCGTCGCCGCGCACCGCGCGATCGTCGACGGGGCCACCCGCCTCGCGAGCGCGGGCCTGGCGGCGCCGGCGGTGCGGCGCAGCGTCGCGCGCGCGAGCGTGCTGGTGTGGTTGGTGCGCGATCGGACGCGGGTCGCGGCGGCGCTGGGCGCGCGCCCGGCGCGGATCGTCCTGGCGTCGGGGCTGGCGTGCGAGCGCGAGCAGGTGCGGGCGCTGGCGGTCGACGCCGCGGTGCCGTGGAGCGGCGCGGCGGATCGCGCCGGCCTCCTGCGCTTCATCGACCAGAGCGGCGCGGCGGCGGTGGTCGTGACCGGCGCGTGCGCGGCGACGATCGCGGCGGCGGTGGGGCCGCGCGCGCGGGTGCTGGGGCCGCCCCAGCAGATGGCGCTGTTCGCGTCATGACCCCGGTCGTCATCGGCAACCGTCGACGAGGCGGCGGCTGGTGGCGGCTCGCGCTGGTGGTGATCGCGTGGCTGGCGATCGCGGCGCCGACGGTCGGCGCGCTGTGGGCGATCACGACCGTGCGCGGGTGGGCGCGGACGCTGCCGCCGGTGCCGGACCTCGCGGCGTGGCGGGCCCGCGCGCCGGCGACGTCGACGATCCTGGCCCGGGACGGCACGGTCCTGACCGAGCTGCCGTTCGACGACGGCGGCGTGGTCGGGCGGCGGCGGCTGGTGGCCCTGGCCGAGGTGCCGCCGGTGCTGATCCAGGCGGTGCTCGCGGCCGAGGACGTGCGCTTCTATCGGCACCACGGCGTCGACTACGCCGCGGTGGCGCGCGCGGCGTGGATCAACTGGCGCGCCGGGCGCACCGTCGAGGGCGCGTCGACGATCACCCAGCAGGTCGCGCGCAACCTGGTGCCGGAGATCGGCCGGGCCCGCTCGGCCGAGCGCAAGGTCCGCGAGGCGCTGGTGGCGCGGCAGCTCGAGCGCCGCTGGCCCAAGGACACGATCCTCGAGTCGTACCTGAACTTCGTGTTCCTCGGCAGCGGCGCGTACGGGGTCGCGGCCGGCGCCGAGGACTACTTCGGCAAGGCGCTGGCGGCGGTCACCGTCGACGAGGCCGCGCTCCTGGCCGGGCTGATCCAGGCGCCGACGCGGCTCGATCCGCGCCGCGATCCGACCGCGGCGCGGGCCCGGCGCGACGAGGTGCTGGCGCGCATGCGGCGGGCCGGGTTCATCGACGAGGCGACCCGGGCCGACGCGGCGGCGCGGCCGCTGGCGCTGGCGCCGGCCGGGCCGCCCGCGGTCCGCGCGCCCTGGTACGCCGACCACGTGCGGCGGTTGCTCGAGGAGTCGATCCCGCTCGAGGTCGCGCAGGGTGGGCTCGAGGTCGAGACCGCGGCCCTGCCGGCGCTGGCGGCGCGGGTCGACGCGACGCTGGCGGCGACGACCGCGGCCTGGGCCGACGACGTCGACGTGCCCGAGGCGGCGGCGATCGCCTGGGATCATCGCAGCGGCTACGTGCTCGCGGTCGCCGGCGGCCGGGCCTGGCAGCTCGGCGGGTTCGATCGCCTGACCCAGGCATGTCGCCAGCCGGGCTCGGCCTGGAAGCCGATCGTCTACGCGGCGGCGCTCGAGCGCGGCGCGCTGACCGAGGGCACGGCGCTGCGCGACGCGCCGATCGCCGAGTACGACGAGGCCACCGCGGTCCACTGGAAGCCGCGCTCGGGCGCGCGCTTCCGCGGCGTGGCGGTCGCGGCCGACGCGCTCGCCTACTCGCTCAACACCTCCGCGATCGACGTGCTCGACCGCGTCGGCGCGCCGGCGGTGATCGACCTGGCGCGCCGGCTCGGCGTCACGACCGCGATCTCCGAGCTGCGGCCGATGGCGCTGGGCGCGTCGTGCGTGATCCCGCTCGAGCTGGCGCGCGCGTACGCGATCGTTGCCCGCGACGGCTGGGACGTGGCGGTGCGGGTGATCGTGCGCGTGCGCCACGGCGACCAGGTGCTGTTCGACGCGGCCGCGCCCGACGATCCCTGGCTCGACCCGGCCCGGCGGCTCGATCGCCTGGCGGCGGTGGCCGGCCTCGATCCCGCGGTCCGCGCCGGCGCCACCCGCGGCCGCATCGTCGACGAGCGCACCGCGTTCCTCGTGCGCGATCTGCTGGTGGGCGTGGTGACGCGCGGCACCGCACGCGCCGCGCGCGCGCTGGGGCGCCCGGCCGCGGGCAAGACCGGCACCACCAACCACAACAGCGACACCTGGTTCGTCGGGCTGACCGCGGACACCACCGCCGCGGTGTGGATCGGCCACGACGATCCCGCGCGCTCGCTCGGGCGCGGCGCCGACGGCGCCCACGTCGCGTTGCCGGCGTGGATGGAGATCGTGCGCGCGGTCGAGGGCGCGCGACCACCGGCGCCGGTGCCCGGGCCGCCGCCGGTCGGGCTGGCGCGCGTCCGGATCGATCGCGAGACCGGGCTCCTGGCCGCGCCCGGCGGCGGCGGCGCGCTCGACCTGTGGTTCGCGCCCGGGACCGCGCCGACCGAGCGCGCCGGCACGATCACCGGCGCCGGCGTCGACTTCGGCCGCGCCGCGCGGCAGTTCTGACCGCGGCCGCTACCCCAGCGCGGGCCCGGTACCGGTGGGGGCGCGCGCGGGCACGCGTCCGGTACGGCGGCGGGGCGGCGCCGGCGCCTCTGCTATGGTCGCCGCCATGACCGACGTGAACGAAGAGAAGACCAAGGTCGCGGGCGCGCTGGGCGACCTCCTCAAGGGTGGCGGCGCGGCCGACATCGTCAGCAAGCTCGGCCAGCACGGGCTCGGCGACATCGCGTCGTCGTGGGTCGGCCTGGGCAAGAACCTGCCGATCTCCGCCGATCAGATCAGCAAGGTGCTCGGCAGCGGCGCGATCGCGTCGATCGCGTCCAAGCTCGGCATCTCGACCGAGCGCGCGACCCACTCGCTGGCCGAGGTGCTGCCGCACGCGATCGATCACATGACGCCCACCGGCGAGCCGCCGGCGGTCGACGCCGAGGCGCCCGAGCCCGGCGGGCTGATGGCGAAGATGTTCGGCGGCTGAGCCGCGCGCCGTCGCCCGACCTCCAGGTCGCGGGCGGCGACCGTGGCGTCGTCGGGGCGCGTGCCGCACGCCGCGCGGCCGCCAGGTCGCGGGCGGCGACCGTGGCGTCGTCGGGGCGCGTGCCGCACGTCGCGCGGCCGACGGGTCGCGGGCGGCAACGGGGCGTCGTCGGGGCGCGTGCCGCACGCCGCGCGGCCGCCAGGTCGCGGGCGGCGACCGTGGCGTCGTGGGGGCGCGTGCCGCACGCCGCGGGGCCGCCGGGGCGCGGCGGCGACCGTGGCGTCGTCGGGGCGCGTGCCGCACGTCGCGCGGCCGCCAGGTCGCGGGCGGCGACCGTGGCGTCGTCGGGGCGCGTGCCGCACGTCGCGCGGCCGCCAGGTCGCGGGCGGCGACCGTGGCGTCGTCGGGGCGCGTGCCGCACGCCGCGGGGCCGCCGGGTCGCGGCGGCGACCGTGGCGTCGTCGCGGAGCTACAGGTCGCGGGCGGTGAACGTGTCGCACGCGCCGAGCGCGCCGGCCTCGAAGCCGCGCTTGAACCACTTCGCGCGCTGCGCCGACGAGCCGTGGGTGAAGGTCTCGGGGTTGACCTTCTGGCCGGCCATCTTCTGCAGGCGATCGTCGCCGATGGCCTGGGCCGCGCGGATGCTCTCCTCGATGTCGCCGACCTCGATCAGCTTGCTTCTTGGCGGTGCCGTTGGCCCAGATGCCGGCGTAGCAGTCGGCCTGCAGCTCCAGGCGCACCGACAGCGGGTTCTCGAGCGACTTGTTGCCGGCGACCTGCCGCCGGACCTCGTCGTCGGTGCCGAGCAGGTTCTGGATGTGGTGGCCGTACTCGTGGGCGAGCACGTACGCCTGGGCGAAGTCGCCGGGCGCGCCGAAGCGCTCGCGCAGGTCCTGGTAGAACGTCATGTCGATGTAGGCCTTCGAGTCGGCCGGGCAGTAGAACGGGCCGACCGCCGCCGACGCCGGGCCGCACGCGGTGTCGACCGAGTCGCTGAACACCTTCAGCACGGCCGGCTGGTAGCGCTGGCCCTCGGCCGCGAACACCTTCGCGAACGTGTCCTGGATGTCGTCGACCGCGTAGTTGATGAAGTCGAAGAGCTCCTGCTCGTCGGCCGACATCGCCGGCGGCGGTCCGCCCGAGCTGGCGCCGCCCTGGCTGGCGGCGGTGCTGCTCTCGTCGCTGCCGCTGCCGACCGGCAGCTCGACGCCGAACGCCTGCGCGATCAGCGCCACCAGCGCCAGCAGCGCCGCGCCGCCGCCGCCGACCTTGAGCGCCGCGCCGCGCCCGCTCGCGCGCTGACCGCGCGCGTCCTCGACGTACTGCGACTTGTGGCCGCGTTCCCATTTCATGGCCGGCAGGATACCGGTTCGGCCCGGCCGCCGCACCCGCGGTTACCCGGCCCGGCACCGACCGGACGCGGTACGATCGCCGGCCATGCTCGCGCTGGCCGCCGTGATCTCGACCCTGCACCTGACCGGCGCCGTGCCGCTCGACGGCGGCGCCTACCACCTGGTGACGTTCGACGTGCCGGCCGGCACCGTCGAGTTCACGGTGGCCCACGACGACGGCTCCGACTACCAGATCCTCGACTGGGGCGTCTGGTCGCCCGCCGGGTTCCGCGGCTGGGGCGGCGGCCTGACCGACCCGGCGGTGATCGGCGTGGCCGGCTCGTCGCGCGGCTACCTGGCCGGGCCGATCGCCGCCGGCGCCTGGACCGTCGTGATCGGCAAGGCCAAGCTCGGTCCGGATCCCGGACAGTACACGCTCGACCTCGAGTTCCGCGACGCCGCGACCGTCGCGCCCGAGCCGGCGGCGCCGTGGACGCCGGTCGTGCTCGATCCGACCCGGCGCTGGTACGCCGGCGACTTCCACGTCCACTCGCGCGACTCGGGCGACGCCTCGGCCACGCTCGATCAGATCGTCGGGTACGCCCGGGGCCGCGGCCTCGACTTCGTCGTGCTGTCGGATCACAACACCAGCGCCCAGTACCCGCACCAGGCCGCGGCCCAGGCCGGGGTCACCGATCTGCTGCTGGTGCGCGGCGCCGAGGTCACGACCTACGGCGGCCACGGCAACGCGGTCGGGATCGCGCGCTACGTCGATCACCGCGTCGGGCTCGGCGGCGTCGGCGCGCCGTCGATCGTCGCCGACGTGGTCGCGCAGGGCGGGCTGTTCATCGTCAACCACCCCGAGCTGCGCCTGGGCGAGCTGTGCATCGGCTGCGGCTGGGATCACGCCGACACGCCGTGGGCGATGGTCAGCGGTCTCGAGATCCAGACCGGCAACGCCGATCTGACCGGCGGCCTGTTCACGCCCCGGGCGATCGCGCGGTGGGATCAGCTGCTCGACGCCGGCAACCTGCTGGCGGCGATCGGCGGCAGCGACGATCACCGCGGTGGCACCGAGGGCGGCGCGACCCCGGCCTTGATCGGCGGGCCGACCACGATGGTCCTGGCCGACGAGCTGTCCGAGGCGGCGATCCTCGCGGCGGTCCGAGCCGGGCGCACGGTCGTGAAGATGCGCGGGCCCGACGATCCGATGGCGGAGCTGATCGCGGTCGATCCGGTCGACGCGGCCCACCGGGCCGAGCTCGGCGACACGCTGCGCGCGGTCGGCCAGGTCCGGCTCGAGGTCACCGCGCCCGCGGCCGAGGGCGCGACCGCCGAGCTGTGGCGCGACGGCGCGCTGATCGAGGCCGCGCCGATCGTCGGCGGCCACGCCGCGTTCACGCGCGCGGTCACCGGCGCGCGCGAGCGCTACCGGGTCGAGCTGTCGGGCGCGACCGGGCGCTCGACGATCACCAGCCACGTCTACGTCGAGGGCGATCCGGCCCTGGCCGACGACGGCGGCTGCGGCTGTCAGGGCGGCGGCGCCGGCGCCCGGGGCGCGCCGCTGCTGGTGGCCGCGCTGGCGCTGGCCCGACGCCGACGCCGGCGGTGATCGGCTACAGGCGCGCCCGCAGCAGCGCCGAGCCGTCGGCGCGCGCGAGCTGATCCCACGCGGTCGGGGTCGGCCCCTGCTCCGCGAGCCAGGCGAAGAACGCGACCTCGTCGGCGACGACCGCCCGGTCGGCGGGCGCGAACCGGGCGAGGGCGTCGGGGTCGTCGACGGTGACCGCGGCCACGGCCTCGGCGGTCTCGAGCGGCATGCGCTTGCGGCCTCCGCCCATCAGCGTGCCGAGATCGATCTCCTCGAGCGGCTCGCCGAGCAAGCGCTCGAGATCGAGCACGCCGGTGCCCATGCCGTCCGCAGGTCCCGACAGCGACCGCACCGCCCGCCGCACCGCCCGCCGCGCGGCCGCGGCCAGGCCGGTCACCCCGAAGCGCGCGATCAGCGAGTCGCGGCCCCAGTACGACAGCCAGTTCGCGACCGCGCCCGCGACCATCGCCGTCGCGAACGACGTGCCGGTGCCGGCCCGCACGCCGTCGCCGGGGCCCGCGGCCGCGCACCACACGCCGACCCCAGGCGCGGTCACGGCGACGGCGTCGCCGCGGCTCGAGCCCGACCAGCGGCGCAGCTCCCGATCGCACGCCCCAACGCCGATGACCTCGGGGAACCGCGCCGGCCACACCACCACGCGCACGCGGTTGCCGGCGGCCGCCACCACGATCACGCCGGCGCGGGTCGCGTCGCGGACCGCAGCGTGGAGCGCGTAGGACCAGAGGCCACCGGCGGACAGCGAGATCACGTGCGCGCCGCTCGCGACCGCGCGCTTGATCGCCTTGACCATGCCCACCATCGACAGGTGCACGACCGACCGCGAGATCCGGTACGGCAGGATCGACGCCTCGGGCGCGACGCCGACGATGTGGCCTTGATCGCGCTCGCGGCTGACGAGCACGCTGGCGGTGCTGGTGCCGTGCCCCGGGAACAGCCCGAGTCCGTGCTCGAGCCGATCCTCGGGTGTCGCGTCCTCATCGACGTAGTCCCAGCCGAGCCCGGCGAGCACCGCGCCGTCGAGATCTCGGTGCGGGGTCAGCCCGGTGTCGAGGTGTGCGACCACGACGCCGGCGCCGCGGGTCCGGCCGGTCGGGCCGACCCGGCGCCACGCCTCGGGCGCACGGATGGCGCGCAGGGCCCAGTCGGCGTCGCCGTCGGCCGGTCCCTCCTCGGGGCCGTGGCCTCCGCGCGTGGCCCACAGCGGCTCGGCGAACGTCAGGCCGGCGGCGCCGCGCAGCGCGTGGATCCGGTCCCAGGCCTCGGTGACCGTGACCCCGGCCGGCGGCAGCAGCAGCGCCGTGTCGTCACCAGCGAGGCCGGCGATCGCGGTCCAGCCCGGCGCGAGCGTCGCGGGATCGTGGCGGCCCAGGCCCACGTGGATCGCCTCGAGCGCCGCCGGCGCGGTCGCCAGCGGGTCGATCGGCGCAGGGCCGCCCATCGTCCGCGCGACCACCGCGTCGTTCATCGCGCGCTGCCGGTCCTGCACCTGGCGCCACAGCGCGGTGTCGGCCGGCGCGCGCGTGAACGCGGGGCCGGTCGGCGCGGCCGCGCCACCCATCAGCGGGGGTGGCGGCGGCGGGTAGAAGCTCGGGCCGAGCGCGGCGAGCGGCGGTGGCGGCACCGGCGCGGTCCGCGGCACCGGCCAGCCGGCGCCGGGCACGCCGTCGAGCAGCCTGGCGAGGCTGACCGCCTCGTGGACGCGCGGCACCTGCGCGAGCAGCGGCTCCGGCGCGCAGAACCGATCGAGCACCGTGCGCACGATGCTGGCGTGATCGAGCGCGACGTCGCACACGCCCGGCGCCAGCCACGGCGACACGAACAGCGCCGGCACGCGGAAGCCTCGTCGGCCAGGGCCCGCGGGGCCGTCCGCGACGGCCGACGGATCTGCGCCTGCCGAGTCGTAGAACCCGCCGTGCTCGTCGTAGGTCACGACCAGCAGCCAGTCGGTGTGCCCGGTCGCGGTGAACTTCACCAGCGAGTTGTAGACGTCGGCGAGGAAGCCCTGCCCGAACTTGACGTCGGCCGGGGGATGGTCGTCGCTGGCGTGGCTGGCGCCGAAGTCGGCGATGTTCGGCTCGATCCAGCTCACCGCCGGGAGCTGTCCCTGGGCCGCGCCGCGGTGGAACTCATCGACCGGCACGATCCGGGTCTGGTCGAGCGCCCAGCGACGGTACAGCTCGAGGAACGTGACGTCGCTGCGGTAGTAGCGCCAGCGCGCGCCCTGGGCCTGCAGCACGTCGCACACGGTGAGGAAGTCGAACAGGTCGAAGCCGCCCTCGGCGTTGTCGAGCGCGCCGCCCGAGGTTCCCGACAGTGCGTAGTTCCGGTTGGGCCAGGTCGAGCCCGGCACCGCTGCGCGCCAGGCCCGGCACACGCACCCGTGCTCGACCAGGTGGGCCAGCGTCGGGATGTTGGCGACCGGCTGGTACGTGAGCACGTCGCCGAGGTTGGGCGGCTGGCGCGGCGCGTACGGCCCCAGCCAGTCGCCGGCCGCGTTGGCCGTCTGCGCCGCGGGCCCGTGGGGTGGATCGACGATGACCTGCGAGGTCGTGGCCGCGGTGAAGGGGTAGGTCGTCGGGCCGTGGGTCGCCTGGTAGTTCGGCATCGTGCCGAGCGCGGGGTGCGCGGCGAACAGCGCCGCGAGCATGTGATCGTAGGAGCGGTTCTCCATCATCACGACGATGAGGTGCTGGAGGCGCCCGCTCGGCGTCGGGGCTGGCGCGGTCGACAGCGGCGGCGGCGCGCCGCGCACGGTGGTGTAGTCGAGGACCAGCCCGGCCGCGGTCACCTGCACGTCGAGCAGCTCGTCCATCCGCACGAGCCGGCGCAACCACGTGGTCGCGGTGGCGAGCACGCCGGCGCGCGGCCCGGCGAGTTGCTCGACCAGCGCGGCGCGGAGCGCGGTGGCCAGGCGGTCCTTGGCGTCGACCAGCGCCAGCAGGTTCGCGAGGCCCTTCAGATCGCCGGTCAGCGTCACCGCCACCGGCGTGATCGCGAGCGCACCGCGGACGACCGCCAGGCCGGCGCGGATCGTCAGGCGGGCGTCGTCGATCCCGCCCAGCGAAATCCCCTTCTTGAGCCGGACGTCGTCGCACCCGAGCACCAGCTCGATGCCGCCGCGCGGCAGATCGTCGGCGGGCGGCACGAACTGGATCGCGCGCTTGTCGATCCGGCCGCGGGTGATCGTGATGCCGCGGACGACGTTGACGTGGTGCGCCCAGCCCTCGGGGATGTAGCCGACGAACTGGCGATCGCAGCCGACGTCGAAGTGGCCGTCGACCACCGCCGCGGTGAGGCCGATCTCTCGCAGCGCCATGACCGCCATGTCGTTCAGCTTGGGCAGCGGCGCGATCTCGCGCTCGAACGCCGCCGGATAGGCGATCTCGAGGGCGGCGACGCCGCGGGCCGCGCCGGTGTTGACGACGCGGACAGACCAGGTCTGGCCGAGGCCGGCGTGGTCATCGGGGATCTGCCACGTCAGCGCGAGCTGGTTCAAGTTCCCGACGTACGGGGCGGTCACGGCGACGCCGTGCGGGTCGTGGAGGGCGGCGGTGACCTTGCAGTTGTCGGCGCCGACGACCGCGCGCACGATCACCGCGCCACCGGTGGCCGGTCGAAGCTCGATGGCGCGCGCCGGCCCGGCGGGCAGCAGCACGAACTCGGGGCTGATGAACTCGCGTTGACGGTAGCTCGGCATCTGAACCTCTCAGGTGGTGCGGGCGCGAAAGGACGCGAGCGCGCGGGCGGCGGCGGCGCGCACCGACGCGGCTACGGGCGGTGGCGTCGCGGTGGAGGACTTCATCAAGGCGTCGCCGACGGCGTCGGGTGTGACCTGCAGCAGGGCGTCGACGTGCTCGGCCAGCGCGGCGGCGTCGCGGCCGGCGGTGGCGGCGGCGGCCTGCGCCGCACCCCGGGCCTTGTCGATGATCTCGACCTGGGCGCGCGCGCGCAGCGCCGAGATCACCGCCCGGCCGAACAGGCCGGTCATGATCGAGCTGGCGATCATGCCGAACCCGTCGGCCGGCTTGACGACGAACAGCATGATCACCGCGGCCGCGGCGCCGACCATGATCTCGGCCGCCACGCGCGTCACCGTCTTGGTGGCCGCGTCATCGGGGTCGGGCGTGATCACCCCGGCGACCGCGCCCAGCCAGTGGGTGAAGCCGCCGATCGCGCCAGCGCCGGCGGCGACGGCCAGGACCGTCCAGGTGTCGGGGTCGCGCAGGTTGGTGACGAGCTCGGTCGAGGTGGTCATGGCGACGGCTCCGGGTCGAGGGCGCAGGTCGGGGCGTGCACGTGCGCGTGCGCCGGCGCGTACGCGGCGTAGGCGAGGCCCATCGGGTTCAGGTCGCGCAGCAAGCTGCGCCGCATCGCCAGCATCGCGGCGCCGACGCGCTCGCCGCGCGCGAGGCGCTCGAGCAGCTCGCGACCGACGACGGTCGCGACGTCGGTGAACACCTCGATCGCCGTGCCGATGACACCGACGGCGCCGAGCCGGCGGAAGCGCTGGATGAACTGGCTCAGGTTGTTGGCGTCGAACGCAGCCGTGTCGCAGCCGTTGAGGAACACCAGCGGTGTGCGCCGGTGCCAGGTCCAGCCGGCCGGACCGACCGGCAGGTCGGAGGTGTAGATGTACTCCTTCCATTGCTGCGGCCCGACCCGGAGCGCGAACCCGAGGGCGGTCTGATCGCCGTGGCAGAAGAAGTAGACCAGCGGCTCGTCGCCGCGCTTGAGCTGTTCGAGCACCGCGGCGCGGGCGGTGGCGGGCGTCGTGGCGGCGATCGTCGCGACGCCCCTCAGCGCGGTGAAGTGCGCCGCGAGGCACGCGAACTCGTGCGGGGCGATCGTCACCGCCGCCGGGAGCGAGGCGCTCGCGATCTGCACGACGCCGAGCGCCGGGGGTTGGGTCCCGGCGACCTGGTACGGCGGCTCCTCGAGCTCGAGCCGCATGCCCCAGAACCCGAACGGGCAGACGGCGGAGCCGGGGGCGGTGACGGCCGGACAGGTCGCGCGGGCGGCGCAGCTCGCGGGGCGATCGACGATCGTCGGATCGGCGCGCGAGTCGTCGATGAAGTGCTGGCACAGCGGGGTGGTCGCCCCGGCGTCGAGGGGGAGATCGTACGCGAGGGCCCACGGCACGGTCGCGCCGCCGACGTGGCAGCGCGCGATCTGGAGCAGGTGGTCGTCGCCTGCGAGCGTGGCCTGGAACTCGGCCAGCACCTCGTCCTGGGTCCGCGGGCCGTTGGCGCCGAGCGCGTTCTCGATCAGATCGGCGTAGAGCTGGCGCCCGGCGGCGGCCAGCGCGGCGATGGCGTCCGCGCGACCCTGCTCGTTGGCGTGGTCGCGCGGGCCCGCGAAGGCGTACGACGGGCGGGGCAGCGGCTGGCCCTGGGCGCCCACGCCGCCGAGCACCTGGCCCAGCGCGGTGCGGCTGCCCTGGACGAAGCCCAGGCGGTTGCGGGCCAGATCGGTCGCGGCCTGGACCGCGAGCGGGTCGAGCTCGAGCGGCCACGGCGCGGCGCCGGGCATCGCGCCGCCGGCGCGGCTGTACGCCGCTAGCCAGTGGGTGCCGGTCGCCGCCTCGTTGAAGATCAGCGTGCGCGCCGGCGCCGGCAGGTCCGCGAACCCTGGCTGGAGCGCGACGTTCCAGTCGCACCGCTGCCGCACCGTCCCGGCGTCCGCGCCGACGGTCGTGTGCAGGACCACCGAGGCGATCAGGTGGTCGCGCACGAACAAGGCCGCGCGGATCGACAGGCGCCCGGGCTGGCGCGGCGTCGCGGTCGTCGTGACGATCGCGCTGTCGCCGTAGCGGGCCAGGTCGAAGTCGAAGCGGCGCTCGGCGAGCTCGACCGCGTCGCGGGGCGCGAACAGCACCAGCACCGCCCGCGTCGTCGCCCAGCCCGGGCCGAGCAGCTCGGTCAGGACCTCGTCGTCGACGACCGCGCTCGCGGCGTCCGCGCGCGCGGTCTCGAGCACGGCGAACGCGAGCGGGTAGGGCGTCGCGACCTCGAGCGCCGGGCGCGCGGTGGCGCGGCCCAGCCGCGGGCGCGGCCGATCGCTCCACCACAGGTTGGCGTGGCGCACGTAGCGCGCGGTGGCCAGCACCTGCCGGACCCGCTCGCGGCGGGCGAACAGGTCGAAGGTCCGGGTGACGCCGTGGAGCTCTTGATCGAAGTCGATCGCGTCGAGCTGCGCGTGGCCGGCGTCGAGGAAGTCGCGCGAGCGCGTGACCAGGTCGGAGACGTCGACGCTCGCCTTGACCGACGTCGCCGAGCTCGTGCGCTCGGCCTGCTCGAGGATCGCGCTGCTCAGCCGCAGGTCGTCCTCGCCGCCGCGCATGAGATCGAGGCGCAGCGCGCTGGTCGGCAGCCCGGAGCGCGCGGCGGCGGTGGCGGCGGCGGCGTCCAGCGGCGCGTCGTGCTGGAGCGCGCGGTAGAACTCGCGCAGGAACTCGGGGCCGCGCTCGGGCGTCGCCAGCGTCAAGGTCGAGGTGCGATCACGCGGGCTCACGGGCGCGGTCGCGCCGGTGCGGATGGTCAAGCGGGTCGCGCGGTGCCAGTCGGGCAAGCGTTGATCGCGGTCCAGCTCGACGACGTCGGCCGCGCCGGTCGCGCGGCGCCAGCCCTGGCCCTCGACGTGCCGCACCATCGGGTCGAGCGTGATCGCGGCGGGCGCCGCGACGTCGACGGCGAGGTCGAGCGGCAACGTCAGGCGCGGCCGGGACGGCGCCGGCGGCCCTTCGATCGTGACCAGCGCGGTCGGCCACCACGCGTGCAGCCAGGTCGGCCACGGGTGCTGGCGGACCCAGGTGACGAGCTCGCGGCTGCCGCTCGCGACCACGTGCAACCGCACCAGCGGCTCGTCGACGCCGGCCACCGCGTCCGTCAGCGCGCTCGCGATCCGCGGCGCCAGCCTAGCGATCATCGGACCTAGCCCGCCTTCGTCGACGACCGCGCGCGCGAGGTCCTCGTCGGGGTACAGCACCGGCGCCGCGGCGCGCGGCTGCGGGTAGCTGGTCGACTCGCGACGCAGCGTGATGGTGACCGCCAGGCGACGCCGGGTGTGGCGACGCACGTCGATCGCGACGAACAATCTGGACCAAGGACCCATGGGAACGCCCCCCGGACGTGCCGCCTTGTGGCGACCGCACCACACGGTCGCCGCGGCGACGATATCTCAAGGTAGCGTTCTGGGCGAGTGCATCGTTTGTGCCGACTCTGACCGTCCCCCCTGAGGTGGCGCGAAGCCCGGTGTCCACTCGCGCGGACCACCGCGCCAGGGTGTCGTCTGGGCTGGACACCCAGCGGGTTGCTACGAGCAGCACGCGCGGTTCTCGGGCGGCGCGTACCTGCCGATCGTGAGCCGGTGCCTGGCGTGGAGCGATCGACCGCTGGCCGAGGTGCTGGTCGAGCGCGAGGCCCAGGCCGTCAAGCTGGTCGAGCTCGACGGCGCGGTCGCCGAGGCGGTGCAGCGCCTCAAGGACGCGGGCTTCACCAGCGGCAACCTGAAGCCGGTGGTGGTGGCGCGCATCAACCCGCTGCGGTTCGTGCGGGCCAAGCCCGGCCAGCCGGTGCGCGGCGACCTCGATCAGGTCATCGCCAAGATGCTCGCCGGCGCGCGTGGCTTCGACGCGTCGAAGGTGAAGGAGGCCGACATCGCGGCGGCGGCGGCCATGGGCGGCGGCAGCGACGAGTAGTCCGCGCTACCTTCGCGGCATGAACCTCCGCACGCTCGCCGTGGTCGCCGCGCTGGTCGCGGCTGGATGTGGCTCGTCGGGATCGTCGGCGCGGGCGCCGGCTGGGCCGACGCCGCCGGCGGCGCCCGAGGACGAGGCGCTCTTGCCGTGGCTCACCGGCGATCACGCGCTGGCGGCGCCGGCCGGCGGGCAGCTGTCGTTCGTGGCCAGCCGCGGCGCGCGCTACGGCGTGTGGCTGGGCGACGACGGCGGCGCGCGGGTCTGGATCTTCGACGAGACCAGCGCGACCGACGCGACGCCGCGGGCGTGGAGCGTGCGCCTGGTCCCGGGCGCGGCGCCGACGTCGATCGAGCTCCGCGCGGCCGAGATCGGCGCGACCGCGGCGCTGTTCACCAGCGACGACGCCGGCACCGCCACGCTGACCTTGCGGCGCGGCCCCGACGGCGCGCTGGCCGGCGCCGAGCCGCCGGGCCTGGCGTGGGAGCGCAGCGCGCCCGTCGCCGCCGCCGCCGCCGGTGAGATCGCCGCGCTCGAGGCGCTGTTCGCGAAGGACTCGGCCGAGCGCGGCGCCGACGCCTGGGTGCAGTGGTTCGCGGCCGACGGCGCCGAGCTCAGCGGCGGCGCGCTCGTCAGCGGCCACGACGCGATCCGCGCGGAGATGACGCAGCTGTTCGCGGGCGCGCAGCTGGTCTGGACGCCGAAGGTGACGCGCGCCCGCGGCGACGTCGCGTTCGCGGTCGGGACGTTCGAGGTGCTGTCCTTGGCCGGCGAGCAGGTGGGGGCCGGCAGCTACGTGACGGTGTGGAAGAAGGATCCGACGTCGGGGTGGAAGGTGTGGTTCGACGGCGGCCGGCCGCAGTAGGGCGAGTCCTTCCGCGGCTGCGACTTCCGGGCTCCGGCTCCGGCTCCGGCTCCGGCTCCGGTTCGGGGTCCGGTTCGGGGTCCGGATTCGGCTCCGGAACGTCGGCTCTGTCCCCAGCCCGCGCTCGGTCCCGCTCCGGATAGCGCAATGCGTTGTGTGTTTACATGCAATGTGAATGCATTGACCAATTCGTGAACTTGTAAATCATATTGTCAATATAAATCAATATGTTACAGATTGACAAAACGTTCCTGGTACATTATTGTTTCTCTTGTACAGGAGGATCTGATGTCTGAACTGCACAAGATCGGTATCGTCGGCAGCGGGTTGATGGGAGCGGGGATCGCAGAGGTCGCGGCGCTGGCCGGCCTGCCGGTCGTCCTGGTGAAGGCCACCGGGGGCGACCCTGCCGCGGTCCACGCCCGGATCGGCGCGGCGATGGCGGCGCGGGTCGCCAAGGGCAAGCTGGCCGCGGCCGACGCCGAGGCCGCGCTGACCCGCATCACGGTCGCGCTGGAGGAGACCGCGGTGGCCGGGTGCGACCTGGTCATCGAGGCGATCGTCGAGGACCTCGCGGCCAAGCGCGCGCTGTTCACGCGGCTCGACACGATCATGGACCCGACCGCGATCCTGGCGTCGAACACCTCGACCCTGAAGATCGCCGACCTGTCGGCGGGGCTGCGGACGCGCCGCACGCTCGGCCTGCACTTCTTCTCGCCGGTGCCGGCGATGAACCTGGTCGAGATCGCGCACCTGCCCGACACCGACGCCGACGCGCTCGCGGCGTGCGAGGCGTTCGTCACGCGGCTCGGCAAGACCGCGGTGCCGGTGCTCGACTCGACCGGCTTCGTCGTCAACCGCCTGCTGGTGCCGATGCTGCTGGGCGCGATCGCCGCGTACGAGCAGGGCCTCGCCGGCGCCGAGCACATCGACACCGCGATGCGCCTGGGCTGCGGTCATCCGATGGGGCCGCTGGCGCTGTCGGATCTGATCGGCCTCGACGTCGTCTACGCGATGGCGAAGCTGCTCTACAAGGAGTTCGGCGACGACCGCTATCGGCCGCCGGCGCTGCTGCGCCGCCTGGTGCAGGCGGGTCAGCTCGGCCGGAAGACCAAGGTCGGCCTCTACGACTACGCGAGCAAGCCGCCTCGCGCCAACCTGGCGGCGCTGGCGACGCCCGATCGTACGTCGATCGCGGCGTAGCGCCGGCGGGCCGCGCGGCGGTCGGCGCTCGCGCGGTGACCGCTATGGCGTGCGCGCCGCCATAGCGTGCGCGCGCGATCTTCCGCGCGCACCCAAACCCTGTACGGTCGCGTGGATGCGGATCGGCGTCGTGACGACCTCGTACCCCCGCTGGCCCGGGGATGCGGCCGGGAGCTTCGTCGCTGGACACGTCGCCTACCTGCGCGGCACCGGCGCCGAGGTCGAGGTGATCGCCGCCGGCGACGCCCAGATCGACGCGCGCTGGGATCGCGCCGAGCAGGTGACGCGCGTCGCGGCCCCGCCGGGGCTGTTCTACGCCGGGGGCGCGCCCGAGGCGCTGGCGGCTGGTGGCGGACGCGGCGCGGTCGGGTTCACCGCCCGCCTGAGCCTGACGGTGGCGGGGCGGGCGCGACGCTGGGACGCCGTGGCCGCGCACTGGCTGGCGCCGTCGGCGTGGGCCGCCCTGCCGACCCGCGGGCCGCTCCTGGCCATCGCGCACGGCGGCGACGTGCACCTGCTGGCGCGCCGCCGCTTGCTCGGCCCGACGCTGCGCGCGCTGGCGCTGCGGCGCGGGCGGCTGGCGTGCGTGTCGCCGGCGATCCTCGATACGGTCGCGGCGGCGTGGCCGGCGGCCCGGGCCCACGCGATCGTCTCGCCGATGGGCGTCGACGACGCCGCGACCGCGGCCATCGTGGCCGCGCGCGCCGCGCGGCCGACCCGGACGACGATCACCGTCGTCGTCCTCGCCCGCCTGGTGCCGATCAAGGGCGTCGACGTCGCGCTGGCCGCGCTGGCGCGGCTGCCAGCGCACGTGCGGCTCCGGATCGCGGGCGACGGTCCGGCGAGGTCGGCGCTGATCGAGCGCGCCGCGGCGCTCGGGATCACCGCGCGCGTGCGCTTCGACGGCTGGCTCGACGCGGCGGCGCGCGATCGCGCGCTGGTCGACGCCGACGTGGTCGCGGTGCCGTCGATCGCCACCGCCGATGGCCGCCACGAGGGCACACCGCTGGCCGCGCTCGAGGCCCTGGCCGCGGGCGTGCCGCTGGTGGTCACCGCGACCGGCGGGCTGTCGTCGCTCGCGCTGCTCGGGGCGCACGTCGTGCCGCCGGGGGACGTCGACGCCCTCGCGGCCGCGATCGAGCCCGCCGCGCGCGCGCCGATCGACCCCGTCCCCACGCTCGGCTGGAGCGCGGTAGGGCCGCGGCTCGACGGGCACTGGGGGCGGTAGGTGCGTAGCCGGCTGCGCACCATGTGCGCGAACTTCGACGCAAGCTGACGGCGCGATGGTCGGGCCATGCGATCACTGACACGACCGGCGCCAGCGAGTCCGGGCGGTTGCGGTGGTCGTCCAGCGTCGCCGGCGCGTCACGTTCCCGGCACAGAAGCTGCTGCGGTACGTCAGCTTGATGTCGTCCTGCTACGAAGTCTCGGTCGTGCTGCCCTTCGGCGATGACGAGGACGCGATCGGTCCGGCGGTGCAGCGGCTCGCGAGCGAGCTGCGGACCCTGGGCCTGTCCTTCGAGATCCTGGCGGTCGACGAGGACTCCGGCGACAACTCCCACGCGGTGCTCGCGCTCCAGCGCGCCCGCGTGCCCGAGCTGCGCGTCATCCACGCGCCGCGCCGCGGCCGTGGCGCCGACGCCGGCGCCGCCCGCGCCCAGGGCCGGGTGCTGTGGATCATCGATCCGCACAAGGTGCTCGGCCCGATGGCCGGCGCCACCGAGGCGATCCTGTCGGTCCGCGACGGCGCGGTCGACGCGGTCGTGATGCACGACGCGTTCATCGTCGCCAACCGCGTGCGCGCGCTGCCCGCGACCACGGGCCTGCGCGGCTTCCGCGACGCGCGCCAGCGTCGGCTCGCGCGCCGGCTCGCCGCCGGCGGGCTGCGCATCGACGTCCAGCAGGTCGAGGCCGCGAGCGCGGCCCGGCCGCGCTGGTTCTCGGCGTTCTTGCCGCGCCGCGCGCCGTCGTCGACCACGCGCCCGTCGTGACCGCGACCGGGCTGCTATAGTCAGCGGCGACATGATCTACTTCGGCGCGATCCTCGCGCTCGGCATGCTCATCATCGTGCATGAGGCCGGGCACTTCTTCGTCGCGCGCTGGTGCGGCATGCGGGTCGAGCGCTTCTCGATCGGGTTCGGCCCGGCGATCGCCAAGTGGCGGTCCAAGAAGGGGACGCAGTTCCAGCTCGCGCCCATCCCGTTCGGCGGCTTCGTCGAGATCAAGGGGATGAACATCGCCGAGGACGTCGACCCCGACGACCGCGAGGCCTACCCCAACCGACCGGTGTGGCAGCGCATCGCGACCATCTTCGCCGGGCCGGGCACCAACTACCTCACGGCCGTGGTCATGGCGTTCGGCATCTACAGCTGCGCCGGCATCCCGGGCTGGGCCGATCACTACAAGGTGTCGGCGGTCGATCCCAAGGCGCCGGCCCACGGCATCCTCCAGCCCGGCGACGTGATCGTCGAGGCCAACGGCCAGCCGCTCAAGCTGCGCGGCGCCGGCCCCGACGACAAGCCCCTCGCGGTGCTGACCAACGACGCCAAGGGCGTGCCGATGAAGCTGGTGGTCGAGCGCAAGGGCCAGCGGGTCCCGCTCGAGGTGCCGACCGCGGAGGTCGAGGTCAAGAACGCGGCCGGCGAGACCATCAAGGTCTGGCGCATGGGCATCGCGCTCGAGACCCGCGGCGAGGTCGGCGTCGGCACCGCCGCGGTCGAGGCGGTGCGCTACCCGTGGGTCCAGACCAAGCAGATCGTCGGCGGGCTCTACGCCGCGATCCGCGGCGAGGCCAAGGTCACCGTCACCGGCCCGGTCGGCATCTTCAACGAGTTCTCCGGCGCGTTCGGCTCAGGGCTGATCTACGGCCTCGAGCTCTTGATGATGCTCAACGTCTACCTGGGCCTGTTCAACCTGCTGCCGCTGCCGGCCCTCGACGGCGGTCGCCTGGCCTTCCTCGGCTACGAGCTGGTCACCCGGCGCCGCGCCAACCCGCGGGTCGAGATGACCGTGACCATGGTCGGCGTGCTGTTCCTGATCGTGCTGATGGTGTTCGTCACGTTCAAGGACATCGCGCACCTGTAGTCCGGCCGCGCCGCCCGCAGGGGCGCCCGCCGCCTCGCCGCCTCGCCGCCGTCCGAGCCGAGCGCTGGCGTTGCGCGGGTCGGTCAGCGTTGGTATGGCATGGGCCGAGGCCGACCTCACCGAGTCGAATGATGGACCCGCGCGCCGCGCACTTCGACGAGCTCCTCGCGCGCCTGCCGACGGACCCGGGCGTCTACGTCATGAAGGACGCGGGCGGCAAGGTGATCTACGTCGGCAAGGCCAAGAACCTGCGCGTGCGCGTGCGCCAGTACTTCCGGCCGGGCGGCGACGAGCGCTACTTCGTCGCGGCCGGGTTCCTGGGCAAGGTGCTCCACGACGTCGAGACCATGGTGGTCACCGACGAGAAGGAGGCGCTGCTCCTCGAGAACCACCTGATCAAGAAGCACCAGCCGCGCTTCAACGTGAAGCTGCGCGACGACAAGCAGTACCTGGTGCTGCGGGTGCGGCCGCCGGCCACCACGCCCGGCGCGCCGCCGCACCGCCAGTTCCCGCGGGTCGAGGTGGCGCGCAACATCAAGGACGACGGCGCCCGCTACTTCGGGCCGTACCACTCGGCGACGTCGTGCCGCGAGACCCTGCGCGTGCTCAACCGCCACTTCCAGCTCCGCACCTGCACCGACCACGTCCTCGAGCACCGCGGCCGGGTGTGCCTGCAGTACCAGATCAAGCGCTGCTCGGGCCCGTGCGCGCTGCCGGTCGAGCCGCGGGCGTACGCCGAGCAGGTCGACGACGTCGTGCTGTTCCTCGAGGGCCGCGACCGCGAGCTGGTCGGGCGCCTGCGCGAGCGCATGGCCGCGCGGGCCGCGGCCGAGGACTTCGAGGTCGCGGCCAAGCTGCGCGACTCGGTCGCCGCGGTCGAGAAGACCGTGTCGCGCCAGACGATCGTCCAGGACGACTTCGTCGACCAGGACGTGTTCGGGTTGCACCGCGAGGGCGACGCCGCCGAGCTGACCGTGCTGTTCGTGCGCGCCGGCAAGCTGGTCGGCAAGCGCTCGGTCGGGCACAAGGACCAGGAGCTGCCCGACGCCGAGATCCTGGCCGCGTTCGTGCAGCAGTACTACGCGACGGGCACGTACATCCCCGACGAGGTCGTCGTGCCGGTGCCGCTCGACGACGCCGAGGTGCTGGCCGAGTGGCTGGGCGCGGCCCGCGGCAAGAAGGTGCGGCTGGTCTGGCCCCAGCGCGGCACCCGCACGCGCCTGATCGAGCTGGCCGAGAAGAACGCCGCGGCGGCGATGACCGCGCGCCGTGACAAGGGCGCCGACGCCGAGGCCACGCTCGCGAAGCTGCGCGAGCGCCTGGGCCTGCGCCGGCTGCCGCAGCGGATCGAGTGCTTCGACATCGCCCACGTCTCCGGCACCGACACGGTCGCGTCGATGGTGACGTTCGTCGACGGGCTGCCGGCCAAGCAGCTCTACCGCACGTTCAAGATCAAGACCGCCGGCAACGACGACTTCGCGTCGATGTACGAGGTGCTGTCGCGCCGGTTCAAGCGATCCCAGGGCGGCGACGATCCGGCCTGGGCGGTGCCCGACCTGCTGGTGATCGACGGCGGCAAGGGCCAGCTCGCGATGGCGGTGGCGGCGCTGCGCGACCTCGGCATCGCGCTCGACGGCGACGCCGCGGCGCTCGACGTGATCGCGCTGGCCAAGGAGCGCGAGCTCGCCGCCGGCGACATGCCCGACCGCGTGTTCGTGCGCGGGGTCAAGGACCCGCTGGCGCTGCGGGCCAACACCGCCGAGCTGTACCTGCTGGCGCGGCTGCGCGACGAGGCCCACCGCTTCGCCAACACGTTCCACCGCGAGCGCCGCGGCAAGGCGGCGCTGCGCAGCTCGCTCGACGAGATCCCCGGCATCGGCGCGAGCCGGCGCCAGGCGCTCCTGCGGCACTTCGGCACCGTCGCGGCGATCGCCGCGGCCTCGGTCGAGGAGCTGGCGCGCGCGCCCGGCATGAACAAGAAGGCCGCGGCCGCGGTGTCCGCGCACTTCGCGGCCGCGCCGGCCGAGGCGGCGGTGGCGCCCGACGGGCCCGCGGTGGCGCCCGACGGGCCCGCGGTGGCGCCCGACGACGGCGCGTGACCAGCTAGCGCGCGCTCGTCGCCTCGCGCAGGCGCGCGGCGTTGTCGTGCCCGGAGCGGCGGCCGCAGATCAACGCGCGCTCGTCGCCTCGCGCAGGCGCGCGGCGTTGTCGTGCCCGGCGCGGCGGCCGCAGATCAACGCGCGCTCGTCACCTCGCGCAGGCGCGCGGCGTCGTCGTGCCCGGCGCGGCGGCCGCAGATCAGCGCGCGCTCGTCGCCTCGCGCAGGCGCGCGGCGTTGTCGTGCCCGGCGCGGCGGCCGCAGATCAACGCGCCCTCGTCGCCTCGCGCAGGCGCGCGGCGTTGTCGCGCCCGGCGCGGCGGCCGCAGATCAGCGCGCCCTCGTCGCCTCGAGCAGGCGCGCGGCGTTGTCGTGCAGGATCGCGGCGCGCAGGTGCGGGCGATCGCGCGTGACCATCATCAGCTTCGCGAGCGGCAAGACCGGGTGATAGAACGGCCAGTCGGAGCCGAAGACCACGCGCGTCGGGTCGGCCTCGGTGACGACCTCGCGCAGCTGCGCCAGCGACAGCCCCGAGATCTCGAGCCAGGCGTTGGGGTAGCGGCGCTGCAGCGCGATCGCCTCCTTGTGCTGGAGCGAGCCGGCGTGGCCGAGGACGAACTGGGTGCCGGGCAGCTCGCGCAGCGGCCGCTCGTAGAAGCGCATCTGCGCGCAGTACTGCCCGATCTTGGGCTCGATGCCGGCCGGGCCGGCGTGGAAGAACACCGGGATGTTGGCGGCGCCGCACCAGCGGTAGATGCGCATCGCGTACCAGGCGTCGGGGCGGAACAGCTGGTTGGGCGGGTGCAGCTTGATGCCGCGCGCGCCCAGGTGGACCTGCTCCTCGAACCGGATCTTGGCCAGCGGCGAGCGCGGGTGGACGCTGCCGTAGCCCGTGGCCTCGGATCGCGTCGCGACGGCGCGCAGGGTGTCGGTCGGGTGGCGGTTGGGGATCGCCATGTCGATGCCCAGCACGACCGCGTGGGTCACGTTCATGCTGGCCATGTCGCGGGCCAGGTTGGGCGCGGTGTGATCGGGGCGCTTGCCGCGCCCGGTCAGCCCGCCGAGCAGGAGGTCGCGCTTGAGCTCGGCCAGCTCGTGCGGCGCGAAGCACTGGTTGGCGCGGATGTCGAGGTGGTGCGCGCAGCACGCGCCGAGCAGCAGGTTCGAGTCCGGCGTCGACCGCGTCATGTCGAGGTGGTGGATCGACAGGGTCGGCAGCGCGTAGTGGGTGTGGGTGTCGATGATCGGCCCGATCGTCGGGTCGGCCACGACGATCTCACCGTGATCGATCTCGAACCACGGCAGCGCGGCCAGCGCGTTGCGGGTGGCGAAGCGCAGGGGCAGATCGTCGTCGGCGGTCACGGCGTCGTCGGTGGGAGTCACCGCCACGTCGTAGGTCCCCCGGCCGGCGCTGTCAACGGCGTTCCGCGCGGCTGGTCACACCGGCAGCAGGCGCTGCATCGCCGCCGACCACGCGCGCCGGGCCGGCCCGCGGCGCGGGAACAGCCGGCCCAGGGCCAGCGCGGCCGCGGTGCGGGTCGCCAGCTCGATCACGCCGCGCTCGCGCAGCGCCGCCGGCAGCTTGGTCGCGAGCGCGCGCGGGCTCAGGCGCGGCAGATCTTGATCGAGGCCGGCCCGGGCCAGCTCGG
Organism: Myxococcales bacterium; assembly: GCA_016717005.1. NCBI lineage: Bacteria > Pseudomonadati > Myxococcota > Myxococcia > Myxococcales > Myxococcales bacterium. The sequence continues at coordinate 681,682 of JADJUF010000037.1, read as the reverse complement.
CGTCGAACACGCCCCGCGCGATGACGGCGTCGAGCTCGTCGGGTGTCTGGTGCTGGTTCCAGCGGCGGACGGCGTCGTAGGCGGCGAACATCCCGCCCCAGCGACGGTGCCACGCGACCTCGTAGTCGAACGGCGTGCCGCCGGCGGCCAGGGTCTCGGCGACCAGCTTGCCAGCGAGGATGCCGGCGCCGATGCCCGAGCCGTGGGCCGCGAACACCTGGCAGGCGGTGTCGCCGACCAGGATCACCTTGCCGTCGGTCAGCTCCTCGCGCGGGCGCCGCAGCGGGATCGCGCCGCCGCCGCCGTAGATCATCGGGCCGATCCACGGCTGCGCGCGCACGAACTCGTCACGCAGCGCCTTGCCGCCGGGGTGGCCGAGCGCCGGGATCGAGCCGGTCAGCACGCCGACGGTGTCGCCGCCGGGATGCACGCGCACGTTCAGGAGCGAGAAGCCGCCGGCGATGCCGACGCGGGCGCAGATCTCGCCGAGTGGGATATCGCGCGCCGCGAAGTACGCGGCGGCGCCGGCGCGGTCGCGCACCTCGTAGACGCCCTGGGCCGCGACGCACAGGTGCTCGGCCGCGACGGCCGCGTTGGCGATGAGCCCGGCGCCGGCCAGGCCGCTGGCGTCGACGATCCAGCGCCCGCGCACCGGCCCGGCGTCGGTCAGCACGGTCACGCCGTCGCGGCCGCGCACGGCCACGTCGCCGATCAGGGTCGCGCCCGCCGCCTGGGCCCGGGCCTGGAGCTGCGCCACCAGCGCGCGCATGTCGAGATCGACGATGTCGTGGCGCGGCACGGTCACGCGGCGGTGCGCGCTGACGAGGTGGAACCGCGGCGGCTCGGCCAGGCCCTCGTCGGGCACGATCCCGGCCTCGCGCAGCGCGGCGCGGGTGACGCCGTTGACCCAGCGGGCCCCGGCGCCGGTCAGCGGCCGTCGATCGAGGCACACCACCCGGAGCCCGCGCTCGGCGGCGAACGCTGCGGTGGCGGCGCCGGCGGTGCCGGCCCCGACCACGATCAGATCGACCGACGACGGCAGGGGCGGGCGCGGGGCGGACATCGGCCGCTACATAACACCGCGGCGCCGGCGATCACGCCGCGGCGTCGGCGAATCGCCCGCGGCAGCGGACGGCGCTACGTCGCGCGCGGGGCCCGGGATCGCGGCGCGGCGTCGCGGCCTTCGTCGGAGCCGGCGGCGTCGGACCGCGCTACGTCGCGCGCGGGGTGCGGCGCGCGCGCGGCGGCGCCGCGGCCTTCGTCGGTGGCGGCGGCGGCGGCGCGACCACGGGCACCGCCGCCACCGCCTCGACCCGCTCGAGCACGGCCTTGGCGACCAGGGTGCGCTTGTAGACGTAGAGCGCGCCCGGCAGCTCGCCGTCGAGCGCGGCCTCGCTGACCCGCAGGTGCTGCCCGACCGCGAACACCACGCGCGCGGGCAGGCCGCGCTCGATCAGCTCGACCCGCCTCCACACCGCGTCGCGGCTCCAGTAGCCCAGCACCTCGAGGTAGACGCACACGCCGGTGTCGCGGTGGGTGAACGCCAGATCGGGCGCGCACAGGCCGACGCCCGGCAGATCGAGCACGGCCTCGGCCGGCGCGACGGTCCACGGCGTCGCCAGCGCGGTCACCGCGTCGACCAGCGCCACGACCTCGTCGGCCAGGTCGGCCCGGGCGTCGTCGGCGCCGGCGCGCGCGCCCTCGTGCTTCCAGCGCAGCGGCGTGCGGGCCGGACCCCAGCGGATCTCGGCCTCGAGCTTCCAGCGATCGCACGCCTGGATCGCCGGCAGCGCCAGCGCCAGCGCCAGGCCGTAGCGCGTCGACGCCTCGAACAGGCTGAACGGCCCGTCGATCTCGATCCGGTAGCCGCCCTTGGCGCCGGGCGTGATCGTGTGCAGCAGGCGCTGGAACTTGAGCTGGCGGAACAGCGCGCGGTACGCGGCCGGCCCCGCGCACTCGACCTCGACGACGACCGCGACCGCGCGCAGGAGCACCGCCTGGGCCTGGCCCTGCTCGTAGGCCTCGACCAGCGCCGCCGGCGTCAGCGTCGCGAACCGCACCAGCACGTGGGCGCCGCGCAGATCGGCGAACAGCCCGCGCTCGACCGCGTCGACGTCGACGCCGCGCGCGGCCGCGGCCGCGGCCAGGACCGCCTCGCGCCCGAACCGCTCGCCGGGCCCCAGCGCCGCCCGCGCGACCGCGGCGCGCTCGAACACGTCGCGGCGCAGCTCGACCGGATCGGCGGTGGCGTCGACGTCGAACTCGGCGCGGTCCTCGATCAGCTTGGCCAGGCCGGCGGCCAGGCGCGGCTCGAGCGCGGCCGCGACCACCGCGGCGCAGGCCTCGTCGAACGCGTCGCGGCGCTCGCCGACGTGGGCCTCGGCCACCGCGATCAGCGCGGCGGCGCTGTCGAGCGCGCCGGCCCGGGCCTTGGCGTCGAGCGCGAGCAGCCGCAGCTCGCCCTTGGCGCGGCGGGCCCGGACCAGATCAGCGGTAAGCAACGTGCTCCCGGCGGCGATCGCTGGTGTAGGTCTCGCCGGTGTCGCCGGTGACGAGCTCGTAGAGGATCGCGCGCTTGCCGTCCTGCTGGCGCAGGATCCGGCCTAGGCGCTGGACGTGCTCGCGCACCGAGCCCGAGCCCGACAGCACGATCGCGACGCTGGCCTCGGGGATGTCGACGCCCTCGTTCAAGACCTTCGACGCCACCAGCGCGCGGTAGCGCCCGGCCGCCAGCCCGCGCAGGAGCTCGGTGCGCTCGCGGACCTTGGTCTGGTGGGTGATCGCCGGGATCAGGAACCGGCGCGCGACCTCGTAGCAGGTGGCGTTGTCCTGGGTGAACACCAGCGCGCGCTCGTCCTTGTGCTCGCCCAGCAGGTGCTCGACGTAGTCGAGCTTGGCCGGCGCGCACAGCGCCAGCGCCCGCTGGTTGCGGAACGCCTGCATCGCCCGACGCCCGGCCGGGCTGCGCGACGACTGGATGATGAACTGGGCCCAGCCATCGGGCCCGCCGAGGCGGATGCCGCTCGCCACGATGAAGTCGCGGTAGATCTTGCGCTCGGCGTCGTAGGCGACGCGCTCGTCGGGCGCGAGGTCGACCTCGATGCGCTCGGTGACGTAGTCGGCCAGGTAGTCGCCGGCCAGCTCGACGATCTCCTTGCGGTAGACGATCGGCCCGATCAGCTCGGTCAGGAGCGCGTCCTTGCCGTCGGTGCGCTCGGGGGTCGCGGTCAGCCCCAGCCGGAACGGCGCCAGCGCCAGCCGCGCGGCCATGGCGTAGCTGCCGCTGGGCAGGTGGTGGCACTCGTCGAACACGACCATCCCGAACCGCGCGCCGAGGTGCTCCATGTACAGGTACGCCGAGTCGTAGGTGGTCACGGTCAGCGGCCGCACGTCGTGCTCGCCGCCGCCGACCAGGCCGACCGGCCCGCCGAAGGTCGCGGTCAGGAGCTCGTGCCACTGCCGCACCAGATCGAGCGTCGGCGCCACCACCAGCGTGTCGCGCCGGCGCAGGTCGATCGCCATGAGCGCGACCTGGGTCTTGCCGGCGCCGGTCGGCAGGACCACCACGCCGCGCCCGGCGCTGGCCTGCCACGCGGCCAGGGCCTCGGCCTGGTACGGCCGCGGCGGCCGGTGGACCCGCGCGCCCGCGGCCAGCTCGCCGTAGCGGCGGGCCTCGTCGAGGTACGGCCGGCGCTGCGCCACCAGCGCCCGCACGATCGCCGCGTACGCGACCGCCGGCGCGCGATGGCACGCGGTCCGCTCGTCCCAGACGCAGCCGGGCAGGCCGGCGCCGACGGTGGCGTCGGCGCCGCGCACCTCGAGGGTGCCGGCCATGAAGCCGAGCGTGATCGCGGGCGCGTCCACGGGCGCAGGATGCCACGACCGCGGGCGCGGGTCAGGCCCGTGTAAGGGCTCGCGCGCGCGGGACGCATCGTCGGGGTCGCGCGCGTAGTAGGGGCATGCGCACCTCCCGTCCTGCCGCCGCTCGCGTCGCCCTGTCGCTCGTCTCGGTCCTGGCCCTCGGCGCCGGCGCCGCCGCGTGCCGCCAGCCGGTCACCCACGTCCACGTCGACGGCGCCCGCGCCGACACGCCGCAGCCGGGTCAGTTCGTGGTGGTCGGCACCGCGGTGCTCGACGTGCGGCCCGACGTCGCGGACCTGCACCTGACGATCGCGGCCGAGGCGCCGCGCGCCCGGGTCGCGGCCACCCAGCTGCGCGCGCGCCAGGCCGAGCTGCGCCAGGCGCTGATCGCCGCGGGGATCGCCGCCGAGGACCTGACGTTCTCGAGCCTGGGCATCCAGCCGGTCTACGACGAGAAGCGCGAGCGCGTGCGCGGCTACCGCGCGGCGATCGATCTGACCGCGACCACCGCGAGCTTCGAGGCGCTGCCCGAGCTGCTCGAGGTCGCCGTCGGCGCCGGCGCGACCAACCTCACGACCGAGCGCCGCGTGCTCGATCTGCCCGCGCGCAAGCGCGAGGTCCGCGACCTGGCGCTGGCCGCCGCCAAGGCCAAGGCCGAGCAGACCGCGTCGGCGCTGGGCGTGAAGCTCGGCCGCATCACCTCGATCAGCGAGGGCTCGGGCGACGGCTACGGCTGGAACGGCCGCTGGGGCGCCGAGCTGCCCAACGCCGCGGGCTTCGTCCAGGCCCACGTCGCGGCGCCGAGCGGCGGGCCGACGCTGTCGGGCGACGCGCAGCAGCTCAGCCTGACGATCTCGCTGACCTACGAGCTGTAGCGGCTCCGGGTCCGGGTCCGGCTCCGGCTCCGGGTCCGGCTCCGGGTCCGGCTCCGGGTCCGGGTCCGGCTCCGGCTCCGGGTCCGGCTCCGGGTCCGGCTCCGGCTCCGGCTCCGGCTCCGGCTCCCGGGCTCCGGGCTCCGGCTCCGGCTCCGGCTCCGGCTCCGGCTCCGGCTCCGGTTCCGACTCCGGCTCCGGCTCCGGCCTCCGGCCGCGCGAGCACCGCCGCGCCGCCGCGCCGCCCGGCGCGCGCTACGCTCGCGGGCGTGGACCAGCTGCGCGAGCGCTTGCTCGATCTCCATCGCGCGCTGATCGAGGTCGAGCGCGTCGCCCTCGAGCGCACCCGCGGGCGCCTGACCGCGACCGCGCTGTGGCACCTGCTGGTCGAGGATCCAGCGCTGGCCTGGCTCGGCCCGCTGTCGTCGCTGATCGTCCGGCTCGACGAGGGCGTCGCCGCCGACGACGAGGCCGACCTGCGCGCGACCGTGCGCGCGCTGCTCACCGCCGAGCCCGACGGCGCGCTGTTCCAGCGCCGCTACGCCGAGCTGCTGCAGGCCAGCCCCGAGGTCGTGCTCGCCCACCGCGCCGTGACGCGGGTCTGGTAGCCGGCGGCAGGCCGAGCGCGCCGAGGTCACGCCGCGTGGTCGATGGTAAGCTATCGACGATGGACTCGCTCGAAGCGGCCAATCGTCTCCTGGAGGCCCAGCGGGCGGCGCTCGGCGAGACCAGCGAGCGGGCCCGCGAGGCCGAGCTGTGGCGCGACGCGACCCCGGCCGAGTGCCTCGCGACGATGTTCGCGCTGTGTCGAGAGGCCGATCACTACCTCGCGCAGCTGACCCCGGGCCAGCTCGAGCGGGCGCTGGCACCCGCGCCGCTGCCGGCCGACACCGTCCTCCTCCTCGCCGCGCAGCGCGCCCACGCGGCATGAGCGCCGCGGACGCCGCCGCGAGGGTCGCCGATCGTTTCGACGAGGACGGCATCGACTACGCGATCGGTGGGGCGCTGGCGCTCGGCGTGTGGGGCGCGCCGCGCAACACCGTCGACGTCGACGTGACCGTCTTCGTCGATCCGGCCGGCGTCGCGCGGGTGATCGACGCGCTCGAGCGCGCGGGCGTCATGCTCGGACCGGACGCCGCGCGGGACGCCACGCGGATCGGCCTGATCCGAGGGCGCCTCGGGCGCGCGCCGATCGACGTCTTCATCGCGAGTCATCCGCACCACGTCGCGATGCGGACCCGCCGTCGGGCGGTGATCGATCCCGGCGGCCACGCCCGCTGGTTCATCTCGCCCGAAGACCTGATGGTCCTGAAGCTCTTCTTCGGCCGCCCCAAGGACGTGCTCGATCTCGAGCGGCTGGTCGCGATCCGCGACGACCTCGACCTCGACTATGTGGCGGGCTGGCTCGCCAAGATGGTGCCGGCCGACGACCGTCGGTTGGCGCTGCTCGCCGCGCTGCGCCGCCGCCCGGCGTGACCGCTACCAGGTCAACGTGGCGTCGCGACTGTCGAGCGTGAGCTCGCCGGCGCGATCACCGACCTCGACCGAGATCGACCAGTCGAGCGTGGTCCCGACCTCGAAGGTGGGCGCGCCCACGACGCTCGGATCGAACCATGGCAGCGCGCCGGCGCCGCCCCGGGCCGCCTGCCACGCGCCCGAGGCGTTCATCGTGACGGTCACCGGCGGGTTGGTGGTGGAGCGCAGCCACGTGTAGACCATGTCGGGCGTGGCGCCCCAGGTGGCTCCGCTGCGATCGCCCGCGATCGTCGGGAACGCCGCGAACGCCAGCGTCGGCGCGGTGGCGTCAGAGACGAAGCGCTGGACGATCTGCGTGGTGCCTGCGGACTCGGCGTAGGCGAGCGCGACCATGCGATCGGTGGCGACGCGCTGGGCCGGCGGCACCAGCCAGACCGCGTCGGCCGTGCCGAGCATCGGCACGTAGGTCCCGGTGCCGTCGTGGGTGTGGAGCTCGGAGCCGAGCGACACCGCCGCGGCGCCTGCGCCGGTGACGGTCACGGGCGCGAGCACGCGGTCGAACCCGGTCGCGAGATCGAGGTCGAGCGTCGCGTCGACGGTGAGGTCCTGGCCGCGATGGATCAGCGCGCGCGGACCGTCGGTGGCGAGCGCCACGACGTCGTAGGTCCCAGGCGCTCTGGCCACGTCGTAGCTCCCGTCCGTGCCGGCCGGCTCGGCAGAACCGTTCAGGCCGACGAACACCTCGGCGGTGTTCGGCGTGAGCTGGCCCCGCAGGTGGACCGCCGCGGCCGGGACCCCACCGCACGGCTCGATCGGCCGGCCGCGGTCGCCGGCGTCGTAGTTCACCCGGACGAACGAGAACCCGTCGCACTTCACCGCCCAGGCGTGGAAGCCGGCGGTCACGTCGAACGTCGCGCCGCCGGCGACGTACGCCACCGGCTGCCAGCCTCCGTCGCCGTCCTGGGCCACCAGCCCGGTCGGCGCGGTGCCCGCGAAGGTGAGCGTGTACGGCGTCGGGGGATCGTCGCCGCCACACGCCGCGAGCGCGCCCATCGTCAGCACCCAGACCAGACCTGCGTTCTTCATGGCAACCTCCTCGACCACCGTGCCGGTTGCTGCCGGCGGACTCAACCCGCCGCCGCCGACAGCCCCTCGCCGCCTGCGACCACGCCACCGCGACCGCGGTCGCACCTATCTGACGAGCTTCTTCAGCTCGATGACCTCGGCGTGGGCCGGCTCGGTCCTGGCCGCCAGCGCCAGCGCGGCCCGGGCCTTGGCCTTGTCGCCCAGGGCAAGGTACGCCCGGGTCCGGCCCAGGTGCGCCAGCGCCGGCCGCCGGATCGGCGGATCGATCACCAGCGCGCTGTCGTAGCTGGACAGCGCCGCCGCGCCGTCGCCCAGGGCCAGGTAGGCCTTGCCCAGCGACAGCAGCAAGTCTGGGTCGGCCGGGTAGATCGCCAGCGCCATCTCGCCGTAGGTCTTGACCTTGGGCCACGCGCCGCGCGTGGCGTAGGCGTCGACCAGCTCGCGCAGCGGCGCCAGCTGCATCTGCTCGAGCATCACGTAGTGCTCGAGCTCGGTCAGGGCGAGGTCGGCCTGCTGCTGCTTCTTGTAGATCTCGGCCAGCGCCATGTACGGGTAGCTGCGTTCGGGGTCGAGCCGCTTGGCCGCGCACAGCTGCGCGATCGCGCCGGCCAGATCGCCGTCGGTGACCGCCAGCTCGGACAGCCGGATCCGCAGGTCGTAGCTGTCGTGGCCGTCGGCGATCAGGCCCTCGATCAGCGCCTTGCCGCCGGGCTCGTCGCCCTTGCGCAGCGCGATCTCGGCCAGGATGTAGCGCGCGATCGGCTGCTTCTTGTCGAGCTTGAGCGCCGCGGTCGCGGCGGTCTCGGCCGGATCGGCGTCGCCCTGGTAGAAGTGGCCCAGCGCGAGCCGGGCCCGGACCAGCGCGTCCTTGGGCTTGGCGTCGGCGGCGATCGCGAGCGCGGTCACGTCGTCGAGGCCCGCGGTCGGCAGCCGGAACGTGCCCTGGTACGGCGCCAGGCGCACCTTCAGGTACGCGCGGAAGTCCTGATCGAACTCGGCGACGGTGCGGCCGGTGATCGCCTGCACCACCGCCGGCGTCTCCTGGCCCTTGCCGAACAGCTTGAGCGCCGCGACGATCTTCGGGAACCCGTAGGTCGACGCGATGTACTCGATCATCACGCTCGACAGGTAGTACGCGACCACGACCTTCTGCGCGTCGGGCTGGACGAACTCGTAGTTGATGGTCGCGACCGACGGCAGCGTGCCCTCGAGCACGGCGCCGTAGACGTCGGCGTCGTTCTCCCGCCGCCACGACGGGTTGGCGATCAGCGTCTCGTACTCGGACAGGCCCTCGGTGAACCAGCGCGGCACGCGCGAGTTCGACAGCTGGATCGCGAAGACGTGGCCGAGCTCGTGCCACAGCACCATGCCCCAGTTGATGTCGCCGTTGGAGGGCGACATCGCGGTGATGACCTGGCCGAAGCACACGCCGAGCGCGCCGAGGTTGGGCAGGCCGACGGTGCGCACGCTGTAGTGATCCGAGTCCTGGTACAGCTCGACGACGACCGGCGTCTTGGGCGTGAAGCCGTAGCGCTTGACCATGTCGGCGAACGCGCGCTCGAGCGTCGGCTCGATGTAGCGCGACAGGATCTTCTGCTCGCCCTTGTGGTAGCGGAACTTGAACGACTTCGACGACGAGAACGTGTAGTCGGACGGGATCGTGTCGTTGAACAGGTTGCGGGTGTTGTAGGTCCGGACGTTGTACTTGTCGCCGGCCCAGGCCTTGTTGAGCCACGCCACGCCCTCCTGCTCCTCGCCCAGGCGCAGGTAGCCCATGCCGACCTCGCTCATCGCGTCGTAGGCGTCGGGCCGCAGCGCCACCGCCTGCTTCGACAGCTCGATGGCCTCGCGGTAGCGGTGCTCGCGGACGGCCGAGCGCGCGACCGTCTGGTACAGGTCGGCGTCGGCCGGGTTGATCGCGAACGCCTTGGCCTTGGCGGCGTCGTAGGCCTTGGTGTCGTCGCGCAGCCACGCGATCGTGGCCTCGAGCGCCAGCGCCTCGAGCGACTGCGGGTTGACCGCGCGCACCTCGGCCAGGGTCTTGCCGGCCGCGTCCCACTGGTTCTGGTCGATCTCGATCGAGGCCCGCACCAGCAGCGACGGCAGGTGGCGCGGGTTGACCGCGAGCGCCTCGGCGAGGTGGTGGCGGGCCTGGGCCAGGTCGTAGCGGTTCTCGAGCAGCACCGCGGCCATGCCGGCGTGGGCGTCGGGCTGGTGCGGGTTGATCTTGAGCACCTCGTCGTAGGTCTGCTCGGCGACCTCGCCCGAGTACTTGCTGCGGAACAGATCGGCCCAGGCCAGGCCGGCCTCGGTCGAGGTCGGCGCCAGGTTGACCGCCTCGCGGTAGGCGTCGTTGGCCAGCTCGAACTCGCCGCGCGCGCGCGCGGCCTCGCCCAGCGCGAACAGGTCGGCGGCCTTGTCGAGATCGAGCAGCTTGGCGTCGTACTCGTCGATCGTCCGCTTCCACAGCGCGTCGGCCTCGGCCAGCTTGCCGGTGGCGGTCAGGAGCCGGGCCAGCGCGCGCCGCGCCGGCCGGTGGCCGGGGTCGGCCGCGACGACCGCCTCGAGCAGCTTCTGCGCCTCGGCCACGCGGCCGGTCGCGCGCAGGACGTCGGCCAGCGCGACCTTGCCGTTCGTTGCCACCACCGCGTTGGCGTCCTTGCTGGCCGCGGTCGCGGTGGCCTCCGCGCCCTTGACGTCGCCGATCGCCAGCTGGGCGTCGACCTGGAGCAGCCGGGCGTTGCCGGCGTCGGCGCCGCGGGTCCGGCTCAGCTCGCCGATGGCGGCCTTGTAGTCGCCCCGCGCGAGCTGCTCGGCCCCGGTGGCGAGGTCGGCGCGCGCCGGTCCCGCGGACAGGATCACCCCGAACAGCCCGGCCAGCGCTGCGGTTCGCATGGGACGAATCTGAGCCGGCGAAGGGCCTTTCGCAAGCAGGTCGGGCAGCGGCAGGCCGGCGACGCGCTACACTGGCCGCATGGCAGACCAGCGGGCCACGGCGGCGCCGCGCGATGACGGCGGCATCTACCGGGACTTCGACGCCTTCCAGAAGCAGGCGGTCCGCGACTACTACGACCGAGGCTGGACCACGCGGCGCGGCAACTTCATCGCGCTGCTGATCGCGGCCGGCGGGGGCACGTCGGTCGGGCTCGCCAAGGACTCGGTCGTCGACGGCACCGGCACCAAGAAGGTCGCGATCGGCGCCGGCCTGGCGCTGGCGCTGCGGGTCGGGCTCCGCTACGCGCTCGGCGGACCGCTGTCGCTGGTGCTGACCGCGGCGGCGGGCGCGTCGATGCTCGCGTATCTGATCCGCAACCAGAAGGACATCCTGAAGAAGGTGCAGCGCTACAAGGTGGTGCTGGCCGACGTCCACAAGAAGTACGACGACACGAAGAGCGCCTGGCGCGACGGCAAGTACGACGTGGCCCAGCGCAACCTGATGATCGACGGCCTGATGAAGCGGTTCGTCGCGGACGTCGACGAGGCCTGATGCGCGCGCTGGTCGTGGCGGTGGCGGTGACGGCGCTGGCGGCCCCGACCTGGGCCCAGCCCGCGAAGCCGCGTCCGGCGCCGGCCGACACCGACGACGTGATCGGGTTGCTCGACGTGCGGGTCGAGGGCCTGTCGGCCGACGCCGCCGAGGTGTTCACGCGCAAGATCGAGGACGGCCTCGAGCTGTCGGGCCTCAAGGTCGCGTCGCGCGAGCGCCTGCGCGCGTACCTGGCTGGGACGCCCTGGAACACCGCGTGCCTGCTGGGCACGTGCCTGGCCGAGCTCCAGCGCGGGGCCGCGGTCGCGACCGTGATCGAGGTCGCGCTCGCCACCAGCGGACCGAGCTATCACTACGTCATCACCTTGCTCGACACCCGGAGCGGTCAACCCCTGACCCAGGTCGCCGCCAAGTGCGACGTGTGCACGACCGACGAGGCCTTCACCGAGGCCGCGCTCGCGGTCGTCGCGCTGGTCAACGGCGTCGGCGACGGCGCGCCGATCGACGTGCCGGTCGTGATCGATCCGGCGACGCGGCGGGCCCGGGCTCGGGTCGCGCACGCGCGCAGCCGCACCCGCTGGCTCGGCGTCGTGCTGCTCGGCGCCGCGGCCGCCGCCGGGGCCGGGAGCTGGTACTTCTACCGCGACGATCGCGACGCCCTCGGCGGCGCGACCGCGGGCGCGGCCGGCGCGCTGGGCGTGGCCGGGTTCACCTCGCTGGGACTGTCGTTCTCGTTCTGACGCCGAGGCACCGATGACCAAGTCCACAATCCTGGCCGCCACCGTCGTCCTCGTGGCCGCGTGCGAGTCGCCGCCGGTGGTGCCGCCGGCGCCGGTCGCCGCGGTGTTCGAGGTGCCGCGCCTCGGCGTCGCGCCCAGCGAGTTCTACGCGCTGCCGTTCCCGTCGGACATCCGTCGCGACGACGACGGCCACCCGATCATGACCGACTACCCGGTCCCGGTCGGCATCATCGGCGCCTACACCAACGCGCTGCCCAAGCTCGACGGCTTCGGCACCAACGCCGCCATCTTCCAGCGCTTCTCCGGCGCGATCGATCTCGACTCGCTGCCGGCCGACGCGGCGGCCTCGATGGCCGACGGCGCGTCGGTGTACCTGGTCGACGTCGATCCTGCGTCACCGACACGCGGCGCCCGCCACCCGCTGCGGTTCCGGTTCCAGGATCGCCACGGCTTCACGATCGGCCCCAACTGGCTGGCGGCGTTGCCGTACCCGGGCTTCCCGCTGCACGAGCACACCACCTACGCGCTGGTCGTGACCCGGCGGGTGCAGGCCAACGGCGAGCCGGTGCTGGTCGCCGACGAGTTCGCCGCGATCGCCGCGGCGGCGGCGCCGGCCGACCCGACCCTGGCCCGGGCCCAGGACCGCTACGCGCCGCTGTGGACCTGGCTCGACGAGCCCGGCGGCGACGAGCGCGCCGATGTCGTGTCCGCGGCGGTGTTCACGACCCAGACCGTCACCGCGATCATGGGCCAGCTGCGCGCGAAGGTGCGGTCGCTGCCGCCGGTGGTGGCGCGCGACGTCGAGCGCCAGCCGGCGCTCGCGGTCCCGTACGCGATCTACAACGGCGTGTTCGACGCGCCCAACTTCCAGAACGGCGAGCTGCCGTACCGCCTGACCGGCGGCGACATCGTGCTCGGGCCCGACGGCCTGCCGGTGGTGCAGCAGACCGAGGCGCTGCGATTCTCGATCACCGTGCCCGAGGGCCCGGCGCCGGCCGGCGGCTGGCCGGTCGTGATCTACGCCCACGGCACCGGCGGCAGCTACCAGTCGTTCATCGGCGACGGCACCGCGGTGCGCATGGCCGAGCAGGGCCTGGCGACGGTCTCGATCGATCAGGTGCTGCACGGGCCGCGCAACCCCGGCGGCGATCCCGAGCTCGACTTCTTCAACTTCCAGAACCCCGACGCCGGGCGCAACAACGCCATCCAGGGCGCGGCCGACGACTTCTCGGTGGTGCGGCTGCTCGAGGGCCTGACCATCGACGAGGCCGAGCCGGCGCCGCACACGATCACCTTCGACACCGCCAAGCTGTCGTTCTTCGGCCACTCCCAGGGCGGCCTGACCGGGCCACCATTCCTGGCGGTCGAGCCCTCGGTGCGGGCCGCGGTGCTGTCGGGCGCGGGCGGGCTCCTGTACTTCGCGCTGCTCAACAAGACCGAGCCGTTCGACGTGACGTCGCTGGTGCGCTCGATCATCCAGGACGAGCCGCTCGACCAGTGGAACCCGGTGCTGGCGCTGCTGCAGACCTGGGTCGAGCGCTCGGACGCGATCAACTACGGGCCGCTCTTGGTGCGCGAGCCGCCGGCCGGGCTGGCGCCGATGGACATCTACCAGAGCATGGGGTTCGTCGATCACTTCACGCCGCTGCCCGACATCGAGGCGCTGGCCGTGGCGATCGGCGGCGATCAGGCGGCGCCGGTGATCGCGCCGATCGCGGGCTTGGCCATGCGCGGCCGCGGGGTCGCGACCGCGCCGATCGTCGGCAACCTCGACGGCCACACCGCCGTGATCGTGCAGTACCAGGCCACGTTGAGCGACGGCCACTTCGTCGTGTTCGACACCGCGGCCGGGCGGCGCCAGTCGTCCGAGTTCCTCGGGACGTTCGCGCGCACCGGCCAGGCCACCCTGGTCACCCCCCAGTAACCCGAGGCGGAGCGATGGCGCGCAAGCGGATTGGCGAGATCCTGATCGAGACTGGCCTGATCGACGAGGACGGCCTGCGCGCCGCGCTGGTCGAGCAGCGCCGCCACGGCGGCCCGATCGGGCGCGCGCTGGTCGATCTCAAGCTGGTGAGCGAGGAGCAGGTCGTCGTGGCGCTGTCGCGGCAGCTCGCGGTGCCCGTGGTCGAGCTCGACGGCATGGAGATCCCGCAGGCGGTGATCGACCTGGTGCCGGGCGAGCTGGCCGAGACCTGGGGGCTGATGCCGTTCGGGCAGCCGATGAAGTTCCTCGACGTCGCGATGAGCGACCCCAACAACCTGCGCGTGCTCGACGAGCTGCGCGTGCGGACCAACCTCAACATCCGCGCGTACCTCGCGGGCCCCAAGGCCATCGAGCGCGCGATCGGCAGCTACTACGGGCGCGGGCTGGGCCGCAACCGCCGGCGGGACACCGTCGACGTGCCCCGGGCCGCCGAGGAGGAGATGGAGCTGGTCAGCGCCTACGACCCGGCCGCCAGCCGCACCGTCAACGTCGACGGCACCAGCGCGCCCAGCACCCAGAGCCGGGCGCGCATCGCCATGGCCACCGTGACCTCGCCGCCCGCCGCGCGCGGCCCGTCCTACGCCGACCTCGCCGAGCTGCAGGAGCGGGTCGCGTCCCTCGAGGCCCTCGTCCGCCGCGACGAGGACGTCCTCAAGAAGCTGATGGGCCTGCTGATCGAGAAGGGCGTCTGCACCCGCGACGAGATCCTCGAGCGGCTGCGGTAGCGGGGACCGCGGGGGCTCTGGACCGGGCTGCCTCCGCTGGCTCTGGACCGCGGCACCGGACCGGGCGCTGGCCGGAACGGCACCGGGTGGCTCCGGACCGGGTGGCTCCGGACCGGGTGGCTCCGGACCGGGTGGCTCCGGACCGGGCGCTGGCTCCGGACCGGGTTGCTCCGGACCAGGGGTAGGGCGGCAAACGGCGGCGCGGGGGGCCGCCTGGGGCAGGCTGGCGGCGCGGTGGCGCGTGCTGCCGGCGGGCGGAGAGGGCGCGAGCGGCGGCGTTTCGGCCACGCCGGGTGGCTCCGGACCGGGGGTAGGGCGGCGAGGGCGGCGGGTGGCTCCGGACCGGGGCTCCGGACCGGGGGTAGGGCGGCTCCGGACCAGGGGTAGGGCGGCACCGGACCAGGGGTAGGGCGGCAAACGGCGGCGCGGGGGGCCGCCTGGCGCAGGCTGCCGGCGCGGCGGGGCGGGCTGCGGGCGGGTGACGGGGGCGCGAGCGGCGGCGTTTCGGCCACGCCGGGCGGCTCCGGACCAGGGGTAGGGCGGCAAACGGCGGGGCGGCTCCGGACCAGGCGGCTCCGGACCAGGGGTAGGGCGGCAAACGGCGGCGCGGGGGGCCGCCCGGGGCAGGCTGCCGGCGCGGCGGGCGGGCTGCGGGCGGGTGACGGGGGCGCGAGCGGCGGCGTTTCGGCCACGCCGCGACGGCGCGTGCGGGGTGCACGCGCTGGGGGACGGCGCGGGGCTGGGGTCAGGCGGCGGCGACCGTGATGGCCGCGAAGCGGGCGAGCCAGTAGGTGCCGGCGGGGAAGATGGCGGGGCGGCCGGCGAGCCAGCGGAGGCGGGCGTCGCGGTAGGCCTCGCGGAAGGCGCGGATGGCCTTCAACGCGGCGACGCGGTGCGCGGTGTTACGCGCGGCGATCAGCGGGCGCAGGCGGCGGCGCGGCGCGGGCGTGTCGGGGCTGTCGCGCCACGACTGGCGGAGGACGGCGCGGCGGCCGAGGACGCGGGCGCCGGTGCGCCGGCGCTCGGCGGCGGCCGCTTCCTCGACGGCGGCGACGCGCTCGCGCAGCTCGCGGCGGACCACGTCGGGGTCGCCGAGCTCGGGCGGGATGGTGAGCGTGAGGGTCGCGACCTCGGGCAGGTCGCCGTCGGCGCGGAAGAAGTGCCGCGGGCGCTGCACCGTGATCGTGCGCCCGCGCAGCAGCGCGCCGAGGCCGTTGACGCCGGGCCAGTGGTGGACCCGCTCGACGAGGCCGTCCTTGACCGGGTTGGTCGCGGCGTAGACCAGCTTGTCCATGACGTCGGCGGGATCGACCAGCTCGACGGTGCACGGCGCCTCGGCCGACCAGAAGTTCTCCGCCCGGCCGAGGAGCGCGTTCATCGCCCGCGCGACCAGCATGTGGAAGTACGCGCGGAACTCGACCTCACAGCCGTGGCGGTCGTACGTGACGTCGTGGTGGTGGTTCGACATCACCGACGGCAAGATCATCTCGAGGCCGAAGCGCTCGACCGCGACCGCCAGGCAGTACAGGTACGTCTGGTTGGTCCCGGGGCTCGGCCGCAACAGGAACTGACGCTGCACGCAGCGCCGGTTCACCATCAGGAACCGTCCGGGCCGGACCGGGCGGGGCAGCGACATCGCACCAGCCCAGAGCAAGCCGCTTGCCAGCGCCAACCCCGCGCCACGACAGCGAGTCGCTGTCCGGTCGCGGCCGGCGCCCGGACATCTGTCCGCGAACCGGACAACCTCGGACGAGCCGGCGCCCGGCTATCGGTCCGCAAACCGGACAACGTCGGATGAGCTCGACGCCCACCGATCGTCAGGCGCCGCGAGGAGCCCGGCGCCCACCGATCGTCAGGCGCCGCGAGGAGCCCGGCGCCCACCGATCGTCAGGCGCCGCGAGGAGCCCGGCGCCCACCGATCGTCAGGCGCCGCGAGGAGCCCGGCGCCCACCGATCGTCAGGCGCCGCGAGGAGCCCGGCGCCCACCGATCGTCAGGCGCCGCGAGGAGCCCGGCGCCCCGATCGTCAGCGACCCGCGACGCGGTCACGTCGACCGCTCGGCGAAGTGCCGGACGCCCTCCATCTCGTAGTCCCAGTCGCCGCGCGAACCGCAGAAGATGTGGGTCTTGATCCCCACGCCGAGCGGGTCGTCGAAGGTGCCGGCCGTCAGGTAGACGTTGTCCGCGTCCTCTTCGGCCGGCAGCGGCGTGCCACAGGTCTTGCACCGGGTGATCGTGTACGTCGGCCGCAGCGCGTAGGTCACGCGGTGGTCCTCGCCCGCGAGCCAGCGAAAGTCGGCCCGCTTGACGATCACGATGGCGTTGCCCGTGCCGCCGCTCGCCTTGCGGCAGTTGGAGCAGTGACACATCCAGACACCCTCGATCTCGCCCGCGACCTCGTAGCGGAGCGCGCCGCACAGGCAGCTGCCTCTTCGTCCCGACATGGTCCAGGGAACCTACTCCGACACGCGCCGTCATGTCCCCGGTTTCCTCGCGGCCCCGACGCGCGGCCGCGGCGGGCTCGCGGCGGCTGGTAGAGTCCGCGCATGGGCCGCGTGGATCTGCACCGAGCGCTCGACGTGCGCTGCGTCGAGGGCGTCGCGGTCGAGCTGCGCCACTGCCTGCCCGCGGGCTGGACGGTGCGCGAGGACGGCGACTCGTTCGTCGTGCGCGGCCCGCTCGAACCCGACGCCGTCGACGCGGTCTGGCGCGTCGCCCGGTTCGTCGCCTACGCGCCGTTCGTGTCCCTCGCGCGGACCCACGCCACCGACGACGAGCTCCGCTACGAGCTGCTGTCCGAGGGGCGCACCGGCCTCGCGTTTCGCGTGGAGTTCCAGCTCACACGGGCGGCGACGGTCCCGTCGGTGTGACACGTCCGGCGGCCGCGGCGCGTCGGTCGCGGTCATCCGCCCTGTCCGACGGCACCGTCGCAGCGGTGGTGCCGGCCATCAGGCCGCGCGAGCGCCCACCGCCGTCCGCATCCGGGCGCGGCCCGCCGGCCCGCCGCCCGCGCGGGTGCGTTACGATGGCCGGCGATGAAGATCCTCGTCGTCAACGTCGGCTCGACCTCGGTCAAGTACGACCTCTACGAGATGGACACCGAGCAGAGCCTCGCGCGCGGTCGGGTCGAGCGGATCGGCACCGCGGGAGCGGTCCACGTCCGCGACGGCGTCGAGCAGCAGGTGTCGGCGCCCGACGTGCCGGGGGCGCTGACGGCGATCCTGGCGGGCCTGTCGGCGCCGGGCGCGCCGCTGGCCGGCGGTGACCTGGGCGCGGTCGGCCATCGGATCGTCCACGGCGGCGAGCGGCTGATCAAGCCGGTGCGGATCGACGACGCGGTCGAGGCGGTGATCGAGGAGTGCGCGGTGTTCGCGCCGCTGCACAACCCGGTCAACCTGGCGGGCGTGCGCGCGGCCCGGGCGCTGTTCACCGACGTGCCGCACGTGGCGGTGTTCGACACCGCGTTCCACGCGGCGATGCCCGAGCACTCGTTCATGTACGGGCTGCCCCACGACCTGTACGTCCACCGCGGCGTGCGCCGCTACGGCTTCCACGGCCCCAGCCACCAGTACATGGCGGCGTGCGCGGCCGAGTTCCTCGACGTGGCGCCGGCGCGGCTGCGGCTGGTCACCTGCCACCTCGGCGGCGGCGCGAGCGTCGCGGCGATCGACGGCGGGATCTCGGTCGACACGTCGATGGGCATGACGCCGCTCGAGGGCCTGCTGATGGGCACGCGCACCGGCGATCTCGACCCCGCGATCCCGCTGCTGCTCGCGCGCGGCGGCATGAGCCTCGACGAGGTCGACGCGCTGCTCAACCGCAAGTCGGGGCTGGCGGGGCTGTCGGGCCTCGGCGCCGACTTCCGCGACATCGAGGCGGCGGCCGAGCGCGGCGACGTCCGCGCGCGCCTCGCGATCGACGTGTTCGTCCACCGGCTGCGCAAGTACGTCGGCGCCTACGCGGCGACCCTGGGCGGCGCCGACGCGGTGGTCTTCACCGGCGGCATCGGCGAGAACTCGGCGCTGGTGCGCGCGCGGGTGTGCGATCGCCTGGGCTTCCTCGGCGTCGATCTCGACGACGCGCGCAACCGCACCGCGCGCGCGGCCGACGCCGGCGGTGTGGTCGACGTGGCCGATCGCCACGCCCGGACCCGGGTGCTGGTGGTGCGGACCGACGAGGAGCGCATGATCGCGCGCGAGGTCGCGCGCTGCCTGCACGGCCCGACCGCGGCGGTGCGCAGCGTGCGCGCGCAGCCGATCCCGATCGGCGTCTCGGTCCGCCACGTCCACCTGTCGCGCGCCGACTGCGACGCGCTGTTCGGCGCCGGCGTCGAGCTGACCCGCCGCCGCGACGTGACGCAGCCCGGCCAGTACGTCACGCGCGAGACCGTCGACCTGATCGGCCCCAAGGGCGAGATCGCGCGGGTCGCGATCATCAACCCGCTGCGGGCCGAGACCCAGGTCGAGGTCGCGCGCACCGACGCGCTCCGCCTCGGCGTCGATCCGCCGCTGCGCGAGTCGGGCAAGCTCGAGGGCACGCCCGGCCTGCGCCTGCGCGGCCCGTGCGGCGAGGTCGAGCTGACCCACGGCGTGATCGTCGCGCAGCGCCACGTCCACATGAGCCCCGAGGACGCGCGCCGGTTCGGGGTCGGCAGCGGCGACGTGATCGAGGTCAAGGCCGAGGGCGATCGCGAGATGACCCTGGGCGACGTGCTGGTCCGGGTCAGCTCGACGTACGCGCTCGATCTGCACCTCGACACCGACGAGGCCAACGCCGCGAGCCTGACCAGCGACAGCGTCGTGGCGTTCGACGGCGTCCAGTCGCGAAACCCGACGCCCTGACTCACAGCCTGAGCAAGAATCGCCCGGCGGCGTAGGTCCGGCCCCCGGGGTCACGGCGCGGGCCCCGGGATGGTTCATCACCCTGTGCGGCTGAGCGACACGCCGACCGCCGAGTCCGCCGAGACCGCCGAGACCGCCGATGGGCGACGGCCGCCGGCCCGACCCCGTCGCCGTGCGGTCACCGCTGCGCATCGCCGGCCGTCCCGCGCGGCGTGCCCAGGCCGGCCCCGCACGGCGTCGCCGACCGACCCTGCCGTTGCGGCCTGCCGGAGCGCATTCGCGCGTCCGCGGTGGGCCGTCGATTCCTGCTCCGGCTCTCAGGCCGCCGACCCGGCGGTGAGCGGCGCGGCCGGCGGCGCCCGCCGCAGCGTCTCGGTCATGCGCACGGCGACGACCACACCCGAGGCGAACGTCAGCGCCGCGACCGCGCCCATCGCGACCGCGAGGCCGAACGCGTCAGCGATCAGTCCGGCCACCACCGCGCCGAGCGCGTAGCCCAGATCGCGCCACAGCCGGTAGACGCCGACCGCCGACGCGCGCCAGCTCGGGTGCGCGACGTCGCCGATCGCCGCGAGCAAGGTCGGGTAGACCAGCGCGGTGCCGAGCCCGAGCAGCGCGGCGCCGACCGCGAAGCCGGCGAACCCGCCGGCGCCGATCACCACGACGATCCCGAGCGCCTGGATCCACATGCCGGCGACGATCGGGCGCTTGCGGCCGACCCGATCCGACCACGCGCCGGTGCCGAGCTGCGCCAGGCCCCAGGTCGCGGGGTAGATCGCCGCGAGCACGGCGATCTGGTCGAGGCTCATCCGCGCCGCGGCGAAGAACAGCGGGAACAGCCCCCACGCCATGCCGTCGTTGAGGTTGTTGACCAGCCCGGCCTGCGTGACGCTGGCGAGGTCGCGATCGCCCAGCGTCGTGCGCCAGAACACCGTGCGCGCTGACGGGACGCGCACGTCGGGCGGCGGGCCGTGGGCGCGGGCCTCGTGCGCGACGTGGCCGCGGGTCTCGCGCGCCGCCAGCACCGACAGCCCGAGGCCGGCGATCACGTACCCGACGCCGAGGTAGAACGGCGCGGGGCGCAGGCCGGCGCGCGCGGCGATCCAGCCGGTCGCGAGCGCGCTGGCGGCGACGGCGAAGTAGCCGGCGAACTCGTTGAGCCCCATCGCGAGGCCACGCCGGTGCGGGCCGGCGAGATCGATCTTCATGATCACGGTCGTCGACCAGGTCAGGCCCTGGCTGACGCCCAGCAGCACGTTGGCGACGAGCACCCAGCGCCAGGTCGGCGCCCACATGAGCAGGAACGGCACTGGCACCGCGACCAGCCAGCCGGCGATCAGCACCGGCTTGCGCCCGAGCCGATCGGCCAGGCGGCCGGCCGCGTAGTTGGTCGCGGCCTTGGTCACGCCGAACGCGACGATGAACGACAGGATCGCGCCGCGCGCGACCAGCCCGAACTCGTGCTCGGCGATCGCCGGCAGGATGCTGCGCTCGAGCCCGATCATCGCGCCGACGAACGCGTTGACCACGACCAGCAGCACGAACTGGCTGAGGTTGGCGCGGATGCCCAGGCGCAGGCCGGCCCCGGTCACGGCGCCGCCGCGGCGACGATCGGCAGCCCCGCGGCGCGCCACTCGGCGACGCCGTCCTCGGTCCGGACCGCCGCGACGCCGCGCTTGCGCAGGGCCGCCACCGCCTGCAGCGCCGACACGCAGTAGGGCCCGCGGCAGTACGCGACCACCGGCCGGCCCCGGGGCGCGGTCCGGGCCCACCGCGGCACCTGCGCCAGCGGCACCGAGACCGCGCCGGGCAGGTGGCCCTGCGCGTACTCCTCGGCCGGGCGCACGTCGATCAGCGTCACGGTGCCGGCCCGGACCCGCCGGACCAGCTCGGCCCGCGCGATCGGCTCGAGCTGATCGCGCCCGACCAGGTAGGCCCGCGCCACGTGCTCGAGCTCGGTCAGCCGGGCCTCGGCGGTGTGGCGCAGCGCGTGCCACAGCCGCTCGACCGACGGATCGGCCAGCCGGTAGTAGACCCGCTGGCCGTCGCGGCGGGCCTCGACCAGCCGGGCCCCGGCCAGCACACGCAGGTGCTGCGAGGCGTTCGCGACCGACAGCTCCGCGACCTGGGCCAGGGCCTCGACCGAGCGCTCACCCTGGCCCAGCAGGTCGAGCAGCTCGAGCCGGGCCGGCGCGGCGAGCGCCTTCGCGACCCGCGCGAACTGGGCGTAGATGCGTTGCTTGGCGGCGTGGGGCGCGGTGGTCGGTGTCGTAGACATTCAAGTAATCAATTGAATACTATGATCGACGCGACTGTCAACCGCGCCGAGCACGCCGGCCGGGCGCGCGGAGACCGCGGTCGCCGGTTGGCGGCTCGTGCGCGCTGAGGCCGCGGTCGCCGGCCGGCGGTCGGGTGGCTCGGGCGCGCGGCGCGCATGCGCCGGCGGCCGGCCTGGTCGAGGGCCGCGGTCGCCGGCCGGCGGTCGGGCGGCTCGGGCGCGCGGAGCGCATGCGCCGGCGGCTGGCCTCGTCGAGGGCCGCGGTCGCCGGCCGGCGGTCGGGTGGCTCGGGCGCGCGGAGCGCATGCGCCGGCGGCTGGCCTGGTCGAGGGCCGCGGTCGCCGGCCGGCGGTCGGGTGGCTCGGGCGGGACCAGGCCCGCTCGGCACATGGTCGCGGCCCGCTCAGCGCGCGGGCGGCCCGCTCAGCGCGCGGTCACGGCGCGGCCGGACACGCGCGCCAGCACACCAGGTCGGTGCCGCCGAGCCGGGCCGCCAGCTCGGCCGCGGCGCGGTAGGCGTCGGCCTCGAACGCGCGCGCGTCGGTGGCCACCACCAGCACGCGGTCGCCGAGGCGGAAGCCGGCCCGCAGCGGGTAGGCCTTCTCGAGCTCGGGGTGGTCGCGGACCCCGTCGTGGAAGCGCGCGATGCGGCGCTTGGCCGCGGCCTCGTCGGTGAAGGTCTGCAGGCGCAGGACCAACCGCGGGTACATGCGCGAGCGCGGCCGCGGCGCCCGCCGCTTCACGCGCCAGCAGGTCGCGCCGAGCGCCTGGAACGCTCGCTCCTCGGGGCCGGTGCACGACGTCGGGGCCGCGAGCTTGAACCCGGCGCGTCGGGCCCAGGTCGCGATCGCGGGCTGGTGCGGCGGCGGCGCGGCGGCGGCCGCGCTGGCCGCGAGCACGCCGGCGACGACGATCGCGATGCTGCGGCGCATGCGTCCGACGCTAGCGCGGTCGTCGCGGCGGGGCCACTTCGGACGGACTTCGGGCGCCGAACCCGCGACGGCTCACGCGTCGTCCGTGGGCGGGTCGTCGCCGGCGGTGTCGGGGCGCGGGCGCGGGCGCGACGCCAGCAGGCGCAGGCACTCGCCGACGATGTCCTCGTCGGCGCACGGCTTGGGTACGAACGCCGCGGCGCCGAGCCGGGCCGACAGCTCGGGCCCGTGCGACGACGACGACACCAGCACCAGCGGCGGCGGCTCGGGCAGGCGGTCGAGGGCGTCCACCAGCGTTCGTCCGTCCTGGGGGCGCTCGCTGGCGTCGAACACGACCGCGTCGATGCCGCCCTCGCGGGCGTGGCCGACGGCCTCGGGCACCGCGCCGACCGCGACCACCGCGTGCTCCTCGGCCTCGAGCGCGGCGGTCCAGGCGCGGCGCGCGTCGGCGTCGGCGGTGATGATCAGGACCGTGCCGTGGTGTCGGCGCGCCGGCATCACTCGTGGACCGCGGCGCTGGCGCGATGCTCGCCCTCGGTCCACCCGACCTCGTGCGCGAGATCGCGCGCCTCCTTGAGCACCTCGGGTGAGATCTTCATCAGCGTGCGCCCCGGGCTGGAGCCGTACAGCAAGAGCTCGGCGGTGCCGCGGCGATCGCCCAGGCGGCGCATCTCGTCGACGGCCGCCCGGCGGTGGCGCTCGGCCAGGATCCCGTTGCCGAGCTTCTCGTACGCGGTGGCCAGGAGCGCCCGCGCCCGCGCGACCCCGGCCGACGAGCCGGCGTGCTGGGCCTGGACCAGCGCCACCTCGGCCTGCGAGGCCGCGCGGTTCATGTCGCCGTCGGCCGCCGCGAGCTGCGCCAGCTTCTGGACGATCTTCCACATGTTCACCGGCGCGCGCGGGGAGCGCGGGCCGTCGCCGAGCGTCATCAGGTCGATGGCCTCCTCGAGCTCGCGCACCGCGGTCGCGCTCTTGCCGGCCCGGATCAGCACCGACGCCAGGTCGAGGTAGCTGTCGGCGATCAGCTCGCTGTCGCCGGTGGCGATCGCCGCGCCGATCGCGCGCTGCAGGTACGGCACCGCCGCGTTGGGATCGCGCTCGGCCGCGATCAGCTGGCCCAGCGACCGCACCAGCAGCGCCTGCAGCCGCGGGCCCTGATCGCCCCAGCTCTCGGCCTCGTGCAGGATGCCGCGGGCCAGCGCCAGCTCGCCGTTGGCGCGCAGGATCTCGGCCAGGCGCAGCGAGATCGCGACCAGGTCGGCCGGCGCCAGATCGCCGCTGGCGATGCCGGCCCGGGCGCAGGTCAGGGCCTGGCTGTAGCACCGGGCCGCGCCGGCGTCGTCGAGTTGGCGCGCGGCGGCGTCGCCGGCCTCGGCGAAGAGCGTCGCGGCCTCGGCGCGCAGGCCCGCGGCCTCGGTCTGGTGCGCGACCACCGCCGGCGGGGTCGCCGCGTCGAGGTTGACGCGGACGAACTCGTGCAGGCCGCGTCGGATCGACGCCGGCATCGCGCCGTAGGTCACGTCGCGCACCAGGCCGCTGGTGAACGTGAGCAGATCCTCGGTCGCGGTCAGCCAGCCGCGCTCGATCGCGACGGCGAGCGCGCGCTCGGTCTCGGCGCCGAGGTTGACCGCCGCGGCGACCAGCGTGGTCGGCGCCTCGCGCCCGAACACCGCGGTGGCCTGGCACAGGAGCAGCGCCTCGCGCGGCAACGTCGCCAGGCGCGCGGCGACGAGGTCGGGCAGCGAGGTCGGGGCGTGCTCGAGGTCGCCGCCCTCGCCGAGGTACCGGACCAGGTGCTCGACGTGGGCGGGCAGGCCGCCGGTGCGCTCGGTCAGCTCGAGCGCGCTGAGCTCGCCGACCGCCGAGGTGCGCGCCAGCTGCGTCGCGAAGAAGCCCAGGGCCTCGCCGTCGAGCGGCTCGAGCACCAGGCGCTGGCAGTCGGCCGGCCAGGTCTTGGCCTCGGCCGCGGTCAGCGACACGACGATCCGGACGCCGCTGGCGTGGCGCTCGGCCACGCGCCGGATCATGTCGATGCTGGCGCGGTCGTAGCGATCGAGGTCCTCGAACGCCATCACCGTCGGGCCGCGGGTGGCCTCGGCGGCGAGCGTGCGGATCAGCGACGCGAACATCTCACGCCGGCGCACCGGGGCGTCGAGCTCGGCCAGCTCGGTCGGGTTGCCGAACAGCTCGGCCAGGCCGGGCACGTCACGCTCGCCGAGGCCCCGCGCCATCGTGGCCGCCGCCAGGTCGTCGCGACCGCACACGGGCGGCAGCTCGAGGATCGTCGCGATCAGCGCGCGCAGCGGGTACAGCGGCGTGGCCACGCCCGAGGGATCGGCGTCGGCCTGGTAGACCGTCACGCCGGTCGCCTCGGCCACGCGCTCGTAGGCCTCCCGCAAGAGCGCGGTCTTGCCGCTGCCGGGCTCGCCGATCAAGAGCAGGGCCGGCGCCAGCACCCGGCCCGCCAGGAAGTCGACGACGCGGTCGAGCTCGGCGTCGCGGCCGATCAAGGCCACCGGCCAGGCCTGGCTGACCCGGACCTCGGCCACCGCCCCCGCCGGCGCGCTGATCTCGGCGGTCGCGGACAGGGCCCGGCGCGGTTGTCCGCATTCCGGACAGAACCGGAAGTCGGTCGTGGCCTGGGCCCCGCACGACGCGCACACGTACGCGGTGGCGGTGCGGGGCGGGCCCGCCAGCGCGGTGATCGCCCCGCGCATGGTCGAGGCGTCGACGAACCGATCGCCCGGGCGCTTGGCCAGGGCGGTCATGACCAGCGCGTCGATCGCTGGCGAGATGTTGGCGACCTCGCCCGGCGGCCGCGGCGCCAGCTTGAGCTGGCGGGTGAGGGATGTCGATCGCCGAGCCGCCGACGAACGGCGTCTGCCCGGTGAGCAGCTCGTACGCGACGATCCCGACCGCGTACAGATCGGTGGCCACCGACGGGGCGGCGCCGCCGATCAGCTCGGGCGCCATGTACTCGGGCGTGCCGCAGATGTTGCGGTCCTCGCCCTCGCGCGGGGCGTTGACCAGCCGGGCGATCCCGAAGTCCACGACCTTGACCTGATCCTGGCCGGTCCGGCGCTGCTCGATCAGGATGTTGTCGCTCTTGAGGTCGGCGTGGATCACGCCCGCGAGGTGGGCCTCCTCGACGCCGGCCAGGATCTGGTCGACGATCGCCAGCACCCGCGTCGGCGGCAGCGGGTGCTCCTTGGCGATCAGGTGCGTCAGCGTCGGGCCGCGCAGGTACTCCATGACCAGGTACAGGAGCCCGTCGCCGGTCTGGCCGTAGTCGATGATCGACACGGTGTTGGGGTGGTTGAGGCGGCTCGCGGCCAGCGCCTCGTCCTGGAACCGCTTCACCAGCCGGGCGTCGCGCGACAGATCCTCGTTGAGGATCTTCACCGCCACGGTGCGACCTAGCGCGATCTGATCGGCCTTGTAGACGGCGCCCGAGCCGCCGATGCCGATGCATCCGCGGAGGCGGTACTTGTCGTCGAGCACGCGCCCGACCAGCCGCTGGGCTAGAGCCTGTTCGTCAGTCGACATCGGGGGCGAGGTGGCAGCATACCCGTTCGTCGCGCAGGGTGGAGCCTGCGTCACACCCATGGCCGCGTAAGGCTGGTTGGACCTTTACGACCAGGTGAAACGAAGGGATCTCACGTGGCTACGCGCGCTCGAGGATCATGGCGATCCCCTGCCCGACGCCGATACACATCGACGCCAGGCCGCGGCGGCCGCCGCCGTTGGCTAGCTCGCGGGCGAGCGTCAGCACCAGGCGCGCGCCCGACGCGCCCAGCGGGTGGCCCAGCGCGATCGCGCCGCCGTTGACGTTGACGCGCTCGGGGTCGAGGCCGAGCTGCGCGACGCACGGCAGCGCCTGGGCCGCGAACGCCTCGTTCAGCTCGGCGACGTCGATCGCGTCGACGGCCAGGCCCGCGCGCGCCAGCGCCTTGCGCGACGCCGGGATCGGCCCGAGGCCCATCAGGCTCGGCGCGACGCCAGCCACCGCCGACGTGACGTAGCGTACCTGCGGGGTGAGGCCGAGCTCCGCGATCGCGGCCTCGCTGGCGAGGAGCACCGCGGCGGCGCCGTCGTTGAGGCCCGAGGCGTTGCCCGCGGTGACCGTGCCGTCCTTGGCGAAGGCCGGGCGCAGCCGGGTCAGGCTCTCGATCGTGGTGTCGGCCCGCGGGTGCTCGTCGACGGCGACCTCGAGCGTGGCGCCCTTCTTGTCGGTGCCCGTGGTGATCGCGACGATCTCCTGCGCCAGCCGGCCGGAGGCCAGGGCCGCCGCCGCCCGCTGCTGCGACCGCAGCGCGAACTGATCCTGGGCCGCCCGGGTGACGTCGCACTGCCGGGCCACGCGCTCGGCGGTCTCGCCCATCGGCAGGGTCTCGTGGGCCGCGGTCATCTTCGGGTTGACGAACCGCCAGCCGAGCGTCGTGTCGTAGAGCGTCTGGTTGCCGCGGGGGAACGCGGCGTCGGGCTTGCCCATGACCTGCGGCGCCCGCGACATCTGCTCGACGCCGCCGGCGATGATCAGGTCGGCCTCGCCGGTGGCGATCAGCCGGGCCCCGTCGGCGATCGCCTGCATGCCCGAGCCGCACAGGCGGTTGACGGTCACGCCGGGGATCTCGATCGGCAGGCCGGCGAGCAGCGCGGCCATGCGCCCGACGTTGCGGTTGTCCTCGCCGGCCTGGTTGGCGCAGCCCGCGATCACGTCGTCGATGCGGTCGACCGGGACCTTGGTGCGCGCGACCAGCGCGGCGATCACCGCCGCCAGCAGGTCGTCGGCGCGGACGCCGGCGAGGCCACCGCCGAAGCGGCCGAACGGAGAGCGGACCCCATCGATGATGAAGGCTGGGCGCGTCATGGCCGGCACCATATCCGAAAAGTTGGTCGGTGCCGTGGCGGCGCCTACCGTCGGCGCATGGCGCTCTTCGATCCGTCCAGCCTCGCGACCGCGCCCTGCTCCGACGCGCCGGCCCAGGAGCTGGCGTGGTTCGCGATCCGCCAGCCGGCGGTGGTGCGCTTCCTCGAGCGGCGGCTGTGGTCGGCCGACGGCGACGCGTTCGCGGTCGCGCTCGACGCGACCTGCCGGCTGCACGCCGCGGTGACCCTGCACCACGGCCTCGAGCCGGTGCGGGTCGACGACCGGCTCCTGCGCGACGGCCTCGAGATGGACCCGCCGCCCAGCCTGCTGGCCTGGATCGAGACCCGGTGCCGCGCGGCCCCGGTGGTGCTGACCGACGCCGAGGAGGCCGCGGTGGCCCGGGCGGTGGCGGCGATCGCGTGGGGCTTCACCAGCGGCCGCGCCAGCGGCGTCGACGAGCGTATGCTCGGCTGATGGCGCGACGCCTGCTGGGACTGGGGATGGTGCTCGCGGTCGCCGCGAGCTGCGGCGACAACCGCCCGCCCGAGGTGGTGGTCTCCGCCCGCGGCGCCGCGTGGATCGCGACCCGGGCCGCGCCGGCCGCGCCGTGGGTGCGCACCGACGGCGCGACCGCGGTGTTCGACGCCGACGGAGACGGCGCTACCTACGACGCGGTGATCGTGTGCCGGACCGACGTCGGCGCCGGCTGGTCGCTGACCGCGACCTACGAGGACGGGGTGATCTGGGACCGGCCGTGCCGGGCCGACGTCACCGGCGCGGTCGACGTCGGCTTCGACCTGGGGTCGCCCGCCGACGCGGTCTTCATCGGCGAGGTCGCGAACCACGCGCCCGCGACCGCGCCGACCCAGGTGCCGCCGGGGACCTACGACGTGATCGCGGTCGTCGACGACGCCCAGGGCGAGCCGACCCGGGTCGAGCTCCAGCGCGGCGTGCGGATCGTGGCGGGGACCCGCGTCGACGTCGACGTCGCGGCGGGTGGCGTCGACCTGGTCCCGATCGCGGTGACCGTCGACGGCGGCCGGCCGGACTTCGGCTCCGTGACGTTCACGAGCGCCGGCGGCACCTGGGCGTCGCTCGGCACCGCCTACCGCGTCGTGCCGGCCGCGGCGCGCGCCGATGGCGACCTGCACCTGGTCACGGTCTTCGACCGCGACTACTTCGCCGAGGCGCCGGTCGACGAGGCCGGGATCGCGTTCGAGCGCGAGTTCGTCTCGCCGGACGTGTCGTTCGCGTGGACCGACGCGCCGGTCGCGACCTGGCGCGGCGCCCCCGGCCACCGCGCCCGGCTCGACGTCGTCGCCGACAACCTCGCGTCGTCCCCGGGCTGGTTCGCGTACGCCTACCCCGCGGCGCTGGCGAACCAGACGGTCGAGGGCGTCACCACGTTGGTCATGCCGGCGCCGGTGGTCGACGGCTGGGATCCGGCCTGGTGGCCGACCGGGCCGGCCTACATCGGGCTCGGGCTCGCCCGCGGGCGCGCCGACGGCGGCAGCGCCGGCTTCACGTTCGGCGAGGCGATCGTCGCGCCCTGAGCGCGCCGGCCGGCGGTCAGAATCGCGGCCGGCGCGCGACGGGTGCGCGCGAGCCTTGACGGCGGCGGCGCGACTCACGAACATGCGCGCCAAATGTCGACCGTCGTGGTCTCTGCCGAGGAAGTCGAACGCACCATCACCGCCTTCACGCGCCTCGACCAGCGCGGCGACAAGAAGGCGATGAACAAGCTCGCGGGCCGGTTGCAGCGCGAGCAGCCGCACCTGCTGCAGTTCGCGGCGGCGATCCGCAACGAGCACGGCGACAAGGCCGGCGAGGCGGCGGTGTTCTACGCCACGCTGGTCTGGGCGATGTTCGACCGCGAGCGCGAGGGCACGCTGCCGCGCCTGACCGAGGCCAACCTCGGCGCCGCCGCCGGCGTGGTCGAGGCCGCGCACGCCGCCGAGCCCGGCCTGGCCGAGCGCCCGGTCCACGAGCGCTACGCCGCCAGCCAGGCCGAGATCCAGCCGCACCTGTACGCGAAGCTGCGCGAGCTGCTCGAGGAGGACGTGCGCGAGGAGGCCATGTCGGCCGAGATCGCGGCGACGATCTATCCACCGACCCAGGTGGCGATCGAGGCGTTCGACGCCGCGCTCAGCGGCCGGCGCCCGGGCGAGCGCCAGGGCACCGTCGTCCACGACGCGCCCAAGGTCGGCCGCAACGACGTGTGCCCGTGCGGCTCGGGCAAGAAGTACAAGAAGTGCCACGGCGCCGCGGCCTGACGCCGCGGCTCACTCGCCGATGACGACCGGGCAGCGCGGGTCGACGGTCGTGAACTGCCGGCGCGCGTAGGTCGACTCGACGGTCGGCTTGATCGCGACCGCGGCCGGGTCGTAGGTCCAGATCCACTGCGCGGTCGAGCCGGGCGCGAGGCTGGCGAAGACCGCGCCCCACGGCGCGATGCCGACCTGGCCGAGCGTGACCGCGGCCGGCCAGGCGCTGTCGTCGAAGCCAGGCTGCTCCCAGCCGGCGGTCAGGGTGTTGGTCGCGCGGAACGCCGCGTCGGTGACCACGGTCTGCGGTACGCCGTCGATCGTGAAGCGCAGGTCGGCGACCGTCGCGCGATCGTACCCGGCCTGGTTCTGCAGGTTGATGCCCTCGATCGCCAGGACGTTGGGGTGGCCGGGGTGCGCGAAGATCATCACGTCGTAGCGCTGCGGGTCGCTCCAGATGCGCGCCACGTCGTCGACGAGCACGCCGTTGAGCCAGACCTTGGTGTTGTCATCGGTGGTGATCGCCAAAGACGCCGGCGCCAGCGCGTCGAGCCCGACCGGGCACAGCGCGGCGGCGTCGGGTGCGGTCGTCGCGTCGGGTGCGAGCGTCGCGGCGTCGGTGCCGGTCGCGTCGGGGAGCGCGGCGGCGTCGGTGCCGGTCGCGTCGGGGAGCGCGGCGTCGGGGACGGTCGTCGCGTCCAGGAGCGTCGCGTCCGGGAGCGTCGCGGCGTCGGGGACCAGGGTCGCGTCATCGCCGGTCGCGTCGGCCGCGGTCGCGTCGGCCGCGCCGGCGTCGAGGTCGGCCGCGTCGGGGACCGTGCCCGCGTCCGGCGCCGCCGCGTCGCCGTCGGCGCTGGCGTCAGCCCGCCCGTCGGGGCTGGCGGCGTCGATGATCGCGCCGCCGCCATCGCTGCAGCCCGTGATCGCGAGTCCAGCCGCCAGCCACCATGCGCGCATGTCCCACGGTCGCACGACCGCCCGGGGTCGCGCCAGCCGGGTCAGCGGGCCCACGGCATCGCGCGCAGCGCCTGCGCGGTCGGCGCGGTGCGCGCGGTCAGCGCGGTCAGCGCGGTCAACGGACGGCGCGGACGGCGGTCAGCGCGGACGGCGCGGTCAGCGCGGTGCGCGCGGTCAGCGCGGTCAGCGCGGCCAGCGCGGTGCGCGCGGTCAACGGACGGCGCGGACAGCGTCAGCGCGGTCAGCGCGGTGCGCGCGGTCAGCGCGGTGCGCGCGGTCAACGGCCGGCGCGGTCAACGGCCGGCGCGGTCGGTGCGGTCAGCGCGGCCGGCGCGGCATCAGCGGGTCGGCAGCCGGCGCCGCAGCCCCCGCGTCGGCGCCTTGGGCTTGCCGATCGGGTTGATGATCTTCAGGTCGCTGCCGCCGGCGAACGCGTAGCTGCCGACGTTGTAGTAGCCGTAGACGGTCACGCCGAACGGATCGCTGCCGGCGACGGTGTGCTGGCCCTCGGTGACGGGGCAGGTGACCTGCTCGTAGTTGATGCCCAGGACCACGCCGATCGGCTCGACCTGGCAGCCGGCGAACTCGCCGAGCGCGCGGCCGTCGACGGTGAACGTGCCGCTGACCGGCTTGGCCAGGACGAAGTAGTTCTGGCGGAACGTCGACGGCACCAGGAACACGTAGTCCTTGCGGTGCTGCTCGGCCGACGGGAAGATCACCAGCGACGGATCGCCGGTGAAGCCGTCGGGCACGCGGTGCTGCGACACCAGCACCTGGCCCAGCGTCACCGCGCCGGTGGCCGACAGCGTGAAGCCGCGGTCGGCGTAGAACGCCTTGTACTCGCCGGCGTTGAGCGAGAACGACGCGAACGGCCCCGGCAGGCTGGTGGTGATCTGGACGCCGTCCTCCGACGCCAGCACCCGGTACATGTCGGGCTCGCGGTAGCTGGGGTTGGTCGAGCGGACCGGCGACCGGCTGACCGCGAACTCGCGGCCGAGCGCGGTGGTCGGCAGCAGCTGCTCCTCGAGGTGATCGGTGCAGCAGCTCTCGCCGTCCCAGTTGGGCGGGTCGGGGGGCATCGCCCCGCCGGTGCCGATGCCGCGCTCGAGCCCGGTGAACACCGCCACCTTCTTGTCGGACGTGACCAGCGAGCCCATGAAGTCGCCGTCGCGGTCGAGGAAGTTGAAGCACTCCTGGATCGGCACCGTCGGCTGATCCGACTCGAGGTTGACGACGTCGTAGCGGTCGATCGTGAAGGTCAGCGGCTGCCCGGCCGGGGTCGCGGCGATCGAGAAGCCGGTGTCGCCGGCCGAGGCCTTGATCGGGTGGGTGGCGTTGACCGTGACCTGGGTGTTGTCCTCGACGCCGATGATCGTGATCGAGGTGTGGTCCGGGATGCTGGCGTCGATGCCGGGCACCGTGCCCGGCGCCGGCCCGCACGGGTTGGCGGTCGGCCAGCCCCACACGTAGTAGTGGCGGCCCAGCGCCTGGATCGGGATCAGGATCGAGGCGTCGTTCGAGAACTGCTGGACGATCGGGTTGAACTGGTACGCGACCACCGGGCCGGTCGTGACCATGTGGTACGCGTGCGGCGACACGAACGTGCCCGAGCCGCTGTAGCGGGCGTAGGTGCCGTTCTGGCCCATCGTGCCGTCGACCTCGCGCGCCGGCAGATCGACCTGCTTGGCCGAGCGGGCCAGGGCGACCGTCTGCAGCACGACCTGCTCGTCGAGCCCGCCGACGCGGCCGGCGTTCTTGAAGACCGTGATCTGCACGTCGTAGTCGTTGTTGTTGGCGACGACGATCGAGTACTGCTGGGCCGCGGCGTCGTTGACGAGGAACAGCGTCTCGGCGGCCTCGTTGTCGAGGTCGGCGGCCCAGAAGTCACAGCCGACGTTGGACGGCTCGCCCAGCGCGCGCTGGCACGGGGTCGTGCAGACGCCGGCGCCGCAGACCTCACCGGCCGGGCACTGCGTGACCAGCGTGCCGCTGGTGCCGTCGCCGTTGCACATCCAGACCTGATCGATCGCGCCACAGTAGACCTGATCGGGCGTGCACACCGCGCAGCCGACGTCCTCGAGGCAGACCTCGTTGGCCTCGCACCGGATCGGCACCTCGTAGACGCCGTCGGACAGGCAGTGCTCCCAGCCGAACGAGGTGCACCGATTCTGGCAGCCGGTGTCGTCATCGTCGCCGCTGGCCGACGGGCCGCAGGCGAGGGTGGCGACGGCGACCGCGGCCGTGAACAGCAAGACGAAGGCGCGCATGTCCGCGCACGATCGTTCGTCGGCCGGTCCGATCGCAACCGGACATCGTCTGTCACACCGTCGCCGACGTCACTTGCCGCGCCGCGTCAGCCCCCGGTCTGGACCCGCACGCGCTCGGCCAGCGCCGCGCGATCGAGGCGGCGGGCCGCGATCGGCAGGCGCATCCGCATGCCGGGCTGGTCGGCGGCGTCGGCGCGGCCGGGCGGTCGGCGCTCGCGCAGGCGGTCACGGCGATCGCGGCGAGCCAGCGCATGCACGACCTACGCGCCACCGCGGCCGTGGTTACGTGCGATGCTCGCGCCGATGCGTGGACGCGCGATGGTCATGGCGGTCGCGCTGGTCGCGAGCACCGGGGCGTCCGCGGTCGCCGACGATGACGGCGGGGTGAGCGCGGCGGGCCGCGAGGCCGCGCGGCTGGCGCACGAGGCGGCGCGCCTGGCCGAGACCGCGCGCGACGTGCGCGATCTGCTGTACTACCTGAGCGACCCGCGCGGCTTCCAGTACGACTACTACCGCGCCGCCGATCAGGTGCAGCACGACCCGGTGCTGGGGCCGCTGGTGCGCAACCTGGCGGCGCTGTACCAGCACCGCACCTGGGAGTGGAAGGCGCAGGCGCAGGCCCTGGCCGACACCGCGACGCCGGCGTCGGCGGCGGTCGGCGTCGGGCTGACCTGGGACGCGCCGCTGTGCCGGCTGTTCGAGGCCCAGGGCAGCGCCCAGGGCTTCTACGAGGACCGCGCCGCCCACGCGGCGCTGGCGTGGGGCGTCGGCGGCTGCCTGCCGCTGCCGTTCGACACCTTCGAGCTCGGCTACCGCGGCCGCCGGCAGGTGCGGCGCTCGCTCCTGGCGCTGCCGATCGCCACCAGCGGCGAGCGGGCCAGCGGCGACACGGTCTACGCCAACCTGCGCTTCTACCGCTGGCTGTCGGCCGGCCACCAGGTCGACGTCGCGCCGATGAGCTTCCAGTTCGACTGGGCCCGCACCACCGCGACCACGTTCCAGTCGTGGGCCTCGATCGCGCCGGTGCACTGGGCCCGGCGCGGCAAGGGCCACGGCGGTCGCGACCAGACCTACGACTTCATGCGGATCGAGTTCACGACGCTGGGGCTGCTCGACGACGGCGTCGTCGACCCGCTGGTGGCGGCGATCTCGCCGCTGGCGATCGACGGCGTCCGCCTCGGCGATCAGGTCGCGGTCGGCCTCGACGTCGGGTTCGAGATCGGCGAGTTCACGTCGACCGCGACCACCGCGGTCCAGCGCCGGGCGCTCCACCTCGACGCCAGCGTCGTGGCCAGCGCTGGCCCGGCGACGATCGAGGTCCACGCGCGCAACGCCATGCAGCCGACGGTCGCCAACCAGATCCTCGACGAGGATCGCCTGACCGCGCGGATCGATCTCGACCGCCCGGCCGCGTGGGTGCGCGCCGACGCGTTCGCGTCGCACGCGCGCCTGCTCAGCCTCGACCGCTACTCGCAGAAGGTCTGGACCTACGGCGCCGGCGCCGACCTGACGATGGCGCTGACCGACCTCGTCTACCTCTACGCGCGGGTCGAGGGCGCCCGCAACATCGTCGTCGACGCGACCGCGGCCCAGCCCGCCACCGCCGACGAGCTGCGCGGCACCGTCGGCGTCACCGCCGAGCTGCGGCGGCGGCTGTAGCGGGGAGGGGACGGTCGTCGACGAACGGTGGGCGGCGGCGGGATCTGGACATTCGCAACGCCTGGACAGAACCGACCGGTCAACCGGCCCACGGAACCGCGCATGTGATCGCGGGCGTTTGCGCGAGGCGCAGGCGAGGCACAACGTCGACGCGGTCGCGGCCCAGCCACCGACGAGGTGCCCGCCGCCCCCGACGAGCCGCGCCACCGTCGGCGTCGTCGGCGTCACCGCGCCACCGTCGGCGTCACCGCGCCACCGTCGGCGTCACCGCGCCACCGTCGGCGTCACCGCCGAGGCCGCCTCGCGGTTCATCCCGCGAGCATGAGGACCGCGCAATCCGGAATTCTCGAGCGCGTCGGTCACGGGTGGCCCCGCCGCGAGGTTCTGGTAGGACGGGACATGCGTGTTCACATTGCTACCGTCCTCAGCGTCCTGGCCCTCGCGGGCTGCTCGAAGAAGTCCAACACCAAGGTCGCCGAGCCGACCGAGCCGAGCGGGCAGGTCGCCGCGACGCCCAAGCCTGCGACCGCGACCGCGCCGCCGACCCAGGTGAGCCCGAACCTCAACGTGTCGGGCGACCTGGCCGCGCAGTGCGGGCTGAAGGCCAGCGCCGCCGTTCCACCGAACTTCGAGTACGACCAGACGGAGCTCTTGCCCGAGGACCGCCAGGTGCTCGAGCAGGTCGCGGTGTGCCTGACCACCGGACCGCTCACGGGGCGCGGCCTCGACCTGATCGGCCGCGCCGATCCGCGGGGCACGGGGGAGTACAACCTCGGTCTTGGCGCGCGGCGCGCGCAGAGCGTCAGCGACTACCTCCACAAGCTGGGCGTGACCGCGCCGCAGCTCGCCGAGACCACGCGCGGCGACCTCGAGGCCACCGGCACCGACGAGTCCGGCTGGCAGAAGGACCGCCGCGTGGATCTCGAGCTGCGCGACTGACCGGTCGGGCGCCGGGGAGGGACTGGGCGTCCGCCGCGACCCGAACGTTGTCAACGTTGACACCGTCCCCCGGCCCCGACCCCGGCCCGGGTCGCCGCCGAGCGCGAGCGCGACCATGACGTAGACCATCCCTGGCCATCCAGCGCGCTGCGCTCGGGGCGATCGTGGTGCCGCACGGCGCGCAGAAGTTGCTGGGCTGGTTCGGCGGCTACGGCTTCGATGGCACGATGACCTACTTCACCGAGACGGTGCACCTCTAGACAGCCGCGACCCCAAGGTTGTGGACGTTGACGCCGTCCCCTGGTCTAGCACACCGACCCCTTTGAAGTGCCTGCTGCGACGCGACCTTGCGGGCACCTCCGGGCGTACGTCCGATGCTCGCTCGTCACGTCGGTCCCTACGCTCCTCGCTGCGCTTCGGGCGTGCGCCCGGATCTGCCTCGCACGTCCGCGTCTCGCGACGGCATTCAAACCGGTCGGTGTCTAGCCGCGGCGCGCGGCCTGCGCGCGGGTCAGGTTCTCGACGATCGCCGGCGCCAGCGTGCGCGCGGCCAGCGGGAACAGCGCGCGCTCCTCGGCGAGGATGTGGGCCCGCTGCATCTCGACGAATCGGCGGACCAGGTCGGCGACCGTGCCGATCCGCGCCGGCGCGCCCGGCTGGAGCGCGGCCCGCAGCTCGGCGAGCGTGCCGTCGTTGAGCTGGTGCTGGCACTCGAACGCCGGGATCATCTGGGTGAAGGCCGGCAGCGACCGGAGCTGGGGGAACAAGAGCTGCTCCTCGTCGGCCTGATGGCGCGCGGCCGGACCGTCGAAGTACGCGAGCGCGGTCGCGAGCGTCGCGAGCGCGGCCGCCTCCCCGGGGACCGCGTCCAGCTGGTCGGCGGCGCGCCCGAGCTCGACGACGCAGGCCTCGAGGTCGTGGTGATCGCGCAGCAGCTGGGCGAAGAAGTCCGGGACGGGCGCGCTCGGGTCGTTGGTCACGGTGCCATGGTAGGCGCGATCAGTCGTCGCGATCGCCGTCGACGATCGTGATGCGCGGGCTGTCGTCGACCGCGACCTCGTCGCGATCGCGATCATCGTCGGCATCGGCCCGCGGCGGCGGCGCCTTGAACCGGACGACCGCGCTGGTCGGCTTCTTGCGGGCCGGGCGCTTGCGGGCGGCGGGCGCCGCGCGCTTCTTCTTGGGCGCGACCGTCGTGGTCGTCGTCTTCTTCTTCGGCTTCCACAGCTGGGCCGAGGCCGACCCGGCCGAGCCCAGCCCGATGGCGGCGGCGACGAACGCGGCGAGCAGGTTGCGAGCGGTCACCGGTCGAGCGTGCCACAGCTCACGGCCCGGCGTCGGTCAAAATCGCCCGCGGGGTGATCCGGATCGCGACCGTGCGCGCGGGCGATGGGCGCGGGCACTGGCGCCGCTAGGATCTGCTGATGGCTCGACTGATCAGCGCGCTCGCGATCGTGCTCCTGGGTGCCTGCGCCGACGACAGCCATCCGGCGTGTGCCGCGTGCGGGCCCGACCAGATCTGTGTCCAGAAGTTCGACGGTACCTGCGGCACGTTCCAGGTCGAGTGCCAGGACAAGAACCCCGCCTGCGCTGGGGCCACGTGTAGCCCCGCGTGCGACTTCTGGCAGTGCGGCGGCGGCGCCGACGCGGGCGTGCTCACCTGCTCGGCTCCGTCGTGCGGCACCGAGATCCAGGGCGCCCTGCACTGCTACGGTCCCTGACCTTTGACGGTCCCGCGACCACGGCGTAGCGTCGGCGGATGAGCGGCCCGGCCGACGCTCCCGACCTCGCGGCGGCGCCGCTGGTCGAGATCATCGAGCACGTCGAGCGCGCGCGCGCGGCCGGCGCCGACGAGATCTGGCTGCAGGTGCTCGATCCCGATCGCGGCCGTGGCCGCTACGCCGGCGAGGACGTCGACGGGGCGCGCCACCGTCCGCTGCGGGTCTGGGTCGAGCTGGCCGATCGCCTGGGCCTGCGGCTGCGGACGCCGGTGGCGCTCGGCGGCGGCCGGGTGGCGATCGGCTTCGAGCCGCTGGCGCCCGCGGCGCCCGACGCACCAGCGGCGCCGGTGGCCGAGCGGTACGGCGCGGCCTCGACGTTCGCGCGCATCCGCAAGGCCGAGGAGCCGGGCTTCGTGCTCGACCTCGCCGAGGCGCTGGCCCGGGCGCGCCTGCCGCCGCGGCCGCGGATCCTCGAGCTGGGCATCAACACCGGGGACGCGATCGCGCTGATCGCGCGCCTGCGGCCGGAGCTCGCGCCGGCGGTGGTCGGCGTCGATCACAGCGCCAGCGCGCTGGCGATCGCGCGCGCGCGCCTCGCCGACCTCGACGTCGACCTGACCGCGCTCGAGCTCGACCTCGCCGACCTGCCGGCCCACGCCCTCGGGCGCTTCGATCTGGTCCTGGCGATCGGCACGCTCCAGAGCCCGGGCGTCGACGATCGCGCGCTCCTGCGCCACGTCGTCCAGGCGTGCCTGACGCCGACCGGCGCGGTCATCGTCGGCGTGCCCAACTGCCGCTACCGCGACGGCGAGCTCTGCCACGGCGCGCGCATGCGCAACTTCCGTCAGCCCGAGCTGGGCCTGGTGATCAAGGACGTCGCGTTCTATCGCAAGTACCTGCAGCAGCACGAACGCGAGGTGTTCGTGACCGGGCACCACTACCTGTTCGTCACCGGCGCCGCCCGCGCCGGCGCGTGATCACTGGCAGGGATCGCCGGCGACCTGGCCGCCGCCGTCGACGGGCATGCCGCCGATCGCGCGACCGCGCAGGGCGGCTGGGGCGATCACCATGCGGCGGTTGGCGGCGCGGCCTTCGGCCGTGCGGTTGTCGGCGACCGGCTTGTTCTCGCCGAACCCGACCGGGAGCAGCCGCGCGCAGGCGACGCCGCGGGCCACCAGCGCGCGGGCGGTCGCCAGGGCCCGGGCCTCGGACAGGCGCTGGTTGGCCTCGCCCATGCCCATCGCGTCGGTGTGGCCCTCGATCCGGACCAGCGTGAGGTCGGGCTTGGCGGCGAGGAGCTCGGCCAGCGCGGTCAGCGGCGAGGCGCTGGCGTCGGCGAGCTCGGCGCCGCCGGCCAGGAACAGGATCGGCTGCGACAGCACGATCGCGCCGTCGGCGATCGCCGCGGTGGCGGGCTCGGTCGGCACCGGCGGCTGGGTCGGCGGCCGCGGCTCGGGCTCGTCGGGCTCGTCGGGCTCGTCGGGCTCGGCGGGCTCGGTCGGCTCGGTCGGCTCGGTCGGCTCGAGCGCCAGCGGCGCGCTCGGGGGCGGCGGCGCGTGCGCGGCGGGGCCGCAGGCGGCCGCGAGGACCAGGAGCGGGAGCCGGCGCAGGTGCTTCACCCGTCGACCATACGCCGGGACCACGCGGCTCGGCGCGCGCGAGATGCGGTAACGTCCCGGGTATGGCAGGCCAGGTCACCGTCATCGGACATCCGCTGGTGCAGCACAAGCTGACGCTCATGCGCGTCAAGGACACCAGCACCAAGACCTTCCGCACGCTCTTGCGCGAGATCAGCGTGCTGCTCGGCTACGAGGTCTGTCGCGATCTGCCGCTGTCGATGGTCGAGATCGAGACCCCGATCGCGCCGATGCTGGCGCCCAAGCTCGACGGCAAGAAGATCGTGCTGGTGTCGATCCTGCGGGCGGGCACCGGCATCCTCGACGGCATGCTCGAGATCTTGCCGAGCGCGCGGGTCGGCCACATCGGCCTGTACCGGGATCCCAAGACCCTCGGCGCGGTCGAGTACTACTTCAAGGTCCCGAGCGAGATGCAGGACCGCGACTGCATCGTCGTCGATCCGATGCTCGCCACGGGCAACAGCGCGGTGGCCGCGGTCGAGCGCCTGAAGGCCGCGAAGCCACGCTCGATCAAGTTCGTGTGCCTGCTGACCTGCCCCGAGGGCATCCGCACCCTGCACACCCACCACCCCGACGTGCCGATCTTCACCGCGTCGATCGACGAGCGCCTCAACGAGAAGGGCTACATCGTGCCCGGCCTCGGCGACGGCCGAAAAAAAAAAAAAAAAAAAAAAAAAAAAAAAAAAAAAAAAAACCGGCCCGCCATGTTCGGCGCCCCAAGTCGCGCCAGAGCCCGCGCGCACGCGCGCGACCGTCCGCACCCAAAAAAAAAGCCGGATGTTCGGCGCCAGGTCGCGCCTGCCCGCGCGACCATCGCGCGGCCCACGCAACCGCTCGCTCCGCCAGCGCAAGAAGGCCCCCCCCCCCCCCCCCCCCCCCCCCCCCCCCCCCCCCCCCCCCCCCCCCCCCCCCCCCCCCCCCCCCCCCCCCCCCCCCCCCCCCCCCCCCCCCCCCCCCCCCCCCCCCCCCCCCCCCCCCCCCCCCCCCCCCCCCCCCCCCCCCCCCCCCCCCCCCCCCCCCCCCCCCCCCCCCCCCCCCCCCCCCCCCCCCCCACCACGCGGCAGGCGCGCGACGGGTCTCGGCCCCCGTCCGTAGGAACGTCCGGACCTCCGCACCACGCACCGGGTGCAGAGAAACTTCAGACCGCGATGCCGGCCGCGCGCACTTCTTCGGCGCGGCGGCGGAGCATCACCTCGACGACGGTCGAGGCCTTCTTGAGCTTGTCGTCGATGACCTTCTCGTCGACCGGGTAGTCGGTCCGGAACCCGAGGCCGTCCTCGAACAGCTCCTCGCGGGCGTCGTCGTTGTCCAGGTAGACCGGGACCTTCTTGCCCTTGTAGCTCTGGTTGCGCAGCCCCTCGACCTTGCCCTCGAGCCAGCCCATCAGGTCGCCCATGTGCTCGCGACAGACCTTGAGGTCGTCGTCGAGCCCATCGAACAGCTCGGTGAAGCGGTCGCGGAAGGCCTCACCGTCTTCGCCGCCGCCGCTGACCACCACCTGCAGCGCCAGGCGCAGCAGCACGGCGTCGTCGGAGAAGCTCGCCACCACCTCGTTGCGGTCCGCCACGAAGTCGTTGGGCGAGACGACGTACATGATCGCGCCCACCGCGATCTCGCGGGACGACCTCGGCAGGTTCTCGTCGTCCATCGCCTCGTACGCGATCTTGAGGTCGTGGGGGAGGGAAACCAGCCAGGTCTTGAACAGCTCGACGAATCGAGCTTCCGGAGTCGACACGGACGTACTCTCTTGCAGAGGCCCCCAGGGGGAGCCGGGTGAACAGACAGGGCACGACGCCCCGCCCCTAAGTACCAACCGCACCTGGAAAAGACAACCCCTTCGATAGGATGCCGAAATCGTGGCGGCCCGTCCGCCGCGGCGGCGCGAGCGTCGCGGGGCCCGAGGGCGCTGCCGCCCTGGGCGTGTGGTGGCGGCGGGGCCCGAGGGCGCTGCCGCCCTGGGCGTGTGGTGGCGGCGGGGCCCGAGGGCGCTGCCGCCCTGGGCGTGTGGCGGCGGCGGGCCCCGAGGGCTACCCACGCCGGCTCGATCGCGCGCCCACGAGTGATCCGCCGCTCACCGGTGCGTGGTAGGTTCGAGAACTCCTCGTGGCTGCCAAGCGCTCGCCCATCCTTGGCTACAACCACAATGTCCGCTTCCGCGGCATCGTGTTTCATATCCAGACCGAGGACTCGGGGATCGTCAACCCGCACGTCTTCACGCACCTGTTCCACGGGGGCGTGATCATCTCGACGCGCAAGCTGGTCTACGACCCGGGCTCCAACGACGACGCGGTCAAGTCCCTCATGCAGGCCCAGCACAAGGCCGTCATGAAGGATCTTCGCAAGGGGACGTTCGACGAGAAGATCGACTCCTATCTTGCTGGAACTCCAGGGCTTGTCCCGCGCGAGCAGGACGCCTCGGCGCCCGTCGAGGTCGTGGCCGAGGCGCCGCTGGTCGAGGATGGGAGCACCGCCGACGGCTCGCTCGACGGACCCTCGATCGAGCTGATGGACCCGCTCGGCGCCGCCGGCGGCTCGATCGACGGACCGCCGATCGAGCTGATCGACCCGCTCGGCGCCGCCGACGGCTCGGTCGACGGACCGCCGATCGAGCTGATGGACCCGCTCGGCGCTACCCACTCGCCGTACGACGACGTGCCGCTGCCGGCGCTCGACCTCGACGACCCGTCATCGCCGTCGATCGAGCTGCTCCCAGCCTCGGACGAGCTGAGCGGGCCGGTGATCGAGCTCATCCCGGCGGGGCGCGCGTCGACCGCCACCGGGCTCGAGCTCGACGGGATCCCCAATGCCGCGGGTATCGACGCCACGATCCCGATGCAGATCCTGCCCGACATCCCGTCGCCGCGGGCGCCCACGCTCGAGGCCGCCGCCGCGCCGCCTGCCCCCCGCCCGCCGATCGTGGTCGAGCCGCGGCCCGGGGCGTCGACGCCGCCGCCGGTCCGGGTCGCGTTCACCTCGGCCGAGGTCGCGCGGGCGCCCACCGAGCAGGTCAGCCCGCAGCTCGCCGCCGCGGCGGACCTCGACGCCGGCGGCGCGGCGAGCGCGCGCAACGACGTGTCGGCGGCGATGCGGGCGATCCAGGTCACCGACGAGGAGCTGACCGCCGCCGGGCTCGCCGAGGTCCCCGAGGTCGCCGAGGTCCACTCACCTGCGCCGCCGTCGGCGCCGACCCCGCCCGGCGCCAGCCCCGAGCGGGCCGGCTCGTACCACCTCGGGCGCAAGACCGGCATGGTCGAGGTCGCGCGGCCGCCGATCCCGCGTCCGTCCTCGGCGCCGCCCGTGCGTCCCCCGGCGCGTCCGCCGGCCACGCCGCCGCCGCTGCCGCGGGCCCTGCCGTCGGCCGCGGCGCGCGCGACGCCGACCGGATCGCGCGTGCCGACC
Organism: Myxococcales bacterium; assembly: GCA_016717005.1. Lineage (NCBI taxonomy): Bacteria > Pseudomonadati > Myxococcota > Myxococcia > Myxococcales > Myxococcales bacterium. The sequence goes on along the minus strand of JADJUF010000037.1, from coordinate 639,688 downwards.
CCGTCGCGGGCGGTGCCATCGGTCCCGCGCGCGCCGACGCCGCGGCCGTCTCCGCCCCGGCCCCCGACCCCGACCGCCAGCGCGATCCCGCGCTCCTCGAACCCGCCCGGCTCGGGCCCGGCCGCCCGCGGTCGTCCCCCCAGCGGCGGCGTCGTGGTGTCGCGGCCCGCGGTGATCGTCGGCGGCAAGGGCGCGCCCACCTCGGCGCCGGCCAAGGTCCGCCGCGCGCGCGAGGCCGAGGGCTTCGGCGGCGATCTCATCTCGGAGCGCAGCCTCGACGAGGTCATCCTGGCGTACCTGTCCGAGGACGCGGCCGACGACTGATGGCGACCGTGGTCATCTATACCCGGGCGATGTGCCCGTTCTGCTGGCGGGCGACCAAGCTCCTCGACAAGAAGGGCGTCGCCTACGAGGAGCGCGACTGCACCGGCGACAACGCCACCCGCGCGTGGCTGGTCGAGGCCACCGGCCAGAACACCGTGCCGCAGGTGTTCATCAACGATCGCCCGGTCGGCGGCTACGACGACATCGCCGCGCTCGACCGCCGCGGCGAGCTCGATCGCCTGCTGGCCGAGCCAGCGCCGGGCTGAGTTCCAGGGAGGCCTGTCGTCAGGCCCCTCGTCGGGGCAAGCGGCGACGAGCCGCCCCTCCACGACCTCCACGACGCGCGACTCCGGGCGCGTGGACCCGTGCTCGACCGAGCAACGTACGAGCGCTGAGCAGTTCCAGCGGGCCGCGAGCCTCCGAGCCCCGCGCCTCCGCGACCGAGCCGCCCGTCGCGGAGCTCTGCGCCCGCGCGAACCGCTACGAGCTCTGTCCCTCGGTCGGCCCGGTCTCGATCGCCGACTCGCTCACGCGCCAGTCGCTGCCCGCGGGCGTGTCGAGGATCTCGACCCCGAGCGCGATCAGCTCGCCGCGGACCGCGTCGGCCCGGGTGAAGTCCTTGGCCGCGCGGGCCTCGGTGCGGGCGGTCAGGAGCGCCTCGACCGCGGCGGCGTCGAGGCCGCGGGCGCGGACCAGGCGCGCGCGGCGCCCGTGGGCGTAGCGGACCGGATCGTCGGCGAGCACGCCCAGCGCCCAGCCGACCGCGCGCAGGTCGCGCCCGAGCCGCGCCAGCGACCGCCGCCGCACGGCCTTGTCGACGCCCTTGGCGACGTCGAGCAGGCGGTTGGCGACCCGGGCCGCCTCGCCCAGCGCCGCGACCACGATCGGCGCGTTGAAGTCGTCGGCCAGGGCCTCGCGGGCCTCGGCCGCCAGGCGCTCGGCCTCGGGGATGACCGCGCCGTCGCCGCCGTCGCCGCCGGCGGCGACGAAGTCGTCGATCCGGCGCAGCGTGTTGTAGAAGTAGTCGAGGCGACGGTCGGCGGCCTCGAGCGCGGGGAAGCGCGGCTCGATGATCTTGTTGTCGGCGTCGCGCTTGCCCTCGATCTCGAAGTCGATCGGCGAGCGGTAGTGGTGCGAGACGAAGTAGAAGCGCAGCGCCTCGGGGCCGACCGCGGCCGCGATCTCGGTGCAGCCGAGCACGTTGCCGAGCGACTTCGACATCTTCGTGCCGTCGAAGTTGAGGAAGCCGTTGTGCATCCAGTGGTGGGCGAAGGTGTCGTCGCCGTGCGCGCCCTGCGACTGCGCGATCTCGTTCTCGTGGTGCGGGAACACCAGATCCTTGCCGCCGGCGTGGATGTCGAAGGTCGGGCCCAGGTGGCTCGCGCTCATCGCCGAGCACTCGATGTGCCAGCCGGGGCGGCCCGCGCCCCAGGGCGACGGCCACGACGGCTCGCCGGGCTTGGCGGCCTTCCACAGCGCGAAGTCGAACGGGCTGCGCTTGCGCTCGTCGACGGCGACCCGGCTGCCGGCCTGGAGATCGTCGAGGGACTGGCCGCTGAGCCGCCCGTAGGACGGGAACGTCGCGACCTCGAAGTAGACGTCGCCGTCGACGACGTAGGCCTTGCCGCGCTCGACCAGGCGCGCGGTGATCGCGACGATCTCGTCGATGTGCGTCGACACCCGCGGCTCGACGTCGGGCGGCAGCACGCCGAACATGCGCATGTCGGCGTTGTAGAGGTCGGCGAAGCGGTTGGCCCACGCCAGCCAGTCGTCGCCGGCCGCGGCCGAGGCGGTGAAGATCTTGTCCTCGACGTCGGTGATGTTGCGGACGAACCGCACCTGGTACCCGAGGAAGATGAACCCGCGGCGGATCAGATCGAAGCAGATCGCCGAGTAGGCGTGGCCGATGTGGGCCGGCGCGTACGGGGTCGGCCCGCACAGGTACATGCCGACACGATCGGGCTCGATCGGGGTGAAGGCGACCTTCTGCAGGCGGAGGGAGTCGTAGAGTCGAACCGGCGTGGCCAAAGTCCGGCGGTTGTAACACGGCGCGTCGGAGGGACCGCGCCGCGTGCGCTACCGCACGCACACCGCCGCGACGATCGGGGCGGTCGGCACGGTCCGGTACCAGCCGTTGACCCGCTCGCCGCCGTTGCCGGTGCAGTTGCCGGCCTGGGCCACCTGCAGGACGACGTCGTGGCGACCGGGCGTCGTCGGCATCGTGATCTGCTGGGCCACCCGGGTCTGGCGCTGGGTCTGGCTCTGGGTCGGGTTGCCGAAGTCGAAGCACTGGAACCGGGCGCCGGCGGCCCAGCCGACCTCGATCTGATCGTTGCACCCGGTGCAGGCGTCGTTGCTGTCGCGCATCGCGACCGAGTCGCCGAACAGGAGCTGGGCGCCGGGGCTGACCTCGATGACGTTGCCGTCGAACCCGAACGACCACGCCTCCATGGTGGCGTTGAGGTCGCCGCCGGTCGAGGTCGGCAGGTTGATCGACGGCGCCGTCGGCCCGCAGTCCCAGGCGTCGCACGCGTCGGGCGTGCCGTCGGCGTCGCGGTCCTGGCGATCGTCCTGCCCCGGGCACCGATCGCCGATGTTGCAGACGGTGTCGCCGTCGTCGTCGGGGCAGGGCCCTGGTGCGTCGATCGAGAGCGGGTCGGGGGCGTCGAGCTCGGCGCGGGCGTCGGGGCCGGTGGGCGCGTCGTCGTCGCCGCTGGTCCCGCGCGCGCTCGGATCGAACGCGCAGCCCGCGACGAGCGCTAGCGCCAGCGCTCCGATGCCAGGGCCCCGCATGGCCGAAATGTAGCGGCGGTCGGGCGCGACGGTCAACGCGCGACAGCCGAGCGATCGAAGAACTCGCGGCGCACCGCGCGCACAAGCGCCCACAGCGCGAGCAGCCCGATCAGCGCCAGCCCGCCATAGATCGGCTGCAGGTACCAGTAATCGCCGGGGCGCTCGTCGGCGAGGATGATCCACGCGCCGGCGGGGATCGTGCGCGGCGCCCACACGCCGGCCACGTCGATCGCCGACCACGGCACCAGCTCGCCGCCGGGGCCGGTCACGCCGGCCTCGCTGGCGGCGAACGTCGCCCAGGGCCCGCGGACGTTGATCGTCGACACCTCGGCGCGCGCGCCCCAGAGCTGCGCGCCGTCGAGCGCGGCCTGGACCGAGGCGACCGCGTCGGGACGCTGGACCCGCCAGCGCACCAGATCGGGGGTGGCGCTGATCGGCGCCTGGCCGGCGGTGATCAGCCCGGCGGCGGTCAGCGCCGCGTCCCAGTCGGGGATCGCGTAGCCCGGGCTGAGCGCGGCCACGACCACGGCGGTGCCGGGGTCCGCGATCGCCAGGTCGATCTCGTCGGTGCCGGTCACCGCCAGCGTGGCGCCGTCGAGCAGCGTCACCTGGGTCGCGTTGGCGGCCTTGGCGCGGCGCAGCTCGGCGCCGGTGATGAACCGCGGCGTCGGGAACGTGCGCAGCGCCTGGGCCAGCGGTCCGGCGTAGCGGACGTCGTCGAGCTTGCGCAGGCGGCCGCTGACCTGATCGTCGTGCTGGTACGGGTGATCGAAGCTGTCGCCGGGCAGCGCCAGCCACAGGCGATCGCCGGCGCCGCGCGCGGCGGCGAGGCGCGAGCCCGAGTTGCCCTTGGACGCGCGCAGGCGGATGGCGCCGACGCGGTCGGGCGTGGCCTCGAGCGTGACGTACGAGTTGGCGGGGACCTTGCCGTCGACGATGCTGGCGACGGTGACGGCGCGCGGCGTGCCGCGCTCGCGGGCGTAGGCGAAGTCGTGGCGCAGGCGCACGAACAGCGCGACGCACAGGATGATGACGCCGGCCGCGGACACCAGGCCGATCTGGGGGACGCCGCGGCCCAGGCGGATGAGGTCGGGGTCGATCTCGTCGGGCCCGATGGGGGCGCCGGGCTCGCGGGTCACGTCGTCGGGCATGGCCAGGGCGTGCATGGTATCCGCTACTCCGACACCACGCCAGGGAGCCGGGTTGCAACGAACCGGCCCGGCGGTTGCGCCGCCGGGCGCCGGTTGGCTACCGTGGGGCGTGTCCACGGGTCAGAGCGGCGCGCCCGACGGGCCCAAGCCGGCCAGCCGCGAGCGCCCGCTGCGGGTGGTCGACGTGGTCCGCTGGGCCAACGCCGCGGTCGAGCGCTATGGCCTCTTGTGGGTCGAGGGCGAGGTCGGCGAACTCAAGCGCCCGTCGAGCGGCCACGTCTACTTCGCGCTCAAGGACCGCACGTCGCAGATGCCGGCGGTGATGTGGCGCACGACGGCCCAGCGGCTGCGGTTCGCGTTCGAGGCCGGCATGGTCGTGCGCGTGCGCGGCAAGCTGGGCGTGTTCGATCGCGACGGCCGCCTGCAGCTCTACGTCGACTACGCTGAGCCGGCCGGGGCCGGGGCCGAGGCGGCGGCGCTCGAGGAGCTCAAGCGCAAGCTCGCGGCCGAGGGCCTGTTCGCCGACAGCCGCAAGCGGGCGCTGCCGACGGTGCCGCGGCGGATCGGGGTGGTCACGTCGAAGTCGGGCGCGGCGCTGCGCGACATCGTGCGCACGATCCAGCGCCGGTTCCCGCCGGCGCAGATCGTCGTCGCCGACTGCGTGGTCCAGGGCGCGAGCGCGCCGGCGCAGATCGTGGCCGCGCTGCGGATGATCGACGCGGCCGCGGTCGACGTGGTGATCGTCGGGCGCGGCGGCGGCGCGACCAGCGACCTCGCGGCGTTCAACGACGAGCGGGTCGTGCGCGCGGTCGCGGCGTGCCGGGTGCCGGTCGTCAGCGCGGTCGGGCACGAGGTCGACATCACGCTGTGCGACCTGGCGGCCGACCGGCGCGCGTCGACGCCGACCGCGGCCGGCGAGCTGGTGGCCCCGGTCCAGCACGAGCTGCGCGCGGCGCTGGTGCTCGAGCAGCGGCGGCTGCGGCGCGAGCTGGGGCTGTACCTGCGCGCGGCCCGGCAGGAGCTCGACGATCGGATCGGCGGCGCCCGCGGCGCGCTGACCGCCCGGCTCGGGGCCCACGGCACGGCGCTGCGCCGGCTCGAGGTGCGGCTGCTCGCGGCCCACCCCCGCGCGCAGGTGGCGGCGCGCCGGGCGGCGCTGACGGCGCTCGAGCGGCGGCTGCCGAGCCCGCGGCCCCGGCTGGCGCTGGGCCGGCGCAACCTCGACGCCGCCCGGGCCCGGCTCGACGCGGCCCTGGCGCGCGGCCTCGAGCGGCGGCGCTCGGCGTTCGGGCAGCTGGTCGCGCGCCTCGACGCGCTGTCGCCGCTGCGCGTCCTCGAGCGCGGCTACGCCCTGGCCACCCGCGACGGCCACGTGGTCACCGACGCCGCCGCGCTGGCGCCGGGCGATCCGATCGAGCTGCGCTTCGCCCGCGGGCGCGCGCGCGGCCGCATCACCGACGTCGAGTGAACCGCGGGCAGATCTGGTAGGGTCACCGCCGATGCCCGAACGCTCGCGGCGTGCGCCGAGTCAGCCCGGTCGGGTGCGGCGCGCGCCGTCGCGGGCCGGCACCGCGGCGATCGAGGAGGATCAGGTCATCGAGGTCGCGCCGCTGGCGCCGATGCCGAGCGCGCGCGTGGCGATCCACGAGGCCTCGACCGAGGCGGTCGCGCAGGTGCGCGCGGCGGTGATCGCGCAGGGCTTCGCGGTCGCGTACGCCGCGGTCGGCCTGGCGGCGATCGGCGAGATCAACCGGCGCCTGGCCAGCGACGCGATGCCCGACGTGGTCGTCGTCGGCCTGCCCGCGGGCACGGCGATCCTCGACGCGGCCCGGGCCCTCGAGCCGCGCCGGCCGGTGCTGATCGCCGCGGTGGCCGGGGTCGGCCAGGCCGCGGCCGAGCGCGCCCACGGCGCCGGCGCCGATCTGGTGGCGGTGCGGCCCCACGACCTCGAGCGGCTGGGCCCGGTGCTGTTCGCGGCCGCCAAGCTCGCCGACGAGCGGCGCCGGGGCGTGGCGGCGCGCGGCAACGAGCTGCGCCTGCGCGAGCGCCTCGATCGCATGGCCCAGGTCGATCCGTCGACCGGCCTGCAGCCGATGGAGTTCTTCCAGCGGGCGCTCGAGCTCGAGCTCAAGCGCGCGCGCCGCTACGGCTACGCGCTGTCGGTGTGCATGGTCCGGCTGCCGCCGCCGGCCCACGCCGATCCGACCGCCGCGGCCGAGCTGCGCGCGCAGGCGGCGGCGGCGCTGTCGGCGGCGGTGCGCGACATCGATCTGCCGGTCGAGATCGGCGGCGATCGCGTGCTGATCCTCTTGCCGTACACCGACGCGATCGGCGCCGCGCTGGTGGCGCGCCGGGTGGTCGCCGCGATCGCGGTGGTGCAGCGGGGCAAGGAGCGCGCGGCGGCGGTGGCCGGCGTGGCCGGCGTGCTCGGCGGCGCGGCGCTGTCGCTCGCGACCCTGATGCGCGCGGCCGCCGCGGCGCTGCGCGAGGCCGAGCGCGGGCCCGCGCCGGTCGTGGTCGCGCCGTGACCCGGCGCCTGGCCGCGGTGCTGGGCTGGCCGATCGAGCACTCGCGCAGCCCGGCCATGCACGACGCGGCGTTCGCCGCGGTCGGCCTCGACGCGGTCATGGTGCCGCTGCCGGTGCGGCCCGAGCGCCTCGCCGACGCGGTCCGCGGGCTAGCCGCGGTCGACGCGCTCGGCGCCAGCGTGACGGTGCCGCACAAGGCCGCGGTGGCGGCGCTGTGCGACGAGCAGACCCCGCTGGCCGTGGCGATCGGCGCGGTCAACTGCCTGGCGTTCGTCGACGGCGAGGTCGTCGGTCACAACACCGACGCCGGCGGCTTCGTCGACGGCCTCCGCGCCGCCGCGGTCCCGCTCGACGCGCGCCCGGCGCTGGTGCTCGGCGCCGGCGGCGCGGCCCGCGCGGTGGTCGCGGGGCTCGCGGCCGCGGGCGTGGCGACGATCGTCGTCGCGCGGCGCCCGGCCGAGGTCGCGTGGACCGCGGCCCGGCCGTGGGCCGAGCTGGCGGCGCTGCTGCCGCGCGCCGGGATCGTCGTCGACTGCACCTCGGCCGGCCTCGACCCCGCCGCCGACGCCGCGCTAGCCGCGAGCGTGCCGCTGGCCGCGGCCGCGGCCGACGCGACCGTCGCGACCTTGGTCTACCACCGCCCGACCGCGCTGCTGCGCGCGGCCGCGGCGCGCGGCCTGGCCACCGTCGACGGCCGCGCGATGCTGCTGCACCAGGCCACGCGCGCGTTCGCGATCTGGACCGGCCACCCGGCGCCGACCGCGATCATGCGCGCGGCGCTCGACGCGTCACTCGGGCGGTAGCGCGCCGGGCCCGGCCGGCGCCGTCGGGGCCGTCGACGTCGGCACCGGCGCGACGATCGCCGTGTCGGAGCCCCAGGCCTCGCGGACCGTCCGACACCGCGACACCGTCGGATCCCACGCGCGCAGCTGATCGGCCAGCGGCCGGTCGACGGTCGCCAGGGCCTTGAGGCTGCCGAACGCCTCGACGCACTTGCCGGCGGCGGCGAGCGTGCGCGCGCGATCGGCGAGCTGCACGGCCATCGGCGAGTGCAAGGCGTTGGCGCTGGCCGGCGGCGCCGGCGGCGGCTTGACCGCGATCGCGGTCGGCTCCGGCCGCTCGGGGTCGGTCACCGGCAGGAGCTGGAGGCCGATCGTCGCGATCAACCCGAGCAGCGACACGCCGCCCCAGAAGTTGCGATCGTCGATGCGGTCGGCCTCGCACTGATCCGACGAGCCGTTGATCGAAGGATCGCAGTGGGCCAGGAAGCGACTGAAGGCGTACCCGGCGGTGACGCCGGTGAACACCGCCCCGCTGATGACCGCCACCTTGCGCTGCTGCCGCGTCACCGCGCAGCCCGACACCAGCGCCGCGACACACGAGGCGGCGATCAGCCGCTGAGAGGTCCGCTTCACCCGCGCAGCCTATCAGCGCGCCCGCGCCGCGCAAGGCGTCGCGTCGGCGCGTGGCGTGCATCACCTCACCTCAGCCGGAGGAGGCCCGCACGATGCGCACTGCCAAGTCTGCGCGTCGACTCGATCGAGTCGGCGCTGGGATCACATTCGCCCTGTTGCTGACATTCACAGGCACCACCCGCGCTGTCGCGGACGCACCACCTGACGCACCGCGCGAGCGTGACCCGAGGTGGGTCGACGATCCCTACGGACCCCACGACACGACCGGCGCGAACCTGCGTCTCGGCAGCGCGGTCGGCCACCTCGTCCACGACGGCAAGTCGTACACCGCGCTCGGCGCCGCGCTGGCGTTCGGCCCGCGGATCGGCCGCTTCACCTTCGAGGGCGACTTCCTCTACCTGAGCCTGACCGAGCCGGGGCCGTCGAACCTGCACTACGGCAGCGTGCAGCGGCTCGGCGCGATGGCCCGGGTCGATCTGGTCCGCCTCGGCTCGCACGTGCTCGGCGCCAACTCGATGCTGGCGCTCTACGGCGAGATCGGCGGCGCCCGCCAGTGGCACCAGTGGAGCCGGCCCGGCGCCCACGACCCCGCGCGCGCGATCCCGGTCGACAGCGCCGCGACGATCGGCGTGGTCGGGTTCGGGATCAACCTCGACCACCGGTTCGAGAAGCCGCTGGGGTTCCCGTCCCGGGTCGGCTGGCAGCTCGGCTGGCAGCTCACGTCGACGCCGACCCGGGCGTCGGATCCGATGGTGATCTGCCGCGGCCCGACGTGCGCCGCGGCGCCGTCGGAGCCGTCGACGATCGGCCGCAACACCGCGCTCCTGGTGACGTCGACGATGGCGTTCACCTGGTAGCGGATGCCGATACCGCACGTGCGCCCCTGCACAATCCGCAGGTCGGCGACCGCGGTCGGCCCGAACCCAAGTCGTGGCGAGCACTTGGCGGCGTCGACGGGGCGGCACAGCGCTTGCTCTATGAGCTGGCGTCCCCCCAAGGAGTACGCAGATGAAGTCACTCACCAAGACCAAGCTCGGCCTCGTGGCCGTCCTCTCCGCCGCGCTCATCGCCGGTGCCACCGGCCTGGCCCTCGCCAACGGGCGCGGCGGCCCCGATCGAGCCGCCAAGCGCGCCGAGATGATGAAGCGCGCCGACACCAACGGCGACGGCAAGATCGACGACGCCGAGCGCGCGGCGATGCGCGCCACGATGCAGGCGCAGCACGAGGCCCAGCGCAAGGCGATGCTGGCCAAGTACGACGCCAACAAGGACGGCAAGCTCGACGACGCCGAGCACACCGCGATCCGCAACGACCGCGCGGCCGAGCGCTTCAAGGCGCTCGACACCAACCACGACGGCGCGCTCAGCCTCGCCGAGTTCCAGGCCGGCCACGCCGCTTTCGGCCCCGGCGGCCCCGGTGGCCACGGGCGCGGCGGCCCCGACGGTCACGGCCCCGGCGGCCCCGGCGGTCCCGGCGGTCACCACGGGCGCGGGCCCGGCCCCGGCGGCGGGCGCTGATCAGAACGAGCGGGTCGCGGTGGTGAGCAGCGCCCGACGATCGCGGCGAACCACGCCACCGCCGCGACCGCGCGCGCGCCGATCACCACGCGCAGCGCCCGAGCCGCCTGACCCGCGGCGAACCACGCAACCGCGGCGGGCGCTGATCAGAACGAGCGGGTCGCGGTGGTGAGCAGCCCGACGATCGCGGCGAACCACGCCACCGCGGCGACCGCGCGCGCGCCGAGCACCACGCGCGGCGCCCGAGCCGCCTGACCCGCGGCGAACCACGCAACCGCGGCGGGCGCTGATCAGAACGAGCGGGTCGCGGTGGTGAGCAGCCCGACGATCGCGGCGAACCACGCCACCGCGGCGACCGCGAGCGCGCCGAGCACGACCAGCGCGACCGGCCCGTCGCGGACCGGCTCGTGCTCGCCGGGGCGCCACGCGCGCACCACCGCGAGCACGCCCAGCCCGAGCACCAGGCCGACCGCGGCCCAGTGCTCCTTGGCGTCGAACCAGCGCGCGATCTTCGCCGCGCGG